>JAOZMX010000024.1 GCA_029934065.1 Bacteroidales bacterium
CAAAGGCAACAAAATAACGAAAGTAGTTCCCTTCCCCTCGACGGAGCGGAAAGAAATTTCGCCGCCCGAATTGACGATGATGCTGCGTACGATGGCCAGACCCAGTCCCATGCCGCCGGATTTGGTGGTAAAGTTGGGCGAAAATATCTTATTGCGCAGCTCCGCAGGGATCCCTCCCCCGTTGTCGGTAATTTCTATTTTGCAATTGGTACCGGAATGCTCCACGGTGATCTCAATCTTACCGTCGGGGCGGGTGCCGATGGCCTGAATGGAATTTTTCAGCAGATTGTTAAACGCGCGCAACAATTGTTCTTTGTCGGCAAAAACAAAGAAATCGCTGAAAGAGGGCTTGGAAAAAGTGATATGCACATTGTCGTAATTCCTGAAAAGGCTGATGGCGTTTTGGATGACTTCCACAAGGTTGGTGTTTTCCTTTTTGGTGACGGGCATTTTGGCAAAGTCCGAAAACTCGCCGGCAATGGCCGAAAGGGTGTCTATCTGCTCTATCATGGTTTGTGTGAACTTGGCCAGACGCTTGTCCCAGTCGGGGGAGTGGCGGTTCCACGATTGTTCCAAATACTGCACGCTGAGTTTCATCGGCGTCAGTGGGTTTTTGATCTCGTGAGCCACCTGTCTTGCCATTTCGCGCCAGGCACTTTCCCGTTCCGAGCGTGCCAGCAGCTCCGCACTACGCGCCAGCTCATCGATCATCCGGTTGTATTCGTTCACCAGCTTGCCGATCTCATCGTTGCGGTTCCACACGATCTTTTCGTTTTGCCCCAGCAGCCTTACTTCCCGTATTTTTGTCATGATAAGCTTGATAGGCCTTGAAATATAATTGGAAATAACCAATGCCAGCAAGATGGAAAGCGCCATCAGAATAACATAGATGTTGATGTAAGCCACCAAAAAAGAAGATATTTCGCGCTTCAGATCGTTTTCCTTGGCAAAATAGGGCAGATTCAGATAGGCAATTACCCGGTTTTGGTTGTTGATAAACGGAATGTATGCCGAAAGGTAATTCTGTTTCCCGATGGTTTCGTTATGAATATAAAGCGAACTGTTGTTGACCGTAAGCTGGTAAAAAGCGTTGGGATTCATTCTTCTGCTGATCAGTTTCTCATTGAAAATCTGCTGACGTGACGAGCTGATCAAATCTCCCGAAAGATCGAACAGGTTGATGTCGGTGAAAAATACGGCGGAAAATTTGACCAGAAGGTTTTCGGTATAATCACGGAGATGATTCAGGCTTTGCTGCGTGGCGAGTTTCTGCTGCAGTTCTACCAGTACCGAATGGGTTTTTTCGCTCAAAATATCCCGGTTTTTCTGTTCGTTAAGGTTGTTGATGTAATACATCGTAAATACACCGATGACCACAAAGGAGAACAGAATGATGGAAAACATGGCGATTTGCAGCCTTGTTCGGTAATTAAGATGCATTGTGCGATGCGATACCGGAAGAATAAACAAAAAGAAGATAAGAAGGATAAATGTGCCGTAAGCAAGAAACAGGTATGAAAACGGCGCCAGAATATCCATGACGGTCTTTTGTTTTTTGCTGATAAGCAAATCCTGATGATCGTCAATGCGGTAATAAAGATGATTGTATCCGTTTTTGTTGAAAAAAACGAATTGCCGATTGAAATGCCCGTAATGCGACAGATTGATGTTGTAAAAATATTTACCCACCCTTTTATAAAGCACTTTCCCTTCGTATTTGGCATAACTGTAATCGGAAAGATCAGGCGACTTGTCGATTTTGTTGTCAACCAGCAAATCGGGAAAACCGAGATTTCTGCCCGCATATTTGGGCATAAATTCAATGTAAATCTTTACGGGAATGTGAACATTTTGGGATGTAATGTCAAAAACAAGTACGGACAAATAACCGCTCTCCACCGGCGAATAATTGATGTAAAATAATCTGGAAGCCGGGATTTCAACACTGTTTTGCACAATGATGGTATCGAAATAATCAAAGCAATTCATCTCTATGTTTTCAGGCCTGATCAAAAGGTATTCGTCGGGCGAACAAACGGTGATCTGCGCAATGTATTTTTTCCAGAACCCCGAAAAATACCGCTCCGTTAAATAGGTATTCAGACTATCCTGATTAACCTCATTACGGAGGTACGCCTTGAGGTAATGTTCTACCTTCGGGTCGTTGCTGATGTTTTGATAAACTTTCGTAAATAAATATTCAGTCAGCGGATCACGCTGATCGGACGATAATTTCACGGCAAGCAGCTTGCGGTATTCCTTCTCTTTCAGATCATTATTCTGATGGAGGGCATAGGTGGAAACCAGTGAAAAGAACAAAAGGTAAAAAACAATGTTCGACAGCGAAAGTTTGTAATTTCGATAACGAAAGAAAAACCAAAAGGAAAGTACATAGAAAAATACAAACAACAGATAATAAAAATCGCAATGTGCACCGGCAAAGCAAAGCGTTGAAAAAAGAACAAAAACAACCAGTAGCTGTCCGATGAAATTGGCAAACCCCATGCTGTATTGGTAAGCGAAAAATATCAGTTTGGAGGTGATCAGAAAATAGGAAAGTAAAATACCGGTCAATATGAGAAAACTGATGATGCTCATTCCCGAAAGGGTAAAAATATGATTGAGGTCGAGCGATATATTGGAGTCAACAATAATGCTTTTGAACAAAAAGGTGACGCCTTTGAAAAAGATAAAAACATGTACGAATAGCGTGAAGATGATGAACTGCTTGTAAAATGCCTTTCGTTTCAGGTATTTCAGGTTAAACTTTATCTGCCGGAAAAGAAAAAAGGATATGACCACAATGAAAAGAGTGGTTAAAAACAAGTCGCCAAGCGATGGGATAAAATCGGAATAGGCATAATATTTCGGGCTGAAAATGTCCGATTCGTATAATATTCGCGGCACCCTGAATAGATATAACAAAACGCGTATTAAAACCAGATCAAAGATATATCCGCCGATGAAAAGAAAATGCAATCCGTTGCGCCGGTAAAATATATAATGCAATTCGTATATAAAACGTAAAAAAAGCAGGATCGAAAGCGAATATAAAAAGAGCAGAATAAACGTCCTGCTGTTGCCCATGGTATCGGATGCGGAAAGTGTGACAGAAAAAAGAAATTGTCCGTCGCTGCCCGTAATATTGTGATTTCCACCATTCAACGAAACCTTAGGGTTGCAGTTGAGATGAAACGACCGGTGAAAACTGTTTTCCAGATAATCGTTTACATAAGGATAATCGTACCGGATGATGTAACCATCAATAATTGTATAACTATCTAAATCCGTTCTATTTACCCTTAAAAAAGCATTGCCGGTATTGACAACACCTGACAGATCATTACGGTTGATAAAATCAAGGGATATGGAATTGTCGGACCAGTAAACCAGCGATTCATCATTCAGGATCATACATACAAAACCATCCTTCGCATATTTTCCGGATAGATGTGCTAAATTTTCAAATAAAGAATCGGGTGAGTGCCTCAATTCCTCTTTGATCATTTTTGTATGGTCTTTCAGTTGGGCCTCTTTCCGGTCAATGATCCGTTGTATCTTCGAATAAATATTTTCCGGCTTAATTTCGTTTTGAAAAATATGCCCCAACAAAAGAGCAATTCCAAAAACAATAGCGGATGCAACTATATATGTAAATACATTTATGTGTTTGTGCTTTACCATAATATTCGCATTCCCTCTTTTTAATCTCATTATCATCATGTTAGGGCGGGTTAAATATTTTCGCTCTAACAAACGATCTCAAAATTTTAATATTTCGATACTTTCCGGGGTGAAAAATCCCTGATATCGCATTAAATTAACTTTTTTTCTTCTTCAGGATGTAAATCAGACTTGAATAGCTATTCTCATTACTTTTTGCGCTGAAATTTGACCTCATTCCAAAATAAAACGCTTTGGGATAATTCATCTTTCCGGATTGATATTTTAAACTCAATAAACTTACGTAATAGGAATCGAATTTCATGGGGAGGGTTTTGATCACCTCAAAATGATTTTGCCGGGCTAAAAAACCGAATGACTCTTTAGAAAAATGGAACAGGTGCCGGGGTACATCCCAGGCTGCCCAATAGGATGAAAATTTCTCCGCTTCCCAGGCCTTGTGATTGGGCAAAGCGATCACAAGTATCCCATCATCCTTCAACAACCTGTAAATTTGTTGCATTCGCTTAACCGGATCGGTTACATGCTCCAAAACATGCCACAAGGTGATCACATCAAAACCATCTGATTCCAAATTATCAATTTCTTTTTCGGGCGATACCGACAGTCCGTAATTCTTCCTTGCGAATGTCCGTGCACTTTCGGCAGGTTCTATTCCTTTGACCTCCCACCCTTTCTTCGAAAAATAATTGAGCACCTCTCCCGTTCCGCAACCGATGTCGAGTAACTTTCCGTTCTTTTTGTATTTTGTAATGAGCCCGTACTTTTTTCTAACCGAATATGCCCGGATGATATTGTAAAGCCGGCTGAACACCCCCCGGTCTTCTTTACTGTGCGAGAGATAATCAACGGATTCGTAATATTTCGGCAACTCCTTTTCATCAGGCCTCGGATTGGTAAAAAGCAATCCGCATTTTTTGCATTCCGTAATGCCAAATTCTTCGCCGGTTAAAAAATAATCCTTGATGTCAAGAAATTTTTCCAGGTGCTCGCCTTTGCAAACCGGGCAATTTTTTACATGTATTTTTTCTGATTGTTCCACGTGAAACATTCTCCTATCTTCCAAGATACACAAGCAAAACGGAAATATCTGCCGGCGACACGCCGCTGATCCTCGATGCCTGACCGATACTTGCAGGGCGTATTTTCGAAAGCTTTTCCCTTGCCTCGTAGCTCAATGATTTTAAACTCCGGTAATCGAAATCTTCTCTTAATTTAATGTGTTCAAGGTTCGACAACTTATTGGCAATGTCTTGCTCTTTGGTGATGTAATTATCATATTTGATCAATATTTCTGTCTCTTCAATGATCTCGTTGATTTGATTGCCCAGCGACCGGATGAAATGATTTAATGAAGGAATTTGCCGGATAAGATCATTCATTGTCACTTCGGGCCGGAGGATCAAACTCGAAATTTTCATTTTCTGAACTATCGGTTTTGAGTTTACCTTTTCAAGGTATGGGTTGATATCATCCGGATGTACACTTTCCTTCTTCACAAAACGGATGATCCGTTTGATCATTTCCTGTTTAAAAGATACGCGTTCCATTCTCTGGAATGAGGCAAGCCCAATTTTGTGTGCTAAAGGAGTCAGACGCAGGTCGGCATTATCTTGGCGTAACAAAATGCGGTATTCAGCTCTCGAAGTAAACATTCTGTATGGTTCGTCAACTCCTTTTGTGATCAGATCGTCAATCAGCACACCAATGTATGCATCCGAGCGCCGAAGGATGAACTCCGGCAATTCGTTGATCTTTAAATGGGCATTTATTCCTGCTACGATCCCTTGTGCTCCGGCCTCTTCATATCCTGTGGTACCGTTGATCTGACCGGCAAAATACAGGTTTTCTACAAGTTTTGTTTCCAGGGTGTATTTGAGTTGCACCGGCGGGAAATAATCGTATTCGATGGCATAACCGGGACGGAATATTTTTGCGTTTTCAAATCCCGGGATCTTTTGCAGAGCTTTAAACTGAATATGATCGGGAAGCGATGAAGAAAAACCGTTGACATAATACTCCACCGTATTCCAGCCTTCGGGCTCGATAAAAAGCTGATGGCTGGTCTTGTCGGAAAAGCGTTCGATCTTATCCTCTATTGACGGGCAATATCTCGGTCCTACGCCCTCTATCCTTCCGTTGAACATGGGTGAATCCAGAAAACCGAGCTTCAGGGTTTCGTGAACAACAGGACTGGTATATGTTATGTAACAACTTCTTTGTTTTGTCAGTTCCGGGGTTTCTGTAAATGAAAATTTTCCCGGCTTTTCGTCGCCAAGTTGTTCCTGCATTTTCGAAAAATCAATGGTGCGCCCGTCCACTCTGACCGGGGTTCCGGTTTTCATCCTCGACGATTCAAACCCCAGGCGGTTGAGTGATTCGGTTAATCCTTTTGATGCATTCTCCCCTATTCGGCCGCCGTCAAATTTCTTCCGTCCGATGTGTATGACACCATTGAGAAATGTTCCGTTGGTGAGTATCACCGATTTTGCAGCGATCTCCTGCCCCATTGCCGTACGTACACCTTTTACATGATTGTCTTTAACGATAATATCCACAACCATATCCTGCCAGAAGCTCAAATTGGGGATACCTTCGAGCATTTTTCTCCATTCCATTGAAAAAAGCATCCTGTCGCTTTGTGCCCGCGGGCTCCACATGGCAGGCCCTTTTGATTTATTGAGCATCCTAAACTGGATCATGGTACGGTCGGTCACGATACCGGAATACCCGCCCAGTGCATCCAGCTCACGAACGATCTGGCCTTTGGCTATTCCTCCCATGGCAGGATTGCACGACATCTGTGCAATATTGTTCATATTCATGGTGATCAGCAACACCCTGGAACCGAGGTTAGCTGCCGCTGCCGCCGCCTCACTTCCGGCATGTCCTGCTCCTACTACTATCACATCGTATTCTTCAAACATTTTTATTTTGTTTCACGTGAAACATTATGCTGAAAGCACCATCCCTTCGGGTCTTTCCGAAAGGTAATCATTTTCTTTTTGTCTCATTTTTCCTTTTTCTTCATCCGTTTTATCATCGTATCCGCAAAGATGTAAAATACCATGAATGATCACTCTGTGCAATTCATTTTCCACTCTTCCCGAAAATTTCTTTGCATTTTCCCGTACCCTTTCAATACTGATGAACAAATCCCCCGAAACGCTATTCTCTTCCGAATAATCAAAGGTAATAATATCGGTGAACGTATCGTGTTTCAAATAGTTGATGTTCATTTCATACAGGTAATCATCACTGCAAATGATGATATTTATATCACCGGGGATTCTCTTTTCCTTTTCGATGGATTTTTCGATCCACATCCGAATCAGATTCCTTTTCTTTACCTGATATTTCGTTTTTTCGTTGAAAAAATTGATCTTGTTTTTTGTCATTTCTTTGCACTATCGTTCTTCAAAACGATAAAAGTATTCCGTAACTTTATTTTTATAAAACGGGTTGAGTGTCGGAGGAACCGTCTTCAACAATTCCACTTCTTTATTCTTAATTTTCTCATAATCGAAAAACTCATCCGGATTGCTTGTTTTGTAATTTTTGGCTTCCTTCGATTCTCTTCGCTCTTCCTGTTCACGTTTCATTTCCGCCTTTTCCGATTTCAGCAATCTGGTGAGTATTTCCTGTTGTCGCTTTAATGTTTGTTGGGTAATGTTTCTGTTCACAATATCCTTCTCCGTTTTTTCCATGTCTTCGATCATTTTCGAAACATTTCCGTCGTTTCCCCTACCCTCCTCTTTCAGTTGGTCCCGATACTGTTCCATTTGTCTTCTTATGGCAGCTTGCTGCGCAGCCATCCTTGCAAGCTGTTCGCTCATTTTTTGACCACCGCTCATCTTCTGTCCCGGTTTTTTTCCTTTTCTTAATTCCTGTAATTGCTTGTTAAGCTGTTCCTGAAGTTGTTTCATGGACTTCATTTTCGATGATCCTCCCATGCCGGGCTTTCCCGGTTTCTGGCAGGATGAATTACCCGACGACTGCATCTGCATCATCTGTTGCTGCATCTGTTCCAGCGCTTCACCAAGCAGTAAGGCAAGGTTGTTTACCGAGGTCATGATCAGTTGCTGGCTCTTCAATGCCTTTCCCTTTTTCCGGTTGTTCATCTGATCAACCACTTTTTCAAAATTGTAATTGATGGCATTGAGTTCCTTATTGATGATGGCATTGACCGACATTTCCCTTTTTCCCAACGCATGCAACGAATCGGCGATCATGTCCATATTATCTTTCAGGTCCTTCTGTTCTTCGACCGTCAGCATATATTTCGGATCATTCGAATTTACTTCTCTGTATTTATTCATCAGGTCTTCCTGATCAAAAGATACCTGCAACAGGTTTTCCAGGATTTCACGCAAAGTGTTGATATCTTCCCCCGTTTGTTCCATCTGCATGTCGTTCATCATCTGTTGCAACTGATCGGATAGTTCCTGCATCTTTTGCGAAGCATCCTTCTGATTCTCCGAAGCCTTATCATTCTTTTGATTTTGAAGGTCTTGCGAACTCTCCTCCATTTTTTGCTCAATATCTTCCTCCTGCGGTTGGGTATCTTCCATCTGGTTCGGATTTTCCAGCTCCTCGTTCTTTTTTTGCAGATCATCCAGGTCTTCTCTCAACTTTTCAAATTCTTTGTTCAACTGATCCTGTTTTTCTTTTAAATCTTTCGTAGCATCCTGATTATCTGCATTTTTCTTTGTTTCTTCAGCTAATTTTTCCTGTTTATCGGCAAGGTCTTTCAATTTGTCGATGGTTTCCTGTAGCTTTTGTTCAAATTCAAGTTGTTTGAATAGTTCAAGGTTACGGTCAAGCTCACTTTCCATCTCATCACTGTTCATCTTCATCTGCTCCATCATCTCGTTCACCTTGTCTTTGTCAAGCTCATCAAGCAGATCCTGTATCTGTTTGATCAGATCCTTCATTTCGTCCGTCATGAGGCTTTCCATCAGTTTTTGCAGTTCTTCCATTTTACGCATCATCTCTTCGTCCATGTTCTTATACTGCTCCTCATTTTTCATTTTCTCGCTATTGGTCTTTTGCAGATTATCAATCCTTTCCTGTATGGACATTTGTCTGTTGAGCAAATCCTGTATTTGCTGTTTATCCTGCCATGTCAGCGTATTTTTTTCGACCATTTTTTTGCTCAAATCGTCAATATCCCGTTGAAGCAACTTCAGGTCTTTCATGGCACTTTCCATGTCGTCTTTTATCTCGTTGTTTGCATTATCGGTCTGCTCTTCAAGTTCTTCAAGTGTCGGTGCCTTGAAAATCATTTTTTGCGTACGCGATGATTTACTTCCGTTTACGGCATCATTATCCCATACCTCAAAAAAATATTCCACCTCATCTCCTGCCTGAAGGTTGAGGGCGGAAAGATCGAAAAAATGGAAAAACTGCTGTTGATTCGAATTTTCTCTGATTCCGATGGGTTGTGTATGAAATTTCCCTTCCATGGTTTTCCCGGGATTGTTTTTATCATTGTATTTGTAATAAAACAGCAATTTACGGAATCCGTAATCATCCTTGATAAAACCGCGAAAATAAAGCCTGCTGTTATCCAGTGAATCCCTGAATTCCTCCACACTTATTGACGGGTAAACGTCGGGGATGACACTCACGGTAAAAAGCAACGAATCGTTATTTTTGAAGTATTTGTTTCGGATACTTACCGAATAGGGCTGGCTTTTGAAAAATTGTTTCTCAAAAACAAACATGTTCTTTTTCTTTTGTTGAAGCGAGTACAGGCTATCGGGAAATCGCATGTCGAGTCTTTCCGCATCTTTTGTGCTGAATATCCACTTCACATTGGTTCCTTCCGGAATGATCAAATCGCCCGTATTATCCAATAATTCATCCTGATGCCCAGTGTAATCGGGATAATCCATTTCCGTTTCAAAATTCAAAACGATGGGTTTAGGCAATACATTGATTTTGTATTTCTTCGAATTGAATTTTCCGGCCTTGAAAGAGAACTCCACATCCTTTTGCAAATTTCTGAAAGTATGTGTAAATCTCACCGTATTGAGCTTACGCATCCTGAAACTTTTCCCGTTCCAGAAGATAAAAACCTGATCAGGGACACGCTCTCCTACCATTTTCAGGTCAACGGTAAAATCTTCTTGCTGTATTGCCGACAAATTTTTGTTTTGAAGTTCAAAATCAAAAGGTGCTTTTCGTTCGAAATTCTCGCTGTATCTTACGATCCGTGTTGTCGGTTCGGTGATAACTCCCGGTGAAGCCAGCAGCAGAATTAAAAATATCAGCACCGGTGGGAGCGCATATTTCAGGTATTTCCGGTTGGATTTAAAATCAATTGCTTTTCCGAAGGGAACCGGTTTCAATTGTGCGATACGCTGATTGATGCTTGCATTGATCAATTCGGCACTTTCTGTTGAATTATCACTTAATTCTTTCAGTTGCAAAGTGTTCAACAAACGATCCTGAACTTCCGGGAAATGCCTTCCGATAATCTTTGCAGCCTGCTGATGCGAAATTATCTTTCCAATCCTGAAGAGCTTGAATAAGGGGACGAAAATGAATTTCAACAGTACTACAAAACTGATTATCAAATACAAATAAAATATTACCGCCCTTTCTCCACTGCCAAACCATGCAAAGTACTCAAGCAATGTAACCACAAGAAAGAAAACGACCAGCAAAGCAATGGTATAGACCAACCCTTTGATGATCTGGTTTTTATAATACTTCCTGATAAAGGAATCCAGTTTCTTTATTAAAATCCGATAATTGTCTGCCATACTATTTTTTCAAGGAATTAAATCCTCACCTCAATATTAACGAAAATCAAAACGATTTTTCGCTTACAAATATTTTGATTTCAGACTGCAAAGGTAAGAATAACTGGTTCGGGCGTTCATTTAAAGAAAATGCCCTATACCATGCAGGATTAACAGTAATTATTTCAAGGTTTACGGGGCTTATGATTTTTCCTTTACAAAGAGATTACCTGCTAACCACGATCTTTTTCACTTTTATTGCTTTTTTGCCGGTAACCGTTGAATGGTAAAACAAATTGAAAAAGTAGGTTCCCGCAGGGATTTCAGCCGTACGCCAGGTAAACTTTGTTTCGTTTTGGTCCGGGATGGTTTTTCCGAAATCATTCACCACCCGTCCATTGATATCCGTCACAAAACATTTGAAATTGGCCGGCTTTTCAAAACGTATGGAAATATTCGTTTGTTCCGTACACGGGTTGGGAAAGACTTCAATCCGAACAGGATTCGAAGCTTCAATCTCTTCAATTCCGACATAGTTAAACAAAGTGTCAATGAATACTTCGGAAGGCGGCAACAAGTAGGCCGGAGTTCCGATTTCGGCAAACGAAAAACGCAGGATGTTCCACTCGGGAATAAATTGAATGGTTTGCAGGTTAGTGGTCACACCGGCGGTTTGCATAATGTTCCAGTTTCTGTCGACCGAAATCTGGTTTGAAACCATCAACGAATCGGAAATTCTTTTGTAACGGTAGCAATAGGCCGGGGGTTTAAGCAATCGAAAATGATTTGTCGCCACCAGGTTATCACCAAAAAAATCAGGATTTTGCTGTATCGTTCTGATGGTATCACCCAGATTGTTATGAATTTCCAGCACTTCTGCAGGAATTTCCGTACTGTTTTGTCCCACAGTGGTGATGATGTATGTGCTTGACACGTTGTGTTCGCTTACGGCATCGGAGACATCGCGTGGCGAACATATTCCGTCGCCGTTGTAATCCAATGCCTCGAGTCCGTTTCGTTGCGCAAAATTTACCGGATAAAACGATGAACCGACAGGAAAATCATAATAATTCCCCATGTTTTGAAAGGTGGCCAAACCCGATTCGTTAACCCCCGAAAGTGCTCCGATCAAACCGGCAAATCCGAAGGTGATGATCGTCTGTTTGTAATATCCGTCATTTTTCCAAACGATCATCAAAGCATTTTCAATCAGTACCGGATCACTTTCCCAATCCAGTTGGCGACAGATCACCATACTACCGTTCAGTTCCGGATCATTTTGTGTTGCACTTCCCCAACTGGCCAGTTCGGAGCAACCCGGTCCCTTGTTTTTCCATTTTTCCGAAAACGCCGTAAAATCAGGTACCGAGTTGGCTATCAGTATATCCTTGTAATTCAAGGTATCATTCAGTGCCGGAGAATAAAGGTCAATTCCCAGGTCTATCATTCCTTCGATCATTCCCTTGGCTATTTGAACATACCTTTCGTCCACCGTAAAATACTGTTCAAAAATCTGCCTGGCTGTGTTATATCCGGACGGGCCTCCGAAAATGTGACTGATCATATAATTTTCGAACAAGACCTTGATGTTATTCCCCAGAAAATTGCCGTAATAATAGCCGTTAAAATAATCATCCATGGCATTAAGGTACAAAACAAGTTTTCCGTCAATGCGCATCGTGTCGGCAACAGGAATCGGATTTGCCTTTGAAAGGAGGGATGATAAGCATAATAAGATGATAATAGCCGGCTTTTTCATGTTTCTTAATTGAATGGTTTTTGTTTTTCTAAAATGTATTAAAATATTTTACCCTGCTAAATTAATCATTTTGAATGGAACAAAAATAATTATAAGTCAGTATTTTCTAACAAATGAGCAAATTGTGAATTTTTCATGGTTTCAATCAATTCGTCGTAATTTTCAATCCTTTCGGAATAGGGGCGAACATCTGTTTTTTCCAGGTTTGTTTTTACGGATACAGGTTCAACACCAATGTACCGGAAAACTTTGTCAAGCGTCTCCTGCCATTTTTCTTTGTTTTTAAGGTCTCTTTCATAAACCACCGGTAAATGGTCGTAATTCTCTATCATTTTTTGCTCTTTTATTTTCCAGCGGGTTCTATTTTTCAGCACTTTTAACAGCCGTTCCGGGGGGATGGTCAAAGTTTGTTGCCGGGCATTTTCATTTTTCCGCCGGTGCCAGTGATTGGTTTCCAATGCCAGGATGTTTGAAAGCGATTGTGCAAGAATATCTTCGCGCCGGATCCAGATGAATTTCCAGCCTCTCCGGTTAAGTTGCTTCAGTAATTTTTCGGGATCATTCACCTGAAAAAAAAACAGTTTGAAACCATAGACAGGAGAATCGGATTTTTTCAACCTGTGATTGATATACAAAACCGGAAATCGACGCAACATCAACAAAAACCATTTCGGATTGACATAGCGATATATTTTATTGAAAAGTTCGCCTTCGCAATTGATATCCGGATGCGCATTGATCAGTTCCAGTAAAAGCGTGCTTCCCGAACGGCTTTGTCCGAAAATGACGAATTTTTTATTTATCTTTTTTTTCATTTTTATTTTTTGGGGATTAGATGATTTAACGGTGTTTTTTTTAGGTAATCCAATATTTCCTTATAATTTTCGATGATTTCGTCATAGGGCCGGGGGTCGGTTTTCAACAAATTTGTGTTTAACGGATACGGTTCGGCATTGATATATTCCAAAACCCTTTTCATTGATGAGTCCCAATGACGAGAATCTGCAAGATCGTTTTCGTAAACAACTTTGATGTGCTCCAAGTTTTTAAGTATTTCCTCCTCAAATCGGTGCCATGTGATCCTTTTTTCCAGTTCATTCGCTAATTCTTCCGGCGGCAGATTTATTGTGTAATCAGGTGTTTTGTTTTCTTTTTGCCGGTGCCAAAATCCTGTTTTTTTTGCAATCACATTTGACAGGGACTGTTGAAATATGTTATTTCTGGTAATGTGAACAATCTTCCATCCCTTATCGACCGATTGATTCATAAAGAATTCTATGTTTCGAATCTGGAAATGAAAAAGCGTATATCCGTAAACTTTGCTCAACGATCTTATCACCCGGTAATTAATAAGTAAATCCGGAAAACGGCGAAAGAATTTCAAAGCCCACTTATTTGTCACATAACCCTCATCGGGATTGAACAGTTCACCGTCGCAAATAATATCTTGGTGCGAATCGAGCAATGACTTGAGCAATGTACTCCCCGAGCGGCTTTGTCCGAAAAGGATGAATTTTGTTTTTTCTTTCTTCAATTTAACCTTTATTATGAATATATTTTATTGAGCTCTTCGTACTGTTTTACAAGATAATCATAACCGTTTTGATTCAAATAATCCATGATCTCACCGAAGTTTTCAATCCTTTCGGCATCCGTTCTCGAATCCGTTTTCAATGTATTCGATTTTACTTCAACGGGATAGGTATTCAGATATTCGAATACCCGAGCCATTGTGCGCTGCCACTCCGACGAAAAATAGAGGTCCTCCTCATAAACTATCTTAATATTTTCAAATTTCTCCATCAATTGCAATTCCTGTTCCATCTTCTTTAATCTGTTCTCGACAATCCGGAGCAACTCAGCCGGATCAATCCGATAAATTTTTTCATTCGTCGTTTTTTTTCCGTCTCTGTTGATCCATGTTCCGTCCATTTTGGCTATCATCCACGAAACGGCTTGTTTGAGCGTATTTTTTCGGTAGATATGGATGATTTTCCAGTGGTGGTTTATTAATTGGTTCAACACCTTTTCATGGTTGGTCAAATGGTGGTAAAAAAGCTTCATTCCGTAGATATTTTCCTTGTACCGGAAATTTTTGTATTCAAGATAGTACCCCGGAAATTTTTGTTTCAGATACCGCTTTACCCATTTTTCCGTCGATAATTTTTGTTTGCTTAAAATTTCCACATCGCAATAGATGTCCGGATGTGTATTGAGCAAATTTCGAAGTAAATTGCTTCCCGAACGTCCCTGCCCGAAAATGATAAATTTTGATTTTTCCTTCATCATTTTTTTTGATTTCGCTTTCGTGCCAAAGCCGCACGCAAAATAGCCGTATAGTCGTTCAAATGCTGTTTTTTTGTAATTCCCATATTGGTGGTGTGAATACGACGTTTCAACATGATTTCGTCGAACATAAAATATTTCAGTCCCATATCCTTTGCTCTGGCAAACCAGTCGATAAATTCCCCGAGTTCCAACTTTTCGTTAAACATGCCCACCTGATCAAAAACTTGCTTTCGGAGCAACATGGTACCCGTAACATATCCAGGCATTTTTTTCAGTTCCTCTTTGAGTCTTTTTTGATTTTCGGCTGTCAACTCCGGGCTGATAAATTGTTCAACATTGCCAAGCACCATATCGATATCCGGGTTGTTTTGAAGAAAATTCATCTGTTTTTCAAGCTTTCCCTCAACCCAAAGATCATCGGCATCAAGAAAGGCAAGATAGGGACCTACGGCAGCTTTTATTCCGCTGTTTCTTGCCGCTCCGCAACCTTTGTTCACAGCATGACGCAAAATGGTGATTTTTTTTCCGAATTGTTGCGCAACTTCCAGACTGTTGTCCGTCGAACCGTCGTCAACAACAATTATTTCATGTATTGGGGTATCCTGAATAAGGACACTTTCGATTGCTTCTCTCAAATATTTCACGGCATTAAAAACCGGAATAATTACACTTATAGTGTTATTTTTCATCGTTCTGTTTTTTTGTTGTGGTATTCATGGGGGGCAACGGCCTAATGGAACCGTCCTCTTTATTCCTACGTCTCATTAACGATCTTTTTACTACTTCCATTAATCCGAGACGTAATTTAACGGCATCGTTCGAATAATTTTGATTATGATGGCGGTAAAGCAGCGTAACTTCTTTATGCAGATTAAACAAAATCCTTTTTTCAACGGCTCTAAAGATCCAGTCGTAGTCGCTTGAATGAAATTTCATGCTTTCGTCGAACAGTCCCACCGATTGAAAAGCTGTTTTACGAAACAATCCGCTGGATAAAAGAAAATACTGTTCAAACTCTTTGAACCTTCCAAAATCATGTACGTATCTTTCCCCTTTTTGATTGAAAACATGAGTGATGCCCACATCCACCATCGCATACGGAATCTGTTCCAGATTCCGTACCTGTATTTCAATTTTGTTTTCAGGCCAAAGATCATCCTGATCGAGAAAAGCGATTGTATTGCCTTTGGCTTCATTTATCCCCAGATTTCTTCCGTAAGCCGGATCGCCTCTGTGTGGCTGTTTTATGTACCTGATATTTCCCTGTTGATTTTTTACCAGTTTCTCGGTATTATCTTCAGAACCATCGTCAACAACAATGATCTCTTCCACCGGTAATGTTTGCCGGTTGATGCTTTGAATGGCTTCCGCAATATATTTTTCACCGTTGTAAGCGGGAATTATTGCCGTGATTTTAATTTTTTCAGACATATTTTTACTGCTTTTCTTCTTTTTGATTCAGATAATCCATCAGTTTTTCCGGGTTAAGGATATCGGGTAAAATTAACGGTTTTTGTGGATTTATTTTTCTTCTTCTGTCGAGCGATGCTTTGAAAGCACGCAAAAGATAATGCTGGTTTTTTACCGTATCACGGGTGATGTTCGTATCGTGGATACGGTAAAGCTGCACGGTTTCTTTCAGTATTTTAATCCGACGTTTGCCTTCGATGACCCGCAAAAACCAATCGATATCTTCGCTAAACAGCATTTTTTCGTCAAACAATCCCACACTGTCAAAAATACTTTTTTTGTACAACCCTGCACCAACATGCAAGACCAGTTGCGGCCTGCCGTCTCTTCCGGGATTAAAACCCGCAGGGGGTACTACTCCCGGCGATAAAAACCTTTTGGTGAATCCCAGCACGATCTCCGTTTCCGAATTGGATTTGAACAGTTTGGTTTGCCGTTCAATCTTATCATCCGTCCACAGATCATCCGCATCCAAAAAAGCAATGTAGTCACCTTTTGCGCTTTCCAACCCTCGGTTTCGTGCCGATGCCGGGCCGCCGTTGTTTTTTTTGATATAAATCACTTTTTTCCCAATGCTTTTAACTTTTTCTTCCGTATCATCGGTGGAACCATCATCCACAATGATGAGTTCAAGCGGGTGGTATTTTTGCCGCAAAATGCTCCCTACGGCTTCCAGAATGAATTCAGCTCCGTTAAAGACCGGAACAATCACACTGATCAAAGGTTTTTTATCTTTCATTTCTCAATATTTTTCCCAGTGTTCCGCTGCCGGTCAAGTGCTTTTTTAAATACCTTCAAAGCATTCAATTCGAGTAACGATTTTCCCTCCGTCATGTTTCCACCGTGGCGCCTGACGTAAAGTGTTACCGCATCCAGCCTTTTCATCGGGATATTCAACTCACGGGCGCGGTTGAACCAATCGGCATCTTCACCGAACTTCATGGCGGGATCGTAAAGTCCGACCTTTTCGAAGACTTCGCGCCGGTAAATACCGGCACCGATATAGTCGGGGAACGAATCCCGGGGATTGCCGATAAACTCCATTTTCCCCTTTTCGTCGGTTTTCATCAGTTGGGCATAACCTCTGACCACTTCGAGATTTTTGTCTTTTTCAATCTCATTCAGCAGCAAATGAATATTATTTTCGGGCCACAGGTCATCCACATCCAAAAACAGGATATACTTTCCCGAAGCATCCCTGATGCCTTTGTTGCGTGCCGAAGCGGGACCGTCGTTGGTTTGCGGAAAATACCGAATATCAACCGGCAGCTTGTCGATGATGTTTTTTGTGTTATCGGTTGAACCGTCATCAACAACAATAATTTCGAGAGCCGGATAATTTTGTCCCAAAATATTATCGATTGCTTCTTTGATAAATTTTTCGCCGTTATAAACAGGCATAATTACACTGATCAACGGTTTATTATTGGATTTTCCGTTGTCGTCATCCCGCTTGTCAAACCGTTTGGGATCGGAAAGAAAAGATGCGATCAATTCGGGGATTTGCCTTAAATCGTTGCCGAGCGATATCTTGTAACAGGGGAGTTTTTCGGTAAATTCGCTGATGTACTCGTGTGTGTGGCTGCCCACCCCCGGAAGCTGCGACATGGTGGTAAACGACATTGCCCGTTGCACAGGCCAAAAAGAAACGGGCGTGACCTTGCTCGTTTTGCCGGTGATGATCTCGGGAGTTAGTACGGCTTTCAACGGCATCTCGTTTACAATTCTGTTTTTCAAACCCGGATAGAGGAACAAGACATCTTTTTCCTGATCTTTTTTCACCGGATCGGCGGCAAATTTTATTAATTCCGGAAATTTATGCCGGTCTTCAACGTTGAGTTTTGCCGTGCTGTACAAACTGAAAACCTTCGGTTCCGGGTCTTTTCTCACAATCAGGTAATCGTCGGCAAGGTAGTTGAGACCGGCGTTGAGACATGACAAGGCAGTTGTTGATTTTCCCACACCTCCTTTTCCGGTGATCAACACAGCGCCATCCTCATTTCCCACGGCAGCGGCATGCAAAAGCTGGCAACCGTTTTTCTCCATCCACCAATGAAAAATTGTTCTGAACGGGGATGAATAAACCCAGTAAGGGAACGACTTGGGCGTTTTCACCCAATAAACAGCCGTGTTGGTGTTCATGTCCATCACGTTAACCGAAAATTCACTCCAGTGAAAAGCCGTTTTGATCCGTTTGCTGTTGAACCCCCAAATATCGCCGCGGTCGGTAAAATCCGCCCACTCACACGGCGGAGGAGGCATTTTCACGCGTGTAGATTCGCTGTCCCATACATTGATGGTCATATCGGGATGGGCTATTTCGGAAACGGCCAAATGTTCCAGTGCGGGAGTCAGGTAAGGGATCATGGCAGGACCCGCAAAACAAATACAAATTTTCGTATCCGCAATTTCATAAAATTTCCGGATGATGCCGGTGTTGCCGGCCGCCCGGTGAAATTTTTCAAGGGTCTCATCGAAAAATCGTTGTTGTTCCTCCTCTGTTTTCGGTGGTTTATCCATACCTGTTTTTATTGATAGTTACAATTCTTCGTTCTTTACTGACTGCAATTTTCCGTTTTCCAACAAATAAATATTTTCGGCAAAATTCGCCACCGCTTTGTCGTGGCTGATGACAAAAACGGCGGGTTTAAAATCAATGTGATCAAGGTTGCTCAATATCTCTTTAACCGCCGAGTCGTCCAGGTGGTTGGTGGGTTCGTCGAGGATCAAAAGTTTCGGCCGGTTCAGCAAAGCTCTGGCCAAAGCGATCTTCTGTCTTTCACCACCCGACAACAGCACTCCGTCTTCGCCGATCTGTGTTTCGTACCCGTCTTCAAGTTTTTCGATAAAGTTGTGAGCCAAAGTGATCTTCGAAATCTTTATTACCGTCTCTTTTTCGGTACGTTCGTTGCCGTAGGTAATGTTTTCGATGATGCTTCCGGGAAAAAGCAACGGATGTTGCGAAACAACACCGACCTGCTTTCTGAAATGCGAAAAATCGATCTCCTTAAAATCAACTCCTTCTGCAGTAATCGTTCCGGATTGCGGCGCATAAAATCCAAGGATCAAATGAATGATGGTTGATTTGCCGGCGCCGTTGGGTCCAATGACCGCAATTTTACTTTCCGGGGTTATTTTCAACGAAATACCTTGTAAAACAGGCTTTTCGTTATATCCGAAAATGACCGACCGCAATTCAATGTTTCCTTTAAAAGCTATTTTCCTGTTCCCGGAGTACGGTTCCTTTTCGGTGGTTGCGGCAATATGTTGCAGCGTTATCAGCGATTCGTTTCCCGTCAAGACCTTTGCAAAAGAATTGTTGATGGAATTGAGGTTGGTTTGAAGATGATTTGCAGCAATATAAAAAGCAAAGAAGTCGCCCAGGGTCATAAATTCATTGATCACCGAAACACCTCCGACAACTATCACAAGAATGCCGGATATGGAAACAAGAAAAGTCTGTACCTGAAAATTTATAGAAGTAAAATAAGTACGCTGTGTTGCCTTCTCCTTTAAATCCTTCAATACTTTCCGTTGCTTTTTTTCTTCGATTTTTTCAGCCGTCTGTATTTTGATCAAATCCAAAAATTTCAAAAGAAACAAGACCCCTTTGCTGAAATTTTCGAAAGAACGCTGATAAGCAAAAACCCGCTTTTTCAGGATCTTCCCCATATACCTGTTTGAAAAAAAGATCACCGGGAAAAACAGGATGATCACGACAAACAAAAACCAATTGAACACAAGCAGGATGACACATAGTCCGATGCTGATCAAAATGGCCGGTATCAGGCCCGAGATCATGGAATTGCTCATCCGCATAATTCTTTCGGTATCCTGAACGATACGGGCATGAAGTATTCTTTGATCTTCGCGTGTGTATAAAGTTCTTGAAAAGGTAAATACTTTTTTCATCAGGTCGTCGCGAAGCCGGTAAATGGCCGTTGTTACGATTTTGATGTTTATCCTTCGCAACAGTAAAGTAACACTCATGTTGATCAGCCGGATGCCGATAATCGCCAGGCCGATCATAACCAGCATATCAACTTTTTTCTCCGGAATTGCCACATCAAAGATGTACCTTACCAGCAACAATATCGGTATGATCAATGCCGCCTGAGCGGTAGCCACAACGGATGTTAATAAAAGCTTGCGGTGCTGTCCGGAAAAAAAACCGAAATAATAGCGCCAGGCCTCTTTCGAAAAATAGGGCTTTCCGTTTTTGAATTTATTTTCCCGCATCTGCAATTTCGTTTACTGTGTTTTCATTCCCCTTTTTCCTTTCGGAAGTATGGTTTTTGAACAATAGGGACAAATGGTACATCAAAATCTTAAAATGGGGTTTTCCTTTCGTTCTGAACCGAAGATACCTCACAAATCCTGCATGTTGATCCCAAAAACCCGTTTTGCTGGTCTGGCGCAGATAACCCGCATAAAGCGTATAGAGTTTTTCGTACAAGGTAACCGGTATCCTGTCCCCGTATTTCCGGGCATGTTTAAATACCAGCCTGTCGGCAAAAGCAGGCTGTATTGACCCAAGCTCCCTTAATACCGATTCGGGAATTTCTACTTGAAAATTTTTATTCAGATAATTCAGGGCTGTGTTAATTTGTAAAAATACCCTGAATTTTTTTGCATGATGTATGATTCTGTCCCAGTCAATTTGTTGCGGGAATTTTTGTATCAAAACCGTGGCATCTGCCACCCAGCGTATGGGTGGTTCGGGATTGTAGCGCAGTCCGTGCACAATGGTATGAAACAACATGTCGGTCATACCGAGCGAAAGCGTTTTTACTCCGGCTACTTCCATTTCGATCGCCCTGCTTCGAAAGTCATCGTCCGTTATCAAATCATGGGCCTCGAAAATGGGGTGCCAATGCAGATCGAGTTCCGTCTTTTCACGATCCCGGAAAGTAATACTGCGTCCGTACTTCAGATTGTATTCCAAATAATGTTCGAACTCCATTTTCCAGCCTTTTGATTTCAAAAGGGAAATGGTTTTTCCGGCAAATGCTTTTGGTATCAGAATGTCCATGTCTGCCATGGGACGGACGGCATAATTTTTATACACCAGCACAGTCAGGGCAATTCCCTTGAGCAGTATGGTGGGAATCCCCGCATCGTTGAGCAATGAAATCACTTTGGCGGTTTTGTAAAACAAAAGGTGATTTTTGGACCATGCCTGCCGGTAGATCCCCTTTAGCCGTGGCATTAGCCTGTCGTTGATATGCTGCCGGGAGAGATTATAATAAAGTAACGGCAGCATTCTGAAAGAAGCGTATTCGATATCCCTTTCGAAATCCACAGAGGCCTTCCATTTTTTCCATGCACCGAGCATTTCATCACCCGTTAAAAGTGCGGCTTTCAAAAGTTGCTCCTGCATTTCCGACGGAAAAGGACTACCATTGTTTGGATACATACGCAAGCGTTATGATCATTACTTCAACAACTTTCAGATTTTATTGTTCCGGCTCTTTCGGAGGGATATCCTGTGCTTCGGGCCAACCCTTTTCATCCACATCGTGAATGGGATCCAACAGCAACAGGTCCTGCATGTCGGAATATTTGTTAACGACAGGCGCTTTAAAATTCACAGCGGCATTTTTTAATTCAGCCTCCGGATTTTCATTTTTTTCCGAAGAAAAGAGTGCTCCGTCATTCACAGGAACCAGAAGTTTTTCTTCTATCAACTCTTTAATAAACTTTTCAACGGTAGCAGCAATGGTTTCTTTTTGCCCGGGATTCTCTCCGGTCATCAACTCAATTGCCTTGCTCCAGTCGCCTTTGGCCGCAATGTAGTCCCAAATTGCCGCTCCGGCACCATCGAGACTGAAATAATTCCCCGTATTCAGATCCAGCAAAATGGCCTCTCCGTCAATGGTTTCATGAACAACATTAGGCTCGTTTACTTTTAGGAATTTACTAATTATCATATCACATTATTTTTATGAACAACTGCTCATTATGCTAACTACGGCTCAAAGGTATAAAATAAATTCTTTTGACAACCTGATCGAAACCTTTACATCTGGCGTTCCCCGGTAATATTTGTCATTTTTTGTTAATCCGGTTTCCATGCAAAACCTATATTTGCAATTAAAAACGCAATATCATCATTTATGAATGAAACTCAGAAGATCAGGGTAAGATTTGCACCGAGTCCCACGGGGCCTTTGCACATCGGCGGTGTACGCACAGCATTGTACAATTATTTGTTTGCCAAAAAAAACAAAGGAACGTTCATCCTCCGCATCGAAGATACCGACCAAAACAGATACGTCCCGGGAGCAGAAGATTACATTATCGAATCGTTGAAATGGTGCGGTATTCCTTACGATGAAGGCCCTGGAAAAGAAGGGGATTTTGGTCCCTACTGCCAGTCGGAACGGAAAAAGCTGTACCGGCAGTACGCCGAAAAACTGGTTGCCGACGGCAATGCTTATTATGCGTTCGACACGGCCGAAGAACTGGAAGCCATGCGCCACCGCCTGAAAGAACAGGGGTCGTCGAGCCAGCAATACGATTCGACAACACGGGGAAGCATGAAAAATGCGCTGACCATGAGTGCCGAAGAGGTTGATCGAAAGATCGGCAACGGCGAGCCTTACGTGATCAGGATAAAAATCCCCGAAGACGAACTGATCGTTGTCAACGACATGATCCGGGGTAGGGTAGAGGTGCAGTCTTCTTTGCTCGACGACAAGGTACTTTTCAAATCGGACGGGATGCCTACGTATCATCTGGCCAATATCGTTGACGACCACCTGATGGAGATCTCCCATGTTATCCGCGGTGAGGAGTGGTTGCCGTCGGCGCCGCTGCATGTGCTGCTGTACCGCTTCCTGGGTTGGGAAGCGCCCCGTTTTGCACACCTGCCGCTTTTGCTGAAACCCGACGGCAACGGAAAACTCTCCAAACGCGACGGCGACCGTTTGGGGTTTCCCGTCTTTCCGTTGCAGTGGAAAGACCCGAAATCCGGTGAAATATCGAGCGGATACCGTGAAGCAGGCTATTTTCCAGAAGCATTCATCAACATGCTGGCGCTGTTGGGCTGGCATCCCGGAACCGAACAGGAATTGTTTTCCATGCAGGAACTCATCGAACAATTTTCCATTGATAGGGTAGGGAAATCCGGAGCAAAATTCGATCCCGAAAAAGCCAAATGGTTCAACCACAAATACCTCACGGCCAAAACCGATGACGAACTGGCGCTGCTTTATCTTGAAGAACTGTCGCAAAAAGGCATTTCGGCCGACAAAGACTTTGTGGTAAAAGTGGTGGGACTGATCAAAGAACGGGCAACGTTTGTAAAAGACTTTTGGGAGCAATCCAAATTCTTTTTTGTTGCTCCAACTGAATATGATGCCAAAACGGTAAAAAAACGCTGGAAGGCAAACACTCCTGCCATGATGAACGAACTGAAAGAGGTCATCGGCAATGTTGAAGATTTCAAAGCGGAAAACATCAAAGCCGCCATCGTTGAATTTATCGAACAACGGGAACTCGGCATGGGAGCGGTGATGAATGCATTCAGGCTGGTGCTTGTGGGCGGTGCTTTCGGCCCCGACCTGATGCAAATCGCCCAACTGCTCGGCAAAGACGAAGTACTGAAAAGAATCGACACCGCTCTCGAAAAATTAACCAATTAGCATCACAATACAATGGCACTTATTTCACTTGAGGGAATGGAGTTTTTTGCTTATCACGGCTGTTTCAGCGAAGAACAGATCATCGGTACCCGCTTTGTGGTTGACCTCTTTATTGAAGTGGACACTACCCGGGCCGAAAAGACCGACAAGCTGTCGGAAACGGTGAACTACCAGGATCTTTTCCTGACGGTAAAGGAACAAATGATGATCAAATCAAAATTGCTCGAAAATGTAAGCCGAAGAATTTTGGATGCCGTATTACTGAAATATCCGCAAATAGAACATGCCGAGGTGAAAATATCCAAGATGAACCCTCCCCTTGGCGGAAAAACAGGCAGTGTCAGCGTTTCCCTCTCATCCGACGAGGAGATGGAAATGTTTTGAAATTCGGACAACAAAAACATATCAAAACATGAACCATCGTGCAAAAATATTTGTCGTCATCTTGTTGATGAGTTCCCGGTTTATTGATGCACAGGTTTTCCAGCAACAATGTAATCCTTCGTTTTTTACGGTGGATACCGTTGGCAATGAGATCAACTGGGAGCAATTTCCAGATTTTTCCCTGCCGTTCACGGTGGTTTATCACGGCGTTGCACCTTCCGACAGTTTATTGCATCCCTTGCACAAAGGATTTTCTCATATTGCGGGTCCTGGAATTGATTATAAAGATACCGTCTGGCCCGACCACCGGGCATATACATGGACCAATATCGTTAATGCAGACGGCTGGGCGGCAGTTACAAACCAACCATGGAGGATGATAAAAAGCCCCTGGGATAACAACATTTACCTTTACAAACAAAAATGGGAAGAACATCTCGAAGACATTTGGACAAACCGGTACAAATACACCCCTCCTTCGGAAATGAAACGGTTCGATATGGTCATCGCCGACATAGAATGGGCATACCACAATGACGACAGCATCTTAAGCATTAAATACGATCCGCTTGTCCCGGTTTATTATCAGGAATTGTCCGATAGTGCATTTATTGCGGAATACAAATCGGCAATGGCCGGATTGTATGCCATGCCTTTGGAACTGGCAAGGGAGGTACTGCATCCCGATGTGCTCCTGACCACGTACAACGAAACGCCCATCCGGCGAACATGGACATTGATAGATGACTATACGTGGGAACAATGGGTTTCCGACAGCTCCCTGGTTGATTATCTGATGAATGATTCTTCGGGGTTTATGAACAGTTATTTTTACCGGTTAAACGATATGATCGCCCCGTCGGTTTATTATTATCACAATCCCGATTCCATCCCGGCAGGAATGAAATACCTTGCTTCCAATTTGTTCAATCTGGAGGTCAACAAAGCGTGGAGCAACAAAGATCAACTGGTTTATGTCTGGCTGAATTACCATCCCTGCTGCTCGAACATGGAGGCCATCAAACCCTGGATGGCCGAAGCCACAGCAATTTTTCCATTTATGGACGGCGCTTACGGAATTTACCCGTGGCTACCCGTTTCATACGACAGTTACGAATATTTTATTTACGGGCTCTACCGGCTGTCTGCCTTTTCGGATATGTTCGACGGTAGCCAGACTTATGTTGTTCCCGTGCCGGCGCATTATTCTTTTATTCACCAAACTCCCATCTGGCGGGGAGTTGTCAATGGAGACGAAATCCTGATCGCAGCCCATAATCCATTTGCAGAAGCCGGCGATACGACCATTATTCCGGTGACATACAACGGCTGGGTTGACACAATAGGATTGGTCGGAAAGGAAACTTTCCTGTGTAAGTTTGATCTGAATACCACCGGCATTGAACATCCGGACTTTACCCGTACCGACATCACGATCTTTCCCAATCCATCGCATGATCAGGTGATAATCGCCGGAAGCCTGTCTGATTGTACCATATCTGTTTGCGATCCTTACGGGAATGTTGTATGGCAAAAATTTTCGGAAAAACTACCGGTACGGATCAGCATCGGTAATCTTGCCAAAGGGATTTATCTGCTAAAGCTCAAAAGCAAGAACATTAACAAACCATTGACCCGTAAACTGATCAAGATTTAACCGCCGTCAATTATCTGCCTTTCATTTTCGCCCAACTGTCGCGCAGGGGTACTGTCCGGTTAAATACGGGTTTTTCGGCGGTGCTGTCTTTATCCACGCAAAAATAGCCGAGCCGCTGGAACTGGTATTTATCTCCTGCAACGGCGTTTTTCAGTCCCGGTTCCACTTTGCAACCATTCAGCACTTTCAGCGAATCGGGGTTCAGGTTGCTTTTATAATCTTTGCCTTCTTCCACATCTTCGGGGTCTTCTTTCATAAACAAACGGTCGAAGAGCCGCACTTCGGCATCCAGAGCATGCTGCGCCGACACCCAGTGCAATGTTCCTTTCACCTTTCGTTTGCTTCCTTCCATGCCGCTGCGGCTGTCGGGATCGTAGGTGCAGTAGATCTCTTCCACCTCTCCGGTTTCGTCATTTACTTTGTAATCCTCACACTTGATGATGTAAGCCCCTTTGAGGCGAACCTCCCGGCCGGGGCCCAGCCTGAAAAACTTTCTCGGCGGGTCGGTCATAAAATCGTTCTTTTCGATATAGATCACCTTCGAAAACGGTATCTTCCTTGTGCCTGCCGACGGATCTTCGGGATTGTTTTCGGTCTCCATCTCTTCAACCTGTCCTTCGGGATAGTTGGTGATGATCACCCTGACGGGCTCCAGAACCGCCATCACGCGGTGAGCTTTTTTATTCAGGTCCTCGCGGATGCTATGCTCCAGCAAAGCAACGTCAATCACGTTATCGCGCTTGGCCACGCCCACTTTTTCGGCGAACAACTTCAGCGATTCCGGCGTGTATCCCCTTCGCCTCAATCCCGAAATGGTGGGCATACGCGGATCGTCCCAACCGTTCACATATTCCTCTTTCACCAGTTCCAGCAACTTTCGTTTGCTCATCACCGTGTAGCTTAAATTGAGCCGGGCAAACTCGATCTGCCGCGGACGGTATTCGCCTTCGCGAATCTGATCCACAAACCAGTCGTACAACGGCCGGTGGACTTCAAATTCAAGTGTACATATCGAATGGGTAATGCCTTCAATGTAGTCCGATTCGCCGTGTGCCCAGTCGTACATCGGATAGATGCACCATTTGTCGCCCGTACGATGGTGGTGTGCGTGCATGATGCGGTACATCACGGGGTCGCGCATGTGCATGTTGGGCGATGCCATATCAATTTTTGCCCGCAGCACTTTCTCCCCATCGGCAAACTCGCCGGCCTTCATCCTTCTGAAAAGGTCGAGGTTCTCTTCCGGTGTGCGGTTTCTGAAAGGACTTTCCGTTCCGGGCTGTGTGGGTGTTCCCCGCTGTTCGCTGATCACCTCCGCCGGCTGATCATCCACATAGGCTTTGCCGTCGAGAATGATCTTTTCGGCCCATTCGTAAAGCCGGTCAAAATAATCCGACGTGAAAAACAACCGGTCTTCCCAGTCGGCACCCAGCCATTTCACATCTTCCAGTATCGAATCCACATACTCCTGCTCTTCCTTGGTCGGGTTGGTATCGTCAAACCGCAGATTGAACTTCCCGTTGTATTTTTGTGCCAGACCAAAGTTCAGCAAAATGGATTTGGCATGGCCGATGTGCAGGTAACCGTTGGGCTCCGGAGGAAAACGCGTATGTACACGTCCGTCGTTCTTTCCCTCCTTTAGCTCCTCGTTGATGATGGCTTCAATAAAATTTACAGAAGCCTGTTCTCCGGCTTGTTCCCGGTGGTTTGCTTTATGATCGTTCATAATCAATTTATTGTTTCAATTTTAAGCGCCGTCAAAATTAGCATAATTCCCATGTCCGTCAAAACAGATACTTCGAAATTATCAAGAATTAATGAAAATTATTTGCAAATCATAAGATGAAAAATATTACTTTTGCAAATCCAAAACCAGCCGGTACCATGGCCGAGTGGTTAGGCAACGGTCTGCAAAACCGTGTACAGCGGTTCGAATCCGCTTGGTACCTCAACCGAAACCCTTGTAAACATTATGTTTGCAGGGGTTTTCGCTTTTTTTGATTTTGAGGTGGGAAGAATTCTACGTTTTTTTAGTACAAGCCTGAAAAAAAGCCACTTTGTGGGAAAGTATTGACCTGTGAATTATCTCTTTTTTTAATTTCCCAAATGAGGGATTTTTTGCTTACTTTTTTGTCCCTTCAAAAAAGTAAGAGAATAAGGAAA
>JAOZMX010000025.1 GCA_029934065.1 Bacteroidales bacterium
GGGAATTTGCAGCAATTGGGGGAGAAAAAGGAAAGCGGACACGCTATGCAGGAAGTTACAAAATTAATGAGGTTGCCTGGTACAATAGAAATTCGGACGAAAAAACACATCCGGTAGGCAAAAAAGAGCCCAATGAATTGGGGATTTACGATATGAGCGGGAATGTTTACGAATGGACTCAAGACTGGTATAAAAGATACAAATCCAAAGATCAGAATAACCCAACCGGTCCCGAAAAAGGAAAAGACAAAGTGATCAGAGGCGGATGCTGGCATGACGACAGAGACGGATGCAGGGTACATTGCAGAGTGGAAATGAGTCCCGTAAAAAAGAATGGCTGTCTGGGATTGCGGCTGGTATTAACAAAAAAATAAATTCGTTAATTTTTATTAAAACATTTTGTAGTTAGTGAGTATTAACTATCTTTACCGCATGTTTCATCCTAACAAATAAAACTGATGACAGAAAGACAATGGGATATAATTGAAAAATCGATCGAGATCATTGCTACAAAAGGAATACAGGGCTTAACAATCAAAAACCTTTCGAAAGGTATCGGCATTTCCGAGCCTGCAATTTACCGTCATTTCGAGAGCAAAACAGCCATTCTGATGAGCATTCTGAACAATTTTAAAGAGATGGCCGAAATGTTGCTGGAGATGATGGATTCTTTTGAAGGAACAGCCAAAGAAAAGATCGGATTTATGTTCACGAAAATGCTTGAATTGTTCACCGGAACACCTTCAATGGTTTCGGTGATTTTCTCGGAGGAGATATTCAAGAACGACGAAAACTTAAAAAACAAAATCATCGAGATACTGAACCTTCACACGCAAACCATTGAAAAGATCATCCGCAAAGGACAGGAAGAAAACAACGTAAGAACTGATATTGATGAAAAAAACCTTGCCCTGCTCACAATGGGTGCATTGCGACTATTGGTGAAACGGTGGGATTTGCAAAATCATGATTTTGACCTGAAAAAAGAAGGGACGAAACTGATTGGAACACTGGGGAAAATACTGGAAAAATAATTCAAACCGAAAAACCGATGTTCCGGTTTTTTTTAAATCAAATTATAGTTAACATTAACTAACAACAGAATACATGGAAAAATTATTGAACAAACTGCTGGATTACAAATGGTGGGTAATGATCGTTATCCTGGTAATAACCGTTCTGTTCTTTCTGGAAATGAAAGAAAACACACGCATGGAAACCAATCTGGACAAATACATGCCCCAGGATCATCCTGCATTTATATACAGCGACAAAGCCGAAAGCTGGTTTGATATCAAAGACGGGATCATTATTGCACTTGAAAACAAAAACGGTATTTTCAACACCGAAACCCTCGACACGCTGAAGCAACTCACCAAGCGTTTTCAAAAATTCGACGAGATCAACAAAGATGATGTCACCTCGCTTTATACAGCCGACAACATTGTAGGTACGGAAGAAGGACTGGATGTGAAACCGTTTTTCAAACGGGTGCCCAAATCGCCGCAGAAGCTGGCCGAGCTTAAAAAGAAGGTGGAAGACAATGAAATGGTATTCGGCAGGCTGGTTTCCGACGACGAAACGGTAACGGTGATCATTGCCGAGATCGGGGACGATGTGTTCACACAGGATTTTTACGACAAAATCCTGAAAGTTGCCAAGGCTTCCGAAACCGATGACATCAAGATTTATGTTGCCGGACGCCCCATCGTGGAAGGCACCATGGCATTACTCGGACCCAAGGACATGAAAAAAATGGTTCCCATTGTTTTGCTGGTGATTTTCATTGTTCTTTTCATCACTTTGCGAAGTTTAAAAGGGACGCTGATCACACTCGGGGTGGTTTTCTTTTCAACCATCTGGGCATTCGGGCTGATGGCAACGGTAAACATTCCGATCTATGCAGTTTCCACAATGATACCGGTGATGCTGATCGCCATTGGGGTAGCCGACGGCATCCATCTATACAGTCACCTGCACACTTACATTGACCACCATCCATCGGCCGGGAAAAAGGAGGCTGTAAAAGACATGTTGCGTCAAATGTGGAAACCGGTGGTAATGACTTCTGTAACCACTGCCGTCGGGTTTATCTCGTTGCTTACATCACAGGTATATCCCGTGAAATATTTCGGGATATTTACAGCATTCGGTGTGATGGTGGCCATGGCTTTTTCGCTGGTTTTTCTTCCGGCAGGCATTATGATCTTCGGGCTGCCCAAGGCACGCCCCATCGACCCCGACGAAGACAAAGGCGGGCATTCACACTCCAGAACAGCCAACAATTTCGCCGCAGCGGTTATCAAACACAAATATGTTTCAATCGTCGGAACGGCAATTATCATTGTTCTTTCGGTGATCGGCATGCAGAAGATATGGATCAACTCCAGTTTTCTCGATAAATTTGAAAAAGACAGCGACATCGTGCAGACCGACAAATTCATCAACGAGCACTTTGGCGGCACCAGCACGTTGAACCTGATTCTTGATGCCGATGGTAAGAAAGACACGTTTAAGGAACCGGCGGTTCTGAAACTTGTTGATAAGATGCAACAGGACGTGGACAACAAACTGCAAGTGGTGGGAAACACTTTTTCGCTGGCCGACTACATCAAACGAATGAACAAGGTGATGAATGCCGACAGTGAGGCATACAACACCATACCCGACAGCAAAAACATGATCGCACAATACTTGCTGCTGTATGAAATGTCGGGCGATCCCGAGAATCTGAACAAAGTGGTGGATTACGATTACGAAAAGCTCAATGTTACTTTTCAATTGAAAAGCGACAACTCGAAAGCCATCAACTCCGCACTGGATGTAATCCACACCTATGAAGATGATTTCAAGAAACTCGACATCACGCTCAATTATGCCGGTAGTGGATACAAAGGACTGGTTTTTACCGATCTGATTCTTGAGGGACAAATCATGAGCCTGATCCTTTCGCTGATTATCATTATTGTATTGCTTTCGCTGATGTTCAAGAACTTTTGGATCGGTATCATCGGATCGGTACCCATCATCATTACGGCGCTCATCAGTTTTGGCATCATGGGATTTCTCGACATTCCGCTGAATACGACCACAGCATTGCTTTCGAGCATTGCCATCGGTATCGGCATTGATTACGCGGTGCACTTTCTGGAACAGTACCGGCATAATGCCTCTACCACCGACGACAGGCTTGTGGCTGCCCAGAAAACCATGGCACACTCGGGAAAAGCAATCATCTACAATGCCATTGTCGTTATCGCGGGTTTTCTGGTGTTGTTGTTTTCGGTATTCCCACCCAACCGCGAACTGGGTGCGTTGGTATCGCTGAACATGTTCACCAGTTTCGTGGGCACATTGACCATCATGCTTGTTTTGCTTTACATGAGCAGGATATATTTCAGAAAAAAGAAAGTTCACGGCATAAAAAAGGCCGATAAATCGATAAACAACGTATAAAGCTTTCAAAAACAAATTATAATCATCACAAAAAAATAATTAAAAATGAGAACACTCAATTTAAAAGTATTAACAGTAATGGTTCTCCTCTTCATTGCGGGAACAAATGCAAATGCACAAGAGAAAAAACTGACCGGGCGGGAAATTATCGACAAAGCGTACAACCTGCCTACCGGTGACGACCAGACTTCGGATCTGACCATGACACTGATCAACAAAAGCGGCAGCGAACGGATCAGAAAAATCAAACAATTTACAAAAGACTTCGGTGAAGTAGAAAAAAGCATCATGTTCTTTACCGCTCCTGCCGATGTAAAAAACACTTCGTTCATGAACTGGAGCTACGACGACCCGGATAAAAGCGACGACCAATGGATTTACCTCCCTGCGCTTAAAAAAGTGAAACGTATTTCGAGCGATAGCAAAAGTGATTACTTCATGGGATCGGACTTTACCTACGACGACCTGGGCGACCGCAAGCTGGACGACGACACCCATACCCTGCTCCGCGAAGAAACCATTGACGGTGTGGATTACTATGTAGTGCAAAGCATTCCCAAAGACGAAGATTACATGTACAGCAAAACCGTTACATGGATCCGACAGGATAACTTCATCGGCCTGAAAAAAGAGTTCTACGATGAAGACGGGGAATTGCTGAAAACTCTGAAGATCAAAAAATTTGAAAAAATATCAGGCTTCCTCATCATCACACATTCCGAAATGGAAAACGTGCAAAAAAATCACCGCACGACCATACAGTTGAGCAACATCAAAATAAACACGGGCATCCCCTCGTCCAAATTTACCGAAAGGATGATGATGAGAGGCATTTAAAAAATTTCAATACAAAAGGTGAAATGGCTCTGATCAATTGTATCCGTTTACCCGGTAATTTTTGGGCGCCCGGGCGGGCTATCCGCTCTATTCACCATGCCGGACGGCTATGTGTCCGTAGGCGGTACGGGGTCTTCCTCCATCAGCCTCCGCCCGCCAACGGTCACATCAGCCGCCGTCACGGGGAGATGCCGCTCCTATCCCTGGCGCAGGTACAACAAGATAATGAGTATGAAAGTAGCATAGAGTAAAACGCAAAATTGATACAAATGAAAACCAAAGGATTATTAATAGCCATCTTATTTTTGACCGGTCAAATGGTATTTTCGCAAACCAATGTAGGCATTGACGGTTTCGTACGAAACTACACGTCTGTTTTATACGATAACGGCGACTTCAACATGTTGCAAAACACGTTGAATCTTGATTTCAACATGATGGGCGACAAAGTTGCTCTGAAAGCCAATCCGATGCTTTACCTTTACGGCGTTGACAGTCTTGATTTCAGGATGCGTGAGATCTACCTTGATCTCTATTTCAAAAGTGTGGACCTGCGCATCGGAAAGCAACAGGTAGTTTGGGGGAAAGCCGACGGGGTATTTATCACTGATATCGTCTCGCCGTTGAATCTGTCGGAGTTTCTTTTGCCCGATTTTGACGAGATCAGAATCGGTGTTTATGCGGCCAAACTTGATTATTATTTCGGCAACAACACCATCGAAGCCATCTGGGTACCCGTTTATGCCGGCAACGAACTGCCCATACCGGGATCCATATGGTATAAGTCGCCGGAATTTCCGGCCCCTCCGGTTTTCGATTACTCGAAGGAAAACATCAAGCCAACCCTCGACAACAGCGAGGCCTATTTAAAATTCTCTTCTACATCATCAGCCATTGATTTTGATCTGATCGGTGCCTATACCTGGGATCAGACGCCCAGCATGCACATCAAAAAAGTTTTTGAGCCCGACTCACTCGGCAATCCGGTTCTTTCGGAATTGCTGGTTACTCCCGAGCATCACCGTCTGGGAATAGCGGGCGGTTCGTTTTCGTCCACCATCAAGAATTTTGTAATTCGCGGCGAAGGAGCCTGGGTTGACGGAAAATATTTTCAAACTGCCGACCCCATGGCAACGGATGCATTGTCACAAAATAATTACCTGCATTATGTCGTCGGACTCGATTACGGTATCGGCAATTTAAAATTAAGCACACAGTTCATCCAGAAGATCATACTGGACTACAACGACTATCTCCTCGAAGACGAGTATCAAAACATGATGACTTTCCTGGCACACTACGATGCCCTGCGTGAAACGCTTCACCTGGAGTTTTTCGCCTACGTGGGACTTGATCATCCCAATGCCCTGCTTCGTCCGAAGGTCACTTACGATTTCAGCGACAGCTTTTCCATTTTGCTCGGTTCCAATATTTTCATGGGAGACACGGATGGGATGTTCGGCCGTTACGACAACAACTCCATGTTGTACACCAAGATCAAATACAACTTCTGACAAGGTTGATTATTACGAAATAAATAGGAGCGGCATTTTTACTATTTCTTGGCAAATTTGCTAAAATTTGCATAGAAATAGTTAATGCACGAAAAAATCTGCCGAAGCAGAATTTTTTCGGCATATGCCGCTTACAGATGTGACAAAAAAAAGGGCTTTAGCCCAAACCTAAAAAACAGTTATTTTAAATTTTGGGCTAAAGCCCGGGATGGTTGGTTGGGCATCTTTTTACTATTGATATTTCATTCCCGGAAAACAAACGTAGGTTTCACATTCCACGATTGTAAATCCCCTACGGGGAATTGATTTTGGGTTTTATTGCATTTTTCTGTAAAAATACATTTTCGACACTATAATGACTAATAGTTATAGCATTTGGTCATTACGATATTTTTTTGCATGAAAAAGCTCGAAAAAACATACCGGTAAGTTACAAAATAATGCAACAAAATACGGCACCCAGTATGAACCTGCACGTTAATACAACCGAAAACATTTCTCAAATCCTTGTTCGGTGGTCAGTGTTCTTCATTTTTGAACACCGAATCCCGACAAGTCGGGGACAAGTACCGATTAACGAATATCGAATATTGAAGGGGAAGAATTGGGAAAATTCCGAAAGGAAGTTAATTCCGCAAGATCACTCCGGCACCTGACTTGACATTCCTCTGTTTGGAAGCCAAAAGCTATTTTTATCAGGATTGTTCACCTGTCCGTTGAGGTTGAAATCGGAAGCTCGGTAGCCTTTTGTTCCGGCCTGTTCAATCCAGATGAACCTGTCGGATGAATCAATTACGCCATCACCGTCGGCATCACCCGATATCATGCCGAAAACATCATCACCTAACGGGTTTTGGGCATCAGCCCCGTAAGCCTGCCCTTCAGGAGTAGTAAAATCATAACTATAAATGTTACCGGTTTGTGTTACGGGAATAGCCGACATGACCGCAAGATGATTGCGGTGCATAATGACAACAAACAACGAATATTCGATGGAATCATTGAACGACAAATATGAAACTCCGTCCATACCTACGATTTTTCCATCATCTTTTAAAAACGCCGCTTTTGTATCAATCACAGTTTCCGGCGTAGCGGAAGGAGCATCCGGTGCATCACGCAACTCCACCAGAACCCAATCCACAACACCTTCGGGAATGGCTGCCACCGACTCTGTCCCCGGATAATTCCACGGCGAAATGTTGTACGGCTGTGCTAAAGGGATATCATCAGGATTGAGGATAGTATTCATAGCTGTTCCGTTATAAGGCCCTTCAAGGAAGAGGCTGACGTCCAATGTCAGATTCAGGAAGAGCGCCATAGGGGATGCCGTGTCGCCCACAGCAAAAGACGAAGGCGCAGTAATTCCCGGACGGCTGAATGAAAACAGACCGTTTCCGGCTGCTGCCCCGCTTGTCTGCGGCTCCCAGCCGTTTTCCTTATATTGCCCGATACCGCATAGATTCCGGTTAAAAGCAGCACCTTCCAAAACAGTATCCCAAAAAAATGTTGCCTGCATGTCGGAGCCACCGGGAGTTTGTTCGCTGATGCTCCAGGTATTGTTCACACAATGGGCAATTTCGGGTAATGTACCTCCCGACGTCCCTCCTGTGAGCACATCATTGAAGACCCTCACCCCGAAAACATCTTCCGTCCCCGAATTATGCAGGATTGCCGGCGCATAGGAAGTCTCCGTTCCCACCGGAAATTCCACATCTTCATTCTTTACCGTTCTCAACAACCTTCCCGAACTGTCGGCAACGATGTACGACATGTTCGAGAAGCCCACAATTCCGGCAGCCGGACTCAACACAAGATCGGAACCGTTAAGGAACAACAACGCATTGTCGAGCAGCAGCTCCGACGTTACCGCCGTTTCAGTTTTCAGAGTCACATCATTTTGCATCACAATCTTATGAAACCACGTTTTTCGTGTTCCGGCGATCAATTGCATTTCATTTCCCTGAAAACGAACCGTACCTGATGTATTTTTCAGGAGGTCTCCCGTATCCGCATCATTAACCCAGTTTCCGAAAATGTTGATGTCTCCCGAGTTTTCAAGTGTTCCGCCGGCAAGATTATGATAGATTCCTTTTACAACAAGCGTTGAGCCTTCGTTGATATGAATATTTCCGCCGTAATTGACCAGCACCTGTGCAAACAAAAAATCTGCAGTAAGCAGGAAAAGGAATATCAGATATATTTTTCGAATCTTCATATTCTATTGCAATTTCTCTTTTTTTCCGGTTTCATCAAAAGGGACGGTTTGTCCCGGCAGGATGGTATGTTCGTCGAAATGGATCATTTGGTCCGTTTTGATTTTTTGCTTCACGGTAACATTATTTTCCTGCTCCTCAAAATCCTTTTGTGGTTCCGGTTTCCCATCCGCACCTGGGCCGATCTTAACGGCGCCCACCGTCCGGCGGATACGAACACCGTTCACAGCGCCGCTGTAATGAACCGATTCGTGGTAAACACCCCCCGATCCGTTGTTTGAACCGGCAACAAGGATGAGTTCCAGACCGGGGCCGTGCCCTGCATTGGCTTTATTGAGTGCCGTTTGGATGGAAGTACACGGTTTTACGGAAGTGCCTACGGTGGAATTAAGATGATGACCTCTGTCGGCATAAACCGACTGATACTGCCAGTAATGGTTCATGGCCGCTTCGGTATCGTCGGCTTCGAAACTGGTGCCTTTGTTTCCGATGTTCGGCGGATTGCATCCGCCGTAAGTATGCACACCGATGGCGGTCCGGGTTACGCCGCTTACGCCGTTGCTTTGCAACACACTTCCCGAACTTCCGTTCTGTGTGTCCACAAGGTACTCGAAATAGACATCGCTTGAGCCGTTGAAATATTCTCCGAGGTTGGAACCCACATCATATTGAAGTGTCTGGCTGTAGGAATTGTACCATCCGGTGCAACCATACGGCGTATGATCGGTACCGTATCCGCGCACCAGAATATTCGGCGGAGCCAGATTTTTGGACAAATGGTAATAACTTCTTTCGGTCTCCGCCGGTGTCATCCCCGTATTTGAATTGGCTCCCACATTAAAAATCCCCCAGTCGTCGCCCACATCGCTGTTTTGGTAAACCCTGCTGGAAAAGATGATGGGATATTGATCCTGAATGGCACAGGGAACCGGTGTACCGTCGCACAGCGAAGGCGGAACATGGAACTGGATCACCTGCAAATCCCAACTGTTCACGTCAAGGCAATGGCCTGCCGTGATATAAAACCCGCCTGCCGTTAACCATCCCGAGCAGCCGATGGGCAATATTCTGCCGTCAACTTTTTCGTAATTGCTGCTCACCCTGCTGTCGGCACCGCACAGAAAATCCTGCGGCGGTTGATTCCCCATAAATTCACCAAGTGTCAGTTCTTTCACCGAAAAACCAACGGCCTGATCCCCCGGAGCAACAAACAATTTAATTTCCACCGCATTGCCATTGAAAAACGCCGTTTGGTTTTGCCATACCGCGATGGTCCTGCCGTTGAAATATTGAACATCATTGTCCTGCAGCGACCGGATGGACATATAGCTGTCGTTGCCGAGCTCCACATCCGTAAACCTCAACCTTATCCATGGAACTTTCTCCTGTGCCGCAACGGTTTGCGTAAAAGTGATGTAATCCGACGCCGGGAACGGCGAAGTCAACCCTTTGGTTTTGTATTCGTAAAAATAACTGTTGTATTCCAGCATCTTTTCGGTAAGCTCCTTCCCGTCAGCCGGCCCGAAACTCACATTGACCTGCTGATAGTGGTACGGCAATTCCGCCGGTTGTGCACTCACTTCCTCGCGGGGCAACATCAATAATATCAGAATAAAGAAGCCGAACTTTTTCATTTCTCCATCTCCTTTTTCCGGTTAATCCGATATTTTTTGTTTCAATACCTTATTTTCGGCTTCCAGCTTTTTCACCCTGTTATTCAACTGGATGATATACAAACTCAACTCCTCGATCTTTTCGAGCATCTTTTTTTGCATCTCGCCCACCTGAAATCCACCGTTGTCTTTCACTTCGCCGGCGGAAGGGATGCCGGGCAAATGATTGTTTTTCCTGATACTTTGTTCCAGCTCATCAATGGAAAGCAAGTTGTATTTTTTCTCAAAGACATAATCGGGCCAGTAATTCTGATCATCAATCAGCAACTCTTCGCAGGCTACTTTTCCGTTGACCGAAAGGCGGTACCCCGTCGCACCCGAAGTAGCGCCGATGACGACATTGCCATTGCCCTCGATCACCAGCCGGTCAACGTTCGAGGTTCGCAACCGCAATCGTCCCGGCATACGGTTGGTAATATAAAAATCATCATCAAAGGCCTGCATCCACGCTTTATAGGTAGAACCTTCGTAAAACGAGAACAAAGGATCGGAGGCGGATTCGAGCCGGAGCACCTCAATCCCGCCCGAAATATGCAGGCTTGCATCGGGCTCATCGGTACCGATACCGACATTTCCCCCTTCGAAAAAAATATCCGTTCCGCTCTGTTTCCAGAAATCGTTACTTGCCTTGCCTATTTTACACCAGGCGGTACTGTCGAAATAGTAATAGCCGGGGTCGTTGTCGGTTTGATAGATCACCAGTCCCAGGGCGGGAGCGGCAGGGCGCTCTGCTTCGGTCATCCTCGGCGCCAGAAATCCCAGGCCTGTGGCCTGCACATCCAGCATCGCCGACGAGTCGGGAAAACCCCCGTTAATATTCACAGCAATTTGTGAAAATGACAACGGGATATTGATCAGCAAAAACAGGAAAGTCGCAAGCCATCTTACAGAATGATGACTTCCCTTTTCAGCAAAAATAGTACGGTTCGATTTCATCTTTGGAAATATTTAAAAGATAGCAAAAACACTGATTTCATTTATGGTTGATCACCTGTGATGGCTTTCAGCTTTTCGAGCTGCTGCGCCATTTGTTTTTTCACGCCGGGGTCCTTTTCGGCCAGCACGGCACATTCCAGATCGGGAATGGCGTAGGTATATTCCGTTTGCAAAAGATAGGCCGCAGCATTCAAACGCACTTGCGGTGAATTGTTCCGCAGCAGTCCGATGGCCCAGCGAATGGAAGGTCGCGAGCGGATTGAATAGAGGTTGCCGAGCGCTTCTTCGACTTCGCGGTCGTTATTGCTGAAAAGCTGCCAAAAGTTCTCTTTCTCAAAACGGATGATATCCGGATAATACAAAACTTCCCTGTTGTTGATTTGGGGTCGTACCACCGTTTCGTCATAAGACACCAGCGGGCTGTCGTTAACCCAGCGCGCCATCCGCGGCACCATCCAGCGCATGCCTGCCGTGGCTTCGGGGTGCCCCACAGAAACGAAGACTTTTCCTTTGCCATAGCTTGCTGTAACAAAAGCAGGCCTGCCGGGGGTCACTCCCTTTGGATAACCCTTGTGCGTGGCAATGTCCGAAATAATCTGTGCCGTAACATTCACCTTCGCCGAATCCAGTATCTCGTACATCGGCCCATCGTAATACTGAACGAACAGGCTATCATATCCGGAAAGCTCCGGAAAAATTTCCTTTCCTTCCTTATCCAGCCGAAAGGCAATCAGTCCGCGTCCACGGTCATAATATTTGCGGATGGTTTGTGCCCGAAGGATCTGCAGGCTGGGATACCCTTCCGTGGTTGCAAAAAGGTATCCGCCTGCACAAATTCCAACGAGCCCTCCTCCCTCTCGGGCAAATTTCTGCACAAGTGTTGCAGAAGTTTGTCCCAGGCTGTTGTATTCTTTGCTTCCGCTACCTCCGGGAAATATCAAGACGTCAATATTGTTCAATGCACCCGATTGGATGTCAACGGGCGAGATTTTTCTGCCTGCGATGCCGCCGTCAATTTTCAGGGCTTCCAGGGTTTCGATGACGCAAACGGGGCTTGCTCCTCCCCCGTCATATACACCTACGTTGATCTTTGCCTGTGCGTCCGTTTTTTCTTTCCGGGTATTTTCGCCGCAGCCCGCCAGAAAGAGGAGCAGCATAACAAAGAACACCGGATTTATTTTCAGGTTGTAATTCCAGTTGCTCATATCATTCGTTAATTTTGTGCTTTGGTAGCAACCTGAAGGTAGCTCAAATTAAATTTTTTCTGATAAAATCCCTCAACCTCCTTATCAATCCATGCATACAAATCCATGAGCGCTTTGACATCAATTTTGTTTTTCTTTCGCCATTTGCCCAGATATTGCTCTGTTTTGGAGATAATCTGATCCTCAAAGGGAATCACTTGTTGGATAAAACCCGTATGGTCGGCATTGACAAGTTGGTTCACATCAATATAATATTTGCTGTCGGCGCCGATATCATAATCAAATATCTTTTCCTTCAGCAAAAGCGAATAATTGCAAAGCGGCGAATCGTTGATCCGGTCATTCATTTGCAGCACTTGTGGAAGGCCGGCCTCCCTGACCAAAAACACGGGTATTGTCACCGAGGTAAGCGGAAAGCCTACAATGCTCCACATGACGGCAAGCTGCGGATTTTCACCGGGTTTTACACCCTGCACCACACAAGAGGCAGAAGTACCGTTGCGGGGGATAAAATCTTTGAAGAAAACCATTTTAGGCGTATTGGCAGGAATATCAGCATAATCGTACAGGTTGACATTAAGCAACGAATGGGTCAAACTGCGGGAGCATCCCTGAAGCATGGTCTTAAAAGTAAGATCATCCTTCGCCAACGCTTTACGAAACACACTGTCGGCGGTTTTGTATCTGATGTATCCGCCGCCTTTTCCCTTCATTCCCGCAAAGGAATAGTTGGTACGGATCAGGTATCCGTCGGGGGCCACCGCCGGGTCGTTGGCATCATATTTAAAATATTCAAAATTCCCCAGTTCAAAATAGGCCGCACCGCCTTTGGCATCTATCACACCGAAATTGGCTTCCAGCCTGACAGGTTTTTCGAGATTCTTCAGAAACGCCTCAAACTCATCAATGTCAGCACAATTCTGCAGAGCTTCTTTCATCAGACGGCCCTCCAGTCCGGTTTGTTTAATGGTGTCGTTATTCAGGTTGTAGCTGGCAGAGTTCATAATGGCAAACCCCTCGCTGTTGAAGCCGATCCAGATGCTTAGATTGGCCGTATCCACCGAATTCACCAGTCCCGTACAGGCGTATTTCCCGTCGAAGAACTGAACGATCTTGTTGTTGATGGTCCATGTATCGCGATGTTTCCACAAAAGGGGCCTCCCGTCTTTTGTGGCTTTGCCCGACACCACAGCCGTAGTGCACGCATTACCTGCTATAAAGCTTCCGAGTAAAAAAAACAGAATGATGACATTTAATTTTTTCATTGGTCATTGTTAAATAAAGTTCTACGATTCGATTATTTTTCGGGAAACCATCCGCCGTTGGAGGTATTGATCCCGTCGGCATTGGCCTCTCCGCCAAAGGTATAATACGGCATCTGGAGCGTCATCAGTTCCTTCCCGGGAATCGGGAAATGCAGCAGAGTGCCGTATTGCAGCATATCGCGGCGACGCATGTCGAAAAAGGCAATTCCGAAACCCGTCTGGATCAACTCAATATCGCGCTCATAAAATATCGCTTCCAGCAGTTCCTCCTTGGAGATATTTTCGTTCAAAGGATCCAGCCCGCCTCGCGTAACCCTTGATCCTGCATTGACAATCTGAACGGCTTCCACAATATTACCAAGCTCTGCCAGGGCTTCGGCACGTATCAGATCGTTCTCGGTGACAAGAAAATCGGGCGAAGGCCCTGTATTGGTAGTAATGGACAATGGGTAACGTACATATTCATAATCTCCGTAATGGTAATATCCACGCTCGGGTTTCATGTTGTTGGCCGTATTGCGGTGGAAATCGGTATTGAGCCTGTCATCATACGGGAATGCTGCCTCCGGATTATGCCCGTCGTCGGGATAACGCCACGGATAATCGGGATCGATAAGATGAATGATCCGGCAATCGATCCTTGCCCATCCGGGACGAACGGTATAATGCCTGAACCAACTTCTCCAGGCTGCCCCGTCCATATAAGGTGCCAGATCGTGGGTGATTCCGTTGCTGGCGTACGATAAAACCCTGTTCCAGTCGGTTTGGGCATTCTCGGCCTTGTTCCTTGGCGCATAGATCAGAAACCTTGCTGCAAACGAATTGGCCAACTCTTTGATGTCATTTTTATCATAAACCTCCCCGTTGATATAATTATCGGGCAACTCGAAGGATACTTCAGGCCGGTTGCAAATTGCAATGACCGAGTCGAGCGAGACAACCGCCGCTTCGATCACATCCATATAAGGACTGAAGGGAATATTTTCGTAGCCTTCGGGTTCTTTAACGATGAATGCCTTATCGTAAACCAGTCCGATATAACCCAGCGAAAGTCCCTGAATGAGATAACTGATGGCCCTTACCATCTGTGTTTCGTCCTGACCTGTTGTACTGATGATCTGCATCCCGTCATCCAACACATTCAGAACGCTGTTCATGATAAAGAGATTTCCGTAAAGTTCTTCGTAATAATTCTCGAAGGTATGGGCATAGGTATATGTTACCGAATTGTTGAACGGCATACGCGGTTCGCTCGACAGATGGTACATCCCGCTGTTGGCCCATGAACACGTTCCCTGATCGGCCATCACCCACATGGCCATGCGTGGCGAAATGCTCGAATTGTTGGTCATAAACCAGTTGTAAAAACCACTTAATGCCAAACTCCTCACATCCTCGGGATTTTCAAGTGCTCTTTCGCTGTCGGGATCGTTTAAGTTTTCCACATCCAATTCTTTGGTACACGACTGGGTAAAAACGATCAGCAGCATCATCAAGACAACCGGCAATATTGATTTTATTTTCGATCTCATAATTCCTCTGTTTTAAAATGTGATTTGAATTGAACCAGTAAATGTTCTGAAATTGGGATAACCGAAATTATCAATGGGATAATTTGACAAATCCCTTCCCGATGCAACTTCGGGATCATATCCTTTGTAATTTGTTATGGTAAAGAGATTATGAGCCTGGAAGCCCAATCTGATGGATTTGAACAAACCGTTGAACAGCGTGCTCAATTGTTTTTTGTCGAAGGTGTAATACAACGAAGCCTCTCTCATTTTCAGGTAGGAACCGTTTTCGATGAAATAGTCGTTGATCTCTGTATTTTTGTAAAACGTACTGTAGTAGTTAATGGATTTTTTCTCGTTTGCCGGTTTGCCGTACTGGTCAAATTCGATAGCCCGCAAATCCCTGAAGGTATATTGCCGGGTATAATTATAAACCTCTCCCCCGTCTTTCCACGACAACAGAAAATAAAACGTAAACCGTTTGAAACTCATGGTACTGTTTAATGACAGATTGAAGTTGGGATTTCCGTTTCCGATTTCCACTTTATCGGGAAGGCCGTCGTTATCCACATCAAGCGGGATGGGGATTTCGTCGTTGGAGCCTTGTGTACCTTTGGGCACCACATATCCGTCGGAATTGATCTCGTAATCCTCGATGGTTTTTCCTGCGGGGAGTTGTTTGGCCATATCATCAAGACTTCTCAACCATTTGTAGCCGTATATGACGGCAAAGGTTTCTCCTTCGGCAAACAGAAATGCATTGTAAGGGCCCGTATTATACGGCGGAATGGTCATTTTTGTAATTTTTTGCCGCAGACGGTCCCAAAGCAAAGTGGCATCCCATTTGAATTTTGTATCCTTAAATATCTTGGCCGACAAGGTTGCCTCATAGACATCGGCCTGAATGGTACCCACATTTTGCCACTGATATGGATAACCGCTTTGCGAAGGTAAAGGAGCCAACTGGATGGCACCGTCGGTAACGGCATCGGAATAGGTGAACTCAAAGGAAAAACGTTTCAGGAATTCCATGTTCAGCCCAACCTCAAATTCGGTCGTCACCGAAGGTTTCAGGTATTTGTTCCCTTTTGTGCTCGGGTAAGCATAGCCATAACCGCCAACCCAGACTTCATACTGGTTGGAAAAGTCCGGTCGCTGTCCCGAATTACCATAAGCCATCCTGACTTTCAATTCATCAATTCCCCGAATGTTCACATCCTGCGATATCCGGTATGCTCCGGAAACACGGAAGAAAGGATGCCAACGCTCTTCCTCACCAAATAACGACGAACCGTCCATGCGGTATTGCAGCGAGCCGATGTATTTGTTTTTGTAATCCATGTCGAGAATACCGATGTAATTGATGGCAACGATCTTTTGCTCCTGCGAACCGAGGGTTGCTTCGGGGTTATAAGTCCAGTCGAGTTGCGGAACATCGTAAACGCTGAATTTTTTCCCCGTCACCCAAAAGCCGTTGTTTGCCCTGTTTTCATACAAATAACTCAACTTGAGCTTCCCGGTAAATTCTCCGATCTGCTTGTTGTAATTCATCGTAGCCTGAAAATTCTGGTTAAACTCAAAAAAGGCTTCTTTGTATAAACTTCCCTCAATATTGTTCGGATAATTACCGAGGTAACCTTTGGGCGTATAAGTGGTCCATTGTTTATTTCTGTATTCGTAAGCATATTTAATATTTACGATCAATCCTTCGGTAATATCCCAGAAAGCTTTCACATTTCCGATGAAACTCATCCGCTTTGAAGTCCTGTCGCGATTGGCCAAAGGATACAAAGGGTTTTCGGCGATACTCCACGGGTCGGGCTTAATGCGATAGGGCGTACCGTCGTCATTTTTATCCAGCAAATCAACATCGGGACCAATGAACAACAGATCGTAAAATGTTGAATTGGAGCCGGGATTTTTGGATAAGGTGGTTAAAAACAAGTTTGAAGTTGAAATTCTTATTTTTTTCGACACATTATGATCGAGGTTCAGCCGGAGGTTATTCCTCGTATAACCACCCGTCATAAATACGATGCCGTCCTGTCTGTTCCGTTCATACGATACCATGAAATTGGATGCTTTGGAGCTTCCCATGAATGCAAGGTATGTTGTGTAGAACATTCCGTTTTCGTAAAACAGGTCCTGATGATCGTAAAGACGTGCATAAGGCTGATCGGCATAGGAGCTGTCGCTGTTGTTGAGCAATTTGTTTCCGCTGATGGGATATCCTTCGTCGTTGTACCAGATGTTTGCATACCGTGTATAAGGGTAATCTTCCCAGTCGTCGGCCAGTTTGTACGGGTGATGGGTGGCTTGTTTTATTTGCTTGGCCAGTTTTTGAAATCCCACCTCCTGTCGCAAGATCACCGATGTGGTTTCCCGTCCGGTTCCTTTGCCGCGTTTGGTATGAATGACAATGACGCCGTTTCCGGCTTCGGAGCCGTACAATGCTGCGGCGGCAGCACCTTTCACTACTTCCACCGACTCGATGTCGTCGCTGTTGATGTCTGCAAGATTTGTTCGCAGGATATTTCCGTCGAGCATGATCATCGGCTTTTGGTTGCCCCGCAACGAGGTGGCACCGCGTATCTGTATGGCTGCCCCGCTACCCGGCAAACCGTTGGCCTGAACAATATTCAACCCGGCAACCTTGCCCTGAAGTGCATTTACAGCCGAAGCCGCAGGGGCTTCCTTCAACTCTTTTGAATCCAGACGGGTTACACTCACCGAAAGATTCCGACGCGGTGTAGCCGATGCAACTCCTGCAATCACTACCTCTTCAAGGCCAAAGACATCTTCCTCAAGCTGAACATTGATAGTGGTTTGGTCGGCGATGGGTACTTCAACGGTTTTGTATCCGAGAAATGAGAAAACCAGTGTTGTTGCATTATCCGGAACACTGATCTCATAATGGCCGTCCATATCAGTGATACTTCCGATGAGTGTGCCTTTTACGACCACATTAACCCCCGGAAGCGTCTCACCGTTCTTTTTGGCCGTTACTGTTCCGGTAATGGTCTTATCATTTCCCGGGGGTATATTTTTTTTTTCGGGAAGCTCTTTTGTTTGAACATCCTTATTGGCTTTGATGATATAATAATCATCCCGTAATTTCACATATTGAAGCCCTGCCAGCGAGGTCAGCTCATTGATGGCTTCTTCCACATTTTTGTTTTTCAGGATATTCGTTTCTTCTTCCCCGATCTTTTTTTCAACATCCGGTTTTCGGTTTACCGCATCGGCATCCACAGTGATCGAAACATTGTACTGCTTCTGTATGGTTTGAACGATCTTTTCGAAAGCGGAGGTTTTGTTTCCCTGACCACTGCTGCTGGCAATAACGGGAAACCCGAACAAATTTGTTGTCAAAAACAACGCAAACAACAACTTTGATAATGAGGTGTAACTTTTCTTCATAAACACTGCTTATTTATTCAAAAACAAAAGTTTGATCAATTTTATTCACTTTTTTTTCCGTAATTCCGGCAATGGCCTGAATGATCAGTTGCGGATTGTCGGAAGGTGCCGAGCCGTAGAGATGTTTCTTCAGCGCAACAGGGTCGTCCATTATCAAGGTAAGGTTATACGAATCCGAAAGAAAATCCAGTGTTTCGGAAACCTTGCAATGGTTAAAATTCAGTTTATCTTTCATCCATGAGAAATAAAGGTTTTTGTTGACAATACCTTGCTTCACCTTTCCCCATCGGGTTATCAGCAACTGCTCGCCGCGATCGGCCAGCAGATAGGAATCATGGGTACGGTAAGAATCAACTTTCACTTTGCCTTCATCCAGAATAACCTGTATCTTGCCGAAATTATCGGAGACGGTAAATTTGGTTCCCAGCACCTCAATCATTGCATCGGCAGTCTGGACGGTAAATTTGTGCGAAACATCCCTTTCAATCTGAAAATAAGCTCTTCCCGTCAAGGTGACATCACGGGTAAAACGATTCATCCAGTTCTTTTTGTAAAAGAGTGTTGCGTCTTTATCAAGGGTTACCGTGGAACCGTCGGGCAGCCCGATTTTCATGATCTGTGCCGTATTGTTGGTGATCAGGTGCGAGAGCGACCGGTTGTAAAGATACATCGAAGCTCCCATCGCCAGCAAAACAACAACGGCAGCAGCAATACGCAGGAAAAGGTAACTTTTCTTTCTGACGGAAGCACTTCGCTTGCCGGACTTTCTGATGGTCGCCGCAAGAATCTGTTTCTGGGTTTCAACATCAAAATGCTGCCGGTTAAAAGGAGTATGATTAAAGATCAGATTCAGCTTCTCATACTCTTCCGGGTTATTTTCGCGCCACCACCGGAATTTTTCACGGTCCTTTTCGTTTGCTTCGTCAGTCAAACAGCGTATGGCAATGGTTAACATTTCATCTGACATGGCTATTAGTTTTTTATGATCTTAAGTATTTGGTGTTCCCTGCCGGTGGTAACGTCAAGCAAATAAATCCCTTGCTTCCACTGCAACGCGGGAATATTGATTTCTCCGTGCATTAATGATTCTTCGGAACGGTAAACCATTTTCCCTTCGGGAGTATAAACTTTCAGCGAAACATTCCGCAGGTCATTTTCCCCAAGGATAATTTTTACATTTTCATGAAATGGATTCGGGCTGACCATCACCTTATTCACGCAGGCAAGCTCTTGCGTACCTGTGATGAGCAACTGGACGACGTTGGACCATGTTGAAGGATACCATTCGTCGTTTACTTTGGCCCTTACCCTGAAATAATGTGGTTCTCCCGGGTTTTCCACCACCACCAGAATGGAAGTATCCTGATAGGTGTCGGTGATGGTCACCCACGAGCCGTTATTCACCTTGTGCTGCACCTCATAGGCATTGGCCTCAATGGTATGCGTAAACTGCCAGTTGAGATGAAACATATTGGTATCGCCGGGCATCTGCGGCTCGAAAAGGATCACTTTGGGAATGAAATCGAGCACGCCGCCGTTGATGATGGTATAGCCGCCGGCATTGAAATCTTCCTGAATCTGGAACCACCCGTTGCCGGAGCCCCACCATCCCATGTTCAGGTGGTAAAAACGCTCTTCGTCGTCGTTGATCCACAAACCGTCGCAAATCACCGAATGTCCCCAGCCGCTGTTGTTGGCCACCGATAGGATCACGGGATTTTCCTCCACGATGTTCTTGTCGAGTCTGGGCCAGAAAACCGTAGAGTTTTCCTGCTTGTAAAAAGAGTGAAACCTGAAATAGTTCGATCCCGTTCCCGGTATTTTGGTGACACTGGAAGTGGAGCCGTTGTATTCGAAGTCCATATCCAGCGACACGGCGGCATGGAAAGCCAGTTCTCCGGCAGCTTCCCGCTGCGGATCGGTGGAAACCTGATTGTTGTATTTTTCAAGCATCAGATCCCACTTGTACCAGGTACTGCCGAAATCGGCCTCATACCATCCCGTGGAGCTGCCCTGCCCGTCGTAATACTGGTGAAAGCCCTCGCCCACCAACGGCCAGCGGTAATAGTGCAACATGGTGGCCAGCGAAATGGCTACACATCCGGCAGCATAGTGGTTGGGCGTATAATAGTTGGTGACATTGATGAGTTGTCCCTGATTGTTGTGACAGTTCACCTGCCCCCACAGCGTTTGAACCCACGGCCCGTAAATGGTTTGGTCTTGTGCGGCCGACGGATATTCCTTATCATGCTGTAAAGTCCCGCCATATTTGCCTGCCCGGGCAATGCCGGTGATCACGGAATACACGGGCAATGTCTTCAGCACAGCTTCTCCGGGGATATCATCATCAAGGGAAAAGCCAATGACCGGACGATCCGTATCAAAGGCCGAGATCACCATAAAACCCTGTGGCTCCAGCCTGAAAACATACGCCAGCAACTCATTCCCTTCAGCAATGGTAAAATAGTTTTCGCTGCCGACAAGATGATGAACGCCGAATGCCGTGTTCACGCGGGCAAGATATGCCTTTGCCACATTGCAGGCATCAGCCGGAACACTCTTTTCACCGAAAGCAGCAAACGAAACGATCAGTAAAAATGAAGTTAGTACAAGTATTTTTTTGATAAGAAGTGTCATTATTGTTGTTTACCAGTCTTTGTTAAATCCTCCGGCTGTCGGTTTTCCGACAGCCGGAGGAGGAATGATTTTATTTGTTAACGATCATCTTGCCGCTCAACTGCCGGTTGTTCACCATCAGGTTGAAGGTATAAAAACCGTTGGAGAGGCCTGCATTAGCTGCTGAAAAGGTGAATGAATGTTTTCCCGGAGCCTGTTGTCCGAATCCCTGCGAATAGACCGCCTTACCGGAAATGTCGTAAATGAACAGGGCGACATCGGATACCTCTTCAAGTTCCCACGAAAAGGTTGTGATGTTCTTCACGGGATTGGGCATATTCTGGAACAGGGTAAATCCGGGAGCGCTCATCTCTTCGATACCGCTGGAAGCAATGGATTTGAAATAATCCATCACCTGACCGATAAATTCGTCGGTATTTTCGCGGGTGTTGATACGGGCGATCTCAACCGTTAAGGTAAACAAGTGGCCGTCACCCGGCTTTGTATATAATCCCGAATAATAATCGGAAAATTCGTAGGAGGCCGGGCCCATTTTATAAACGGGAATGGCCGCATCGGTCAACTGCAAACCGTCGGCATACCATAATCCATCGGAATAAACCCATGTCATGGGTGTGAATGTACATATCGGATTACCGGCAACCACATCGAGTTGCGGCAAAGGATCGCCGTCAACATGCGACTGCACCACATAAGCATCAATGCCCAGCACATCGTACATAAAATCACCGGGAGCAAACTGATCCCACGCCCCGCCGTAAATATCGTAGATAAAATCGAGCCCTGTCAGCCAGACAATCCCGCCGCCATTGAGGTATTGCATCAGCGGCGCATTGAAACGAAGGTTCTGGTTCACATTTCCCGCCGTATCGCTCACATCCCACAGTTTCAGGCTTACGCCGTCGTTGCCGGTGTACCAGATGACGGCATCATAAGCGCTCAAGGTGTTGTAATCCGGAAATTCTCCCGTTACAACGGTATTGTAAACATTGTAAATCAATCCGAGGTTATTCAGGGAGGTGTCGATGACCATGTACCTGTCAACACCGTTGGCATTGTCGTTCACCAAAAGAACCGTGAACTCGGTTCCCTGATTTGAGATCTCCACCTGCATCGAATCGGCCACGCCGGAGCCGTCCATGGCCTCGGCTTTCACCCAAACGGTTCCGTTGCCGTTGTCGTTGCCGGATGCCTGCAACACACCGTCCTGATTGATGAAGGCATCCACGCCGTCGCTGACCAATGACCAGTGTACATACTGGATGGAAGCCGAATCGGGCAGCACCTCGGCGTAAAACTGCAAAGTGCCGTAATTTTCGTCAATGGCGGTAGCTCCACCCTCGGAGGTCACATTGATGTCCGTTACCGGAATGCCGGGTGTGGCAAACTGTTCGAAATACTGCAATCCCTGGCTGAACAACTCGTCGGTGTGCTCCTGCGTATCAATTCTGGCCGTTTCGAAAGTAAATGTCATTACTTTTCCTTCGCCTTTTTCGAAATAAATGCCGGAGTAATATTCCCACAGGTCATAAATGGGAACGGGGCCCATCTGATAGAGAGCCTGAGCCTCTTCACGCGGTGTAAGTGCATCCACATACCACATGGTTTCGTAGGTCCATTCGATGGGGTTCAGGGTGAATATCCCGTTACCTTCTACCAGATCCAGTTCAGGCACGCCGTCAAAAGAGACCTGATCGTCAATGTGCGACTGGCCGAAATATTCGGCAATGCCGAGATAATCGTACACAAACTCCCCGGGGAGATAAGTCACCGGTGTTTCGGCATATTTGTCGTACAGAAAATCTAGTCCCTGTACCCAAAACATCCCGCCGTTGTCGATGTAGTTTGTAATGTTTTCGTTCACGGTTTCATCGCCGTTCCAGAAATAAAGGCCGGCGCCGTCGTTGCCCGTGTACCAGATCACCAGGTCGAAGGGCTCCATAAACTCAAAGGTCGGCCCCGCAAGTTCGGCGGGGGCATCCCAGTAAGCGAATGTAAATCCTGCATCGGAGATGGCGGTCTTGATCACCTCCACCCTTTCCGGTGCATAACCGTTATCATTTACCAGCAAAATGCTCATCTGTGCCTGTGCACCATAAAATGCAATACCAAGTATTGCGATCAATAAATACTTTCTCATAATCAATTTGTTTTTTTAATCATTTATTTTGTTTTAATTATTTTCCCCGTTAGCGGCACATTGTTAACATTCAACATGTAGGCATAAAGCCCGCCGGGCAGTTGAAGGTCTTTGAACGAGACTTCAGTGTTGAATACTCCCTGAGGTTGCATGCCGAAATCCTGATGATAAACCTGCCGTCCGTTGCAATCCATAAGCGTCAGTTGCACCCTTGAAGATTCCGCCAGCGTTGCCGAGATGGTAACCCTGTCGGAAACAGGGTTGGGAGCAACATTTGCCGACGGGACAACGGCCATACTGTGATCGTTTCCGGTTCCCGTGAAAATGGTAAAGAAATCGATCACCTGACCGAACAGCTCGTCGGTGTGTTCTTCGGTGTCGATACGTGCCGTCTCGAAAGCAAAGGTCAGTATTGTGGCTGTGCCGTATTGGTTGAAAAGTCCCGAATAGTATTCGTCAAAAACATAGCCGTCGGGGCCCATGGTATAAACACCCTGTGCCGAAGGGGCCAGTTCCAGTGCATCGGCATACCACAATGTGGAATAAACCCACTGTATGGGTGTGAAGGAACAAACGGGATTACCGGGCACAACATCCATTTCGGGCACACCCATATTGCCGTCATCGGCATACGACTGGGCATAATAATTGGCAATCCCCATGTAATCGTAAATGAACTGTCCCTGTGTGAAAGCGTCGGGAGCAGCGCCGTAAATGTCGTAAAGAAAATCAAGCCCCTGCAGCCAGACGATGCCGCCGTTGTCAAGGTAATTGATCAGCGGTTCGTTGAACTTGTAATTGTTTGTATCGCTGACATCCCAGAGCTTCAGGTTCACCCCGTCGTTGCCCGTGTACCAGATCACCATTTCGTAATAGGACAAATAATCTTCATCCGGAATGTCATTGGTGACGGCGGTATTGTAAATGTCGTACGCGCAACCGAGGTTGGAAAGCGTAGTATCCAGCTCCCGGTAACGGTCGGGACCAAAGTCGTTGTCGTTCACCAACAGGATCTCAAAGTCGGCTCCCTGGTTGGTGATGGTGATCTGTATGGAATCGGCCACGCCCGAGCCGTCCACTGCCAGGGCTTTCACCCAAACGGTTCCGTTGCCCGGTGTTGTGCCGGTGGCTTGCAGCAAACCCGTCTGATCAATGGAGGCCATGCCGGTTTCGTTGATCACACTCCAGAATACCGTCGGATTGGTGGCATTGGGAGGCAATACCTCGGCCATCATCTGTAATGTGCCGCCGTTAACGTCAATGGAAGTGGCGCCTCCTTCTCCCGAAACCGTGACATCCGTCACCGGAATGCCTCCCGGGCAGATGCTCTCGAAATAGGACAAGACCTGTGAAAAGAGCGTGTCGGTATGCGCCTCGGTGTCAATACGTGCCGTCTCCACTGCAAGGGTAAAGACCTTCGAGTCACCGAAAACATTGTAAACACCCGAGTAATAATCTTCGAAAACATACCCCTGCGGCCCCATGCGGTAGATGGGTTGCGAAGTGGCCGTGAGCTCAAGTGCATCGGCATACCACAACGTGGGATAAACCCATTCCACCGGCGTGAACGTACAAAGCTCATTGCCTTCCACCACATCCAGCTCGGGAAGCCCTACCCCACCGTCATCCGCATAGGATTGTGCAAAATAGGTGGCCACACCGAGGTAATCGTAAATGAATTGTCCGGGAACAAAATAATCGGGTGCAGAGCCTAAAATATCGTAAAAGAAATCAAGCCCTTGCAGCCAGACAATCCCTCCGTTATCCAAATATTCGATCAGGGGAGGATTGAACTTGTAATCATCGGGATTGGTCAAATCCCAAAGTTTCAAATCCACTCCGTCGTTGCCCGTGTACCAGATCACCACGTTGTAAAGTGAAAGCACCGACAAATCGGGATAATCTCCCGTTTCCACCGTATTGTAAACAACATGGCTGATACCGAGATTATTCAGTGTAGTATCAATCTCAAGGTAGCGTTCGGTACCGTTGGCATTGTCGTTTACCAGCAATACGCTGAACTGCGCCTGTGATACCTGTGTCAGCCCCAGGATCATTCCCATAACCAAAACCAAATAAGCTTTCTTCATACATCAACTTTTTTTATCATTGTAAATTTATTTTTTCAAAATTCCCGCTAACGGATTTTACTCCGGCACCTGACAACTTTGCCCGTTGTTTTTGTACCAGATGTTATTTTTATCTTTGTTGTCGGACTGCAAATCCATGTTGGCATCGCTTGAAAGATTCCCTGTTTTACCGGCTTCGTCTTTCCAGATCAGGTCAAGGTCGTTTTCGTTGATCTCACCGTCGCCTGTGGCATCGCCGCCGTACATCCCGAACAGTCCTCCTTCAAGGGCAGCCTGCGCATCGGTGCCGTATGCTTTGCCGGCACTTGTGGTAAAGTTGAAACCGAAGTTGTTATTGAATCCCGTCAGCGGAGTGGCGCTCATGATACCGAGATGGTTTTTGTGCCAGACCACGGCATATAAGTTATCTTTGATGTTGGAGGTAAACGATAAAACCGAGGTTCCGTCCATTCCAACCACCGAACCGTCTTTCAGGAGAAAAGCAGCCTGCCGTGCAACACGTGTTGCTGCGGTTGCCGAGCCTGCATCGGGTGCATCGCGTAATTCCACAAGTACCCAGTCCACCACATCGGCATTGGGAATTTCATCCACCGATTCCTGACCGTTGTAGTTCCACGGTGCCACGTTAAAGGGTTGTGTCAACGGCAGCAATCCTGCGGCATTGAGCGACGTGCTCATCTCCGTCCCATCGTACGGCCCTTCCAGATAAACCTTCAGGTTGACGGTATAAGTAATCTGATTGCCGAAATCTTTGAATGATTCCAGCACCTGATGGAACAGGCTGTCGGTATGGGCTTCGGTGTCGATGCGTGCGGTTTCAACAGCCAGCGAAAATATTTTGGCATCGCCATGTTCGTTGTAAACTCCCGAATAGAGCGTGTCGAGCACATAGCCGCCCTGCGGCCCCATGCGGTAGATGCTGTCGGCCGTTGGGGCACATACAAATCCGTCGGCAAAATTCAATGCCGAATAGACCCATTGCACAGGTGTAAACGAGCAAAGCGGATTGCCCGGAACGGCATCCAACTGTGGCAGGCCAACACCGCCGTCATCGGCTTTCGACTGTGCTGCATAGGTTTTGATCCCCATGTAATCGTAAACAAACTGCCCGGCTTCAAATGAATCGGGCGCCGATCCATAAACATCATACATAAAATCAAGCCCCTGCAACCACACAATGCCGCCGCCGTCCAGATACTGGATCAGATCGGCATTGAATTGATAATTATCCGGATTACTCAAATCCCAAAGTTTCAAAGCCGTACCGTCATTCCCCGTGTACCAGATCACCACATCAAAATCCTTCATCAAATCATACGAGGGATAGGTGCCTTCGGTAACGGTATTGTAAATCCCATAGGTATAACCCAGATTTGACAATGTGGTGTCAATTTCCAGATACCTTGTGGCGCCATAACCATTATCGTTAACAAGCAATATTTCGAAATCGGCCCCCTGATTGGTGATGGTGATCTCAAGTGAATCACAAACTCCCGACCCGTCGGTGGCGGTGGCTTTCACCCAGACGTTGCCGTTGCCCGAGCTGAATCCCGTGGCCTGCAGCAAACCGTCCTGGTCAATGGTGGCCATGCCCGTGCCGGGAGTTACACTCCAATACACCACCTGGTTGGTGGCAAACGATGGTTCCACCTCGGCATACATCTGCAAAGTGCCGTTGTTGACATCAATGCTTGTGGCACCGCCTTCACTGGTAACGGTGATATTTTCCACCGGAATACCGCCGCCGGTTACATTTTTGAAATAGGTCAGCACCTGCGAAAAGAGCGTGTCGGTATGTGCCCGTGTGTCGATCTTTGCCGTCTCGAAAGTAAATGTGAGTAACCTTCCGTAATCCAATTCGTTGTAAACCCCCGAAAGATAGGTATCCAGCACATATCCCGGAGGGCCCATGCGGTAAACGCCCGTGGCATTGGGCGTGATCTCCAGGGCGTCGGCATACCATAACTGTGACCAAACCCATTGGATGGGCGTAAGGGTGCATACGGGATCGGGGTTCCCGGCTTCGATATCCATTTCTTCCACACCCGTACCGCCGTCGTCGGCATGCGACTGGGCGGCATAAACCTTAATGCCCATGTAATCGTAAACAAACTGTCCGGGCTGCATCGTATCGGGGGCAGCACCATACACATCGTACAGGAAGTCGAGCCCCTGCAACCAGACCACTCCACCCACATCGAGGTAGGAGATCAGCGGCGCATTAAATTTGTAATCATCGGGGTTGCTCACATCCCAGAGTTTCAGATTCACCCCGTCGTTGCCCGTGTACCAGATCACCACATCGTAATAGGAAAGAGTGATCAGGTCGGGATAAGTTCCCGTTTCGAGCGTATGATATACATCGTAGGCATAGTTGAGATTTGTAAGGGTGGTATCAAGCACCTTCCAGCGCTCCGTACCGTTGGCATTATCATCCACCAGCAGAATCTGAAAATCGGAACCCTGATTGGTGATGGTGATCTCCAGCGAGTCGGAGACGCCCGAGCCGTCCACGGCCTCGGCTTTTACCCAAACCGTGCCGTTACCCAAAGTGGTTCCCGTAGCCTGCAATAAGCCGCTTTGATCAATGGAAGCCGTGGTGGTTCCGTCAATCACCTTCCACAACACCGTGGCATTGGTGGCAAAAGGCGGTTGCACATCGGCAAGCATCTGCAACGTACCGTGATTTTCGTCAATGGTGGTTGCTCCGCCTTCGCCCGTTACCGTAATGTCGGTTACATAAATGATGTTGGAAGCAAACTGCTCAAAGTACTGCAGCCCCTGATTGATAAGCGTATCAAGGTTGGTTTGCGAATTCAGTTTTGTTGTTTCAAAGGTAAAGGACAAAACCTTGCCGTCGCCTTTTTCGTTATAGATGGCTGAA
>JAOZMX010000150.1 GCA_029934065.1 Bacteroidales bacterium
TCGATGGCTTTGTGACGGGCTTTGAGCCTGACGTAAACAATAACGGAGTAGCCGATAACAACGGCAAGCAAGAACAAAATGATAAGGATGATCTTCAAACGGTTATGCCGCTCAATGATCAGCTCCTGAACTTTATTTTTTTCGGTCAGCAAAGCGATGTTCTGTTCCTTTTTCCGGGTTTGGTATTTGATGTCCATTTCGGTGATGGCCCGGTATTGGTCGGCACGAAACACACTGTCTTTCATGACGGAATAGAGCTTGTAATACTTCAGTGCCCCGTCGGGGTCATTCATTTTTTCCCGGACACGATATAAATTTTCATAGGCATTCATTTTTATTTTCGGGGCACCCGAGAGGTTGGCAGCTTCCAGGCTTTTCCGGGCATATTCAAGCGCCGTTGTAAGGTTGTTTTTCATCAGGTAAGCACGACTGATGGCTCCGAGTATTTCAGCACATGTGGTGTTATCGTTCTTTTCCTGCGAAAGGCGCAAAGCTTTTTTAAAGTACCTCAACGCATTGTCGGGTTGTTTTGCCGTCAACCAGGTGAGCCCGACAGAATGATAAACCTCATCGAGATTAAACCGATAGCCCAATGTATCGTACAATGCTTCCGCCCTGAAAAAGTAATTTCTGGCCAGCACGGGGTCACCCGTTACAGCATGGATGTTGCCGATGGAAAGATACAAATCGGCTTCGCGTAATCTGTCTTTATCTATGCGTGACAAGGTGAGCGATTTGTTAAAATACTCCAGTGCCACGTCGAAATTTTCCTGTTCGAAATACATATCCCCCATACTGTGATAAAGTGCCGCCATGCGACGCTGGCGATTGAGTTTTTCAAAAGTTCTGAGCGCCTTGATGTAATAATCCTGGGCAATGGTCAGAAATCCTTTTTCCTTGTATATATTTCCGATATTGGTGTTGCAAATAGCTATCCAGTCTTCGTCGGAGAGCGACAAAGCGATGTCAAGTGCCTGCTGTTGATAATTCAGTGCAAGGTCCAGTTTCCCCTGATTTTTGTAAACAATACCGATTTCACTATAGCATTCCGAAAGGTTTTCACGGTCGCCGATCTCCCGGGCAACACCGGCAGCTTTGAAATAGTAATCCAGGGCTTTATCGTACTCATTCCTGAAAAAATATTCAATACCCAACTCAATCAATGCACGCATTTTTAAAGATTTGAAGGTTTTGTAAACAATAAGATTTTCCGGATCGGCATCGTCAGATAATATCACGAGATTGGAATCAATCATTTGTAACGCCACCGTATAATAATACAGCAACGAGTCGGAAGGGCCATCAATGAACCGGTTGCCTAAGCCGAACAAAATATTAACCTTTGCAGTGTCGCTTGCGGCCAGTTCCAATTGCCGCCTTAAACTGTCGGCCACAGGATCTTTTTCACCACAAACCCCTGATTGAGCCGCAATCAGCACCAAAATCAATAATACATAACGGCAACCGAACAAGAAAAACGACTTCATTTTTTCGATGAGTTTGTTTTTAAAAACAAGAGGGTAAAGATAATATGATATTTTGAAAATGAAAACATTTCGGAGGATTGACGGAATTTCGTTTTTCACCGATTGGCTCCTCCATGAAGAGTTTTTTACTATTTTTGTAAAACAATATCGGTTAAATAATTATGAAAGAGTTACCCATTGGCATACAGGAGTTTTCAAAATTAAGGAAAGGTGATTTTTTATATATTGACAAAACAGAACACGTTTATAATCTGATAAAATCTGCCTCATACTTTTTTCTCTCCCGCCCCCGCCGTTTTGGTAAATCACTGTTTTTAAACACAATTAAGGAAGTTTTCAATGGAAACAAGGAATTGTTCGAAGGGTTGTGGATTTATGATAAAATCGAATGGGAAGCCTATCCGATCATCAAAATCTCTTTTTCTTCCGTTGACTATTTCAATGTCGGACTGGAAAGAGCAATTGACAATACGTTGTCAAGAATTGCAAAAGAGCATGATATTCATCTTAAAGAAGAATCTTTTTCAGCAAAGTTTGAGGAATTGATACGAATTCTTTCCGGAAAGAAAAAAGTAGTCATTCTTATTGACGAATACGACAAACCCATCATTGATTACATTGACGACATTCCGCAGGCGGATGAGAACCGCAAGATACTCAAGAGTTTTTATTCGGTGATCAAAGACAGCGACCAATACATCCGTTTCTTTTTTGTTACCGGCGTATCCAAATTCAGCAAAGTCTCCATCTTTTCGGACCTGAACAATTTAAGGGATATTACACTTGATAAAAACTATGCTACTGTCACAGGTTATACTCAACAGGAACTTGAAGATTATTTTCCGGAATACATCGAACATGTTGCGCAGGACTACAAAGACATATTCCCCGATATCATGGTTGAGATCAAAAAGTGGTATAACGGCTATTCGTGGGACGGTATCAATTTCGTTTACAACCCGTTTTCAATCCTGAACTTTTTTGCTGCAAGGGCGTTTCGCGATTACTGGTTCAGTACCGGCACACCCACCTTCCTGATGAAGATGATCAAGGAAAACAACTTTACGGTTTTCGATCTTGAGAACAAAATGATATCTGTTAATGCCCTTGAAAAATATGAAATCACATCAATTTCATTGATTCCTTTACTTTTTCAAACGGGTTATCTGACCATAAAGAAAATCAACTTGCGTGAAATGGCTCTCATTCTGGACTTCCCGAATAAGGAAGTGGAAAGCTCGTTCACAATATATCTGCTGGCTTCGCTCAACGACGGACATATCGACAAAGCGGATTCATTGCTCATCGAGATGCGGTTTGCTTTGCGTGATCATAAAATTGAGAAATTCATCGAGCTGATGAATTATCTTTTCAAAGGAATATCTTACGTAATTGTTGATCAAAAAGAAAAATACTTTCATTCTATCTTTTACCTGATTGTAAAATTGATCGGCTTCACCATCGAAACGGAAGTGATGACCATTGACGGGCGCATTGATTGCGTTATCACCACGGAAAAATATATCTATGTCATTGAATTCAAAGCCGGGCAGGATGCAAAAACAGCAATTGATCAGATAAAGAAAAAGGAATATCACAAAAAATATCTCGCGGAGAAAAAGCCCGTGACCCTGATTGGGATAAACTTTGATATTGAGAAGAAGGTGATTGACGATTATTTAACAGAGACAGTTTAACGATACTCCCGACAGAACCCGGTAATTTTTTTTGAAATATCCCTGTACTCGTATTACTTTTGTAAATTATAAATCAACAAGTATTATTATGAGCTTAAAATGCGGCATCATCGGGATAACCAACGTGGGCAAAACAACGATTTTCAATTGCATTTCCAAAACCAAAGCTGAAGCATCCACTTTTGCCTTCAGCACCAACAAATCCAACATCGGGATGATAGATGTTCCCGACGAACGGCTGTACAAAATAGATGCCCTGATCCATTCGGCGAAAGTGGTCCCGGCAACGGTTGAGATTGTGGATATCCCGGGGTTGGCCAAAGGCTCAAGCCACGGCGAAGGGGTGGGCAATAAATTCCTGGCCGACATTCAGCAAACCGATGCACTCATTCACGTTTTGCGCTGCTTCGACGACGAAAACCTGCCGCATGTGGAGGGTTCCGTCGATCCGGTGCGTGATCTCGAGATCGTTGACCTTGAATTGCAGGTACGCGACCTCGATTTGGTTCAGCGAAAAATGCAACGGCTTGAAAAGCTGGCCAAAACGGGAGACAAGGAAGCCAAGCGTCAAATGACTGTCCTGCAAGGTTTGATCGACCATCTGGAAAACTTCCGCAACGTGCGTGATTACGACATGAGCCCCGAAGACAAAAAACTTATTATCGGCGACCTTTTTCTGCTTACCGATAAACCCATCATGTATGTTTGCAACGTGGATGATGCCTCTGCCGTTGACGGCAACCATTATGTGGAAAAAGTAAAGGAAGTGCTCAAAGAACAAAACCCTGCCATTCTGGTCATTGCCGGCGAGCTGGAAGCTGAAATATCAGAGCTTGAGAGCGAGGAAGACAGGATGGAGTTTCTGAAAGATGCCGGTCTGAAAGAACCCGGAGTGAACAAAATGATCAGGGCGGCATACGACCTGCTCGATCTCCAATCGTTTTTTACAGCAGGGCCCAAAGAAGTAAAAGCGTGGACCATTCGCAAAGGGATGACTGCTCCCGAAGCCTCCGGGGTAATCCACAGCGATTTGGAGCGCGGTTTCATCCGTGCCGAAGTGATGAAATACGACGACTTCATCCGTTACGGCTCGGAACATGCCGTGAAAGAAGCCGGCAAATTTCATGTGGAAGGTAAAAATTATGTGGTGGAAGACGGCGACATCCTCCATATCCGCTTCAATGTATAAAACGAATTTGTTGTTTGTGAACTGGTTTTATCACGATCTTTTGTTGGGACTTTAATCAAACAAATGATGAAGACAATAGGACTTATCGGGGGAATGACATGGCAGTCAACGCTTGAATATTACCGTATCATCAATGAAACCATCGGCAGAAAACTCGGCGGATCGCACTCTGCAAAGATTTTAATGATTTCGGTCGATTTCGGCGAGATTGAAAAACTCCAGGAAGAGGGAAACTGGGATAAGCTGTCCATGGCAATGACCGAAGCGGCCCGGAATCTCGAAAAAGCCGGTGCCGGTTTTATTGTGATCTGTACAAACACAATGCATAAAACAGCCGATGACGTTCAGGAAAATACGCACATCCCGCTTTTGCATATTACCGATGCCACAGCAGCAGTCATTCAATCAAAAGGATTTAAAAAGATTGGACTCCTCGGAACGATTTTCACCATGGAACAGGATTTTTACAAAGAGCGACTTGTCAACAAATACGGCCTTGATGTCATTGTCCCCGGGCGTGAGGACAGGCAAACCATTCATCGTCTGATTCAGGAGGAACTTTGTTGCGGTGATTTCCGAAATGCTCCAAAGGAACATTTTATCAGGGTTATCAACAAGCTGGCACACGACGGAGCGGAAGCAGTCATCCTGGGATGTACCGAAATTCCTTTGTTGATTAAACAGGAAGATGTCAAAGTTCCGCTACTGGACACCACAAGAATACATGCCGAAGCTGCCGCGGAATTTTCATTGAAATAGCACCTTGCTCTTCTCTACACTGTTTTGTAAAATCATTTACCGCTCACCGAGTTTCAGCGGGATGATCATTTCCTCTGCATTTCTCAAAATTTTAATTTTTATCACCTCACCTGGCTGATATTTTTTCAGCAGGTCGGAGTAAGTTTTCAGATCGTCGGTTTTGTTGCCGTCCACTGCTATGATGATGTCGCCGGGTTGCAAACCTGCCGTTTCGCCCGCCGAGCCGGGTATCACCGCGGAAATCTTCACCCCTGTTCCCGTAAAGGTAAAATCGGGTACCGAACCGGTGCTTACCCGCCGTGCCGTTTTCGGCTGCTCTTCTGTTTTACCGGAAATACCGGCTGCTTTACCTGTAAAATGCATCGGGTCACTGCGGTCGGCAAGATATTCTACAACCTCTTTGGCTACCGTGGCTACCTTTACCATGCCCGCTCCGTCAATCTTGTCGAAAGTATCGGAAGGACGATGATAATTTTCGGTGGCACCCGTAAAAAGCTGCACTGCCGGAATCCCTTTTTCGATAAATGCCACCTGATCGCTGGCATCCAGCGCTTTGTCAATCACCTGCGATGGAATGCCCGTGGTATAATCCGTTCCCATAAAGATAAATTTCCACTCTTTGGCCGAATTGGCATTCAGCACCAGCAACTTTTTATCGAAGAGGCTGCCGTCGGTATCAATGTTGACATCGGCAAAAATATTTCCTTTAAAATAGTCGCTTTGATGTTCCGCAAAATAACGCGAGCCGATAAGCCCTGCCTCTTCGCCCGAACAAGCGAGGAAAACAATGGTTCGTTTCGGTTTTACCGTTTTGGCCATGTTACGGGCAAGTTCAATCAATATGGCGACACCGCTGGCATTGTCGTCGGCACCGGGATGGATTTTTCCCTCATCACCTTTGTGGACATCCGGCCAGCCGGTACCGAGATGATCGTAATGTGCAGAGATCACCACGGGTTCTTCTTTCAGATTGGGATCACTGCCGGGAATAATGCCGATGACGTTGGTGAGGTTCAAATCACCCTTGTCGTTAAAATGATGAACAAATTTTTGGTAATAGCTGTTGCCCTGCACCGGCTCCAATCCGGCTTCTTCGAATTGTTCTGCAATATATCCGGCAGCCTGATCCAGTTCGGGAGTACCAAGCCCACGGCCCTTCAGCTCATCGGAAGCAAGGTATTTCACCGTGGAGAGGAGCCTGTTTTCCGAAAACACCGGTTTCAGCTCTGCCAGAGGTTCTTCCGGCAATGCAACGGTCACATCACGTGCATTTTCGTCGAAAATACGAAGCATCGGAGAATTCAATACCGGCCATTGCCCTTTGGCAATATTGACCGGTTCGCTGCCGGTGAAAGCAAGATAGCTGTATTTGCCGTAATGCGGCAGTTTGCGAACCAGTCCGGCAACAGCACTGTCGTTGTCAATGGAAACGAACAACGTTTGGCGGGCGAGGTCTTCCTTATCGAAAAGCGTCCAGATAAAGCTGTTTCCCTGTTTGGGAAGCCGGTTGCCGGAAAACGAAACCGAGTCGGATGTGAATGCCGAATTGTAATCCCCGAGCAAAAGGTTGATCGCCGGGGCAAATTTATTTTCAAAACCCAATATCCAGGCTGTTTCATCTTTTGGAAGCGTTTCGATATCAGAATCGAAAAGGACGGAAAAATGATCATGGTCGGCCGCTTTCCACTGATCGGCAAAATGTTGATAAATCTCTTTCCGGCTTTCGGGGGCTTCGGAAGGAAGAATGATCACGTTGTTTTTGCTTCCCCAGATTTTGGTTAATGTCGGCGGCACTTCGGCCGGATCCAGGATGCGAAAAACATCATATTGCGGATCAACAGCCAGCTTAAGCGGCTTGCTGTCCAATGTCATCTGAAACTCCTGCTCTTTCCTGTTCATTTCAAAAACAAAAGTTTCAAGGCCTTTTTCGCAGGCAACATTTACGGGAACGTCCACGACAAAAACGTCATCGTTTTGATTTTGTTTCAGGGTGAGAACAATGCGGTATTTGCTGCCATAGCGATCGGTTTTCAGGTTTTCGACGGCAATTTCGGGAGCGCCTGTCCGGTTGACCCACTGATCGAAAAACGACGACAGCTCCATTCCGGAGACTTCCTCCATGGCCAGGCGAATATCATCAAAAGAAGCGGTTTTGAATTTATTGATTTCATAAAATTTCCGGGCACCTTCCACAAACAGTTCATCACCGAGTTTTTTGCGCAGCATCTGCCACATCATCATGGCTTTGCCGTACCCGATGGCTTCGCTGGGCCCATCATGCCTAGCAATGAAGCGGCTGATTGGAAAATCGTTTTCGGGTGTAACAATGTTGGTAAATTTCTGGAGTATTGACCTGCGGTACTCCGCACCGGCACCATGCTGCTCCTTGATCAGATGGTCGGCCATGAATACCGTAATGCCTTCGCACCAGTTGCCCGAATCGAAATCAACATACACACTGTTGCCCCACCAGTTGTGCAGCAATTCGTGAGGATAAGAGGAATGCAGGATAAAAGGAAAACGGATGATCTTCTCACCAAGCAGCGTAAACGAAGGCATGCCGTAACCCGTTTCCCAGAAATTCTCCACCAGCGCAAACTTGCTGTACGGATAATCGCCGATCAATCCCTGATACATGTCCATGTATTGCTCCGTAACTTCCAGGTATTTGTTGGCAAGCCCTTCGTCGGGAGAGCGCAAAAAAGCCATGGCCTTGATACCGCTGTTCATGTCGTGCGAATACTCCGTGAAGGCGGCGGCGATCAAAAAAACCTCCTCCTGCGGCTTGTCGCAAACCCAGGTGTCGATGTGCTGATCAGAGCGGCTGTTTTCGTATATCCGCTTGCCCTGTGTTACGTTTTTCCAGTCGGGCGGCAGTTGTGTGGTCAGGGAAAAGGTCATCAGCCGATCGTCGAAAACGGGGACCCAGAATGTGGAACCGGCGAGGTAAACACCTTTGTTGCAAATGATCCCCGGCGATTGCGAAAATCCCCGCTGGTAGTTTTCTTCACTTTGCTCCACCGCTGCGTCAATCTTTCCCGAATAGGTAATGACAACGGGATCAGCCGTGCCTTTAAGCACCCATTTGTTGAGTGCCACACCCTTGTCACCCGAAACATCATCTCTGTCCATGCCCACATCGGAAGCATCCACTTTACCCGAAACTTTTTTCAATTTCACCCCTTTGGTCAGAGACTTGGGAGTGAGTGCGGCATTAAGCAAAAACTCCGGGTTAACACCATTTGGAATGGTCAGGGTGTCGGTTACCGCTATCTCCGATGTTTCAGGACGGATCGTCACATTCAATGCATGATGAACCGCCGGAACCTGGGCAAATAAAAAGATGCCCGAAAGGGCAAAAACCGTTATCAGTATGATTTGTTTCATATCGCTTTTTTCGAACAAATGTACACTAAATTTTTAATGCGGTATCCCAATATCCTCTACATCTCTTCGGGAAATTTCCCAGAATACCCCGCCCCGTTTCGGGTTAAATTTGTTCAGGCATGGGTAAGGAGGCAGCGCCGGCCGGAAACAAAAACAATCCCGCTGCAAAGTTAAAAGAGATTGCTTTCCCGAGGGTCGGGACAGGCTGGCACTGCGTGCCTCGCAAAGTCCG
>JAOZMX010000151.1 GCA_029934065.1 Bacteroidales bacterium
TCTTTTTCCCCATCCCCGGACGTTTCCAACAAACTTCCTGCGTCGGAACAATCCGGTGACCCGAAACAACCCGGGCGAAAGCCTCCTCCCGATGGTTTTCCCCTACGGTTTGTTTTTTCTGAAGATAAGGAAGGCAAAGGGAACGGAGAGTAATGCCAGAGCAGCGGTTACTTCAAAGGTAAAAAACAATCCCCTGATGTCGCCCAGAAATCCCACAAACATCACAGCCACTGCGCTGGAAAAAAAATTCAGCGTCATGTAAATGCCGTTGAGCAGTGCGGGACGGCTGCTTTTGAGGTCCTGCACGCTGGCCAGAAGAACCGGCCCGCTGGCGAAAAGGACAAAGCCCAGCAGAATGAGCAGCACAAAGCGCATTTGACCGGCGGCATGGATAAACAACCAAAAAACAACCGGAGAAAGGATCGAAGCGGTAACCAGTGTTGTTTTCCGACCGATGCGGTCGGAAATCGTTCCGGCAAACAATGTTCCGGCGGCGCCGGCCAGTTCCAGTGTGGCCAGTGCGATTCCGCCGAACCATACCGTTTCGCCCTGCGCCGTTAAAAAGGTCGGCAAAAAAGCAGTAATGGCCGATTTCATGATGGTTCTGAACAACAGCAATCCCATAAGCATTAACAGGAATGTCTTGTGTTTTTTGAGTGTGGTTGAAATGTTGCTTTGTTTTTGCCGGTGGGCAAATTCGTCGCTGATCCTGATGTTTCGAAGTTTGAAATACAGAAAAACGGTGAACAGTGCCGAAAACGGGATCAGGTAATAGGTATGCTCCAGTCCCACCAGAGATACTGCTCCCAGGATGATGACCGGCCCGACGGTACGGGCAATCTCTCCGCCGAACATGTAAAAGCTCATGCCCCGTCCGGTATAGTTGCCCGATACCTTTTTGATCATCACCGGCGAGGGAACATGAAAAAGCGCTGCACTAACGCCCATCACAAAGATCAGAATGGCCAGCAGTGTAAAAGTGGGAGCTGCTCCTATCAAACTGGCAGCCGTGGCCGTGACAAGGGGTGTGAAAATGATAAAATAGCGCATGTGAACTTTGTCGGCGATGATGCCGATAAATGGATTGAACAGCGACGGGATACGCTGGATAACGTTCAGCAGTCCTGCCAATGAGTAAGTGATGCCGAGTTTTTCGATGAGCAACGGCAGCAAAGGGGCCAGAAACGACGAATAGATATCATGCAGCAGATGCGCCGCCGATATCAGCATTACATTTCCCGTTTCAAATTTATCCTTGCTCATTGGCCGGTGTTACTGATGTTGTTTTAGGCCGGGCCAACTGAATCATTTTCCGAAAATGTCATCCAGTAGTTTCGACAACTCGGAGGCTTTGAAAGGCTTGCTGATGTATTGATCCATACCTGCGTTGAGACACCGGTCGCGGTCTTCTTTCATGGCATTGGCTGTCATGGCGATGATGTTTACCCGTTTTTTGAATCCCATTTTCCGTTCGTATTCCCGTATCAGTCGTGTCGATTCGAAACCATCCATTACAGGCATCTGAATATCCATCAAGATCACATCGTAACGGTTTTTTTTGTGCATTTCAAAAGCTATTTTACCGTCATCGGCCACCTCAAGGCGGTGTCCCATCTTCTTCAGCGTGGCAATCACCACCTTTTGATTGATCAGATTGTCTTCGGCAATCAGGATGGAATATTTGTTTTTGTCATCGGTGATGCCTGCAAAATCATCTTCCGTCAGGGAGTAGGGGGGCTCTTTGCCGATGGCGAGCACAACGGTAAACCAAAATGTTGACCCCATCCCCTCTTTGCTTTCGTAGCCGATCTCTCCGTGCATCAGTTCCACAAGTTTTTTGGCAATGGGAAGTCCCAGCCCGGTGCCGCCGAATTTGCGCGTGGTGGCTTCGTCGGCCTGAAGGTATTCCGCAAAGATGCGCATGCCGGCAGATTTGGGAACACCAATGCCGGTGTCGATGATCTTAAAAAGGTATTTTCGCTGATGGCTTTCCACCTTGATGGTTTCCACCTCAATCCTGACAAAACCTTTGTCGGTAAATTTAATGGCATTATTGGTCAGGTTGATCACGACCTGTTTCAGCCGGATGGGATCGCCTTTGGCATACATGGGCACCGAAGAATCAATGCGGGCCGAGTATTTGATGTTTTTCTCCCTCGCTTTCGGCATCAGCAGCTTAATGGTTTCATCCACCACGTTATGCAGGTTGAAATCAATGTTTTCCAGTGTGATCTGCCCGGCTTCGATTTTCGAAATATCCAGTATGTCGTTGATGATCGTCAGCAGGTTATTGGCCGAATAGTCAATGATGTTCACATAATCTTTCTGCACCTCATCCAGTTTGGTGTTTTTCAACAAGCTGGTGGTGCCGATGATGCCGTTCATGGGGGTGCGTATTTCGTGGCTCATATTGGCCAGAAAGTCGCTTTTGGATTTGGCACTGGCTTCGGCGATTTCTTTGGCGATGCGCAATTCCTGTTCGAGTTTTGCACTTTTGCGGATCTGTTTTTGCAGCTGTTTGTTGGTTTTTAAAAATTGATCGCGCGAAAATTTTATCCGTGTATGCACGTCTGCTCTGGCAAGAATCTCCTGTCCGGTAAACGGTTTTGGGACGAAATCCACGGCGCCGGTTTCAAATGCTTTTATTTTAAAATCCGTATTTGTGTTATCGCTTACCACAATGATGGGCACAAATTGGGTTTTCGGATTTGTTTTGACGTATTCGCACAATCCCAATCCATTGGTGTCGGGCAGCGCAGGATCAATGATGATTAAATCGGGCTCTTTGTCCTTGAGCAATGTTTTGGCTTCATCTTCGGTATTTGCTGTAAATGTCAGATAATTGTTTGCAGCAAAAAGTGCTTTGAGTCCTTTGACGCTCTTTTTGTCATCGTCAATGATCAGAATTTTGGTAGTTTTCTTTTTGGGCATTGATGATTTATAATTGAAAATGAAGCCTCAAAAGTAGAAACATTTTTAATGATGTTGATAATTTGTGTAAAAATATTCCGAAACTTTTGTTCAAAGATTTGGTGGAAATTCCGGTTTCATTACCTTTGTCCCCGCAATGGTGTACTGCGTCCATGCGGACAAAGTCATAATAGGGAATCCCGTGAGAATCGGGAACAGTACCCGCTGCTGTGAGCTCTTAAAATACTTTTCGATCACCCTCATGCCACTGTTTTTATCGGAGATATCTCTGTTGAATGGGAAGGCCGTCGGAAAGTGAGCAAGTCAGAAGACCTGCCGTTGCATTTCGAAAAATAAAAAGGCTTTCGGGGATAAAAGCCAGGGTAAATTTGTTCAACACAATTTATTCCGGATGGTTTTCCTGTAAGGTTTTTTGGATTTTGAATTAACGTTTAATTCAATGAATAAATCTTAAAAACTTAACAATGATGAACTTTTACAAAATTTTGAGCTGGTGTTTCATTTTGATGTTGGTGCTTCCGTCGGGGCTTTTCGGCCAAACTGAAACCAAAAGTGTTGTCATCGTCAACGGAGGAGATTATTCCGATCCGAACGATTTTGTTACCGTTGCCAATTACAATCCGCAAACCATGCAAACACAAACCATTGCGACCATTCACACGCAGTCGGCACAGGGGTTGCTGGTCAGCGGCGGGTTTGCTTATGTTGCCGCACAGGATTCGCTTGCCCGGATCAATATTCAGACCGGTGAAATTGATGCCATTGTGGCTTTGCCGGGAGTGAACAAACTTGCCCTGTATGAGAACAAGCTCATTGTGAGCAGGCAGTATCCGGTTACTTCCGGATTTGTCCAGATCAGAAATGCCGGCGATTTGGAACTGATCACCACCATTACGGAGGTGTCCGACGAGTCGTGGGATATTGTTGTTGCCGGCGATACGGCTTATGTTTCGGTGGCCGGAGGCTGGGCCGCTACCGAAGGAAAACTTGCCGTCATCAACATGAGTAACAATGCTTTTGTAAGGGAAATGAATTTCGGTAGCGATGCGCAAGGTATCGGCCCTTCATTCAAGGCCGGCAACGAACTTTGGTTTGTTTGCAAGACGCCCTGGGGTGGCTCGTCGGGAAATGTGATGAAATACGATCTGACGGCCACTGCCGCCACTTTTTATCCGGTTGAGCATGCCATCGGAAAAGCTGCCGGTATTGCCGGCGGGAAACTTTTTCTGACGGTTGACGGAAATGTCGGGGTCTTCAACCTTTCCGCCGGGACACTCGAAACCGCTGCCCTGATAACGAATCCCTTTCCGGAATTCGATATCACGGCACTGACGCTCGACACGGTGGCAAACAATATTTATGTCAACTATTCGTCATGGTCGGCTCCCGACGGTACAGGCAAGATCTACAACCTTTCGGGAGAGGAAACGGGAGGTTATCAGGTGGGTGTTTCGGCCGAAGAGGTGGCCGTTAATTATATTGATGTGACCGGAATGGACACCCCGGCTGTCAACGGCAATACCTTTGCTGTTTTTCCCAATCCCTGCAGCGATTACCTGAATGTTTCAGGGATAACAAAAGCCTGCAAGTGGTCGGTTTATGATTGGTCGGGGAGGCTGCTGATGGACGGCTCGGCAAATCCCGGCGTCAATAGTCGCATCAATGTCCGGCAACTGCCGGCAGGAGCTTTCGTATTGAAAGTATCAGACGCCGGTTCCGTACAAATGCTGAAGTTCGTTCATCAGTAAACGAAGGGCGTTGAGGCTGGTTGCCGGTGGTGGCGTGTGTTTAAAGAAAAAAAAATGATAAAAATGGTGCGTTTGAAAGGACTTGTGTTTTTACTGTTGTTTGCTCCGCTCGGGATGCGGGCGCAGTATGCTCCCCCTGCGGGACAGCCCGGGAGTACCGCCATTGCCAAAGACAGCAGTGTTTTTGTGGCCTGGGCCACCGGTTGCCAGGTGATTCGCGGTCCCGTTGACATTACCAACCCCGGGGGCGGGATAGCTTCGTACGGTGACGAAACCGCCGCCCTCGGCCCGGCCGAAGGCAATTCGGCAGATGTGGTCAGCCTGGGAGACGGCGGACAGGCTACATTGACATTTGATGTGCAGATTGCCGACGGCGACGGATGGGATTTTGCCGTTTTCGAAAATGCCCTTAACGACACTTTCCTCGAACTGGCATTGGTGCAGGTGAGCTCCAACGGTACGGATTTTTACACTTTTCCTGCTGTTTCCCTGACGCCGGACTCGGCACAGGTGCCAACGTTCGGTGAGGTGAATTGCACAAAAATTAACAATCTTGCCGGAAAATACCGGCAGGGATACGGCACGCCATTCGACCTGGCGGATTTTTGCGAATGCGGTTACCCCGACCTGCAACATATCACGCACATCAGAATCGTGGACGCCGTCGGTTGCATTGACGACGAATACGCTACCTTCGATTCGCAGGGACACAAGATCAACGACCCGTGGCCTACTCCCTTCGAAACGGGAGGCTTCGATCTGGATGCCGTGGGGGTGATCCATACTTCAGGGGCAGGCATTGGCAGCAAGGAACAAAGTTTTGTCGTTTTTCCCAATCCCTGCCAAGGGCGTTTTTCGGTACGGTTTCCTTATGACAGGAACGTGTACATCAGCCTTTATTCACCACAACGGTTATTGCTTTCGCAAAAAAAGGCCGTTCCCGTTACGGATTTTGACCTTTCGGCTTTTCCGGCCGGGGTTTATTTCCTTGAGGTTTCTGATGGAGAGGATGTCTCGTTTGTTAAAATCATCAAAACGAAATAATCATCAAAAAGGCGGCTTTCATATCGGCAGTAATGGTATTCTCCTTTGTAAACCTGATCAAAGGCGGAGTGGTTGTTGATACGCTTGATTTGCATGAAGTGGAGATTTTCGGAAACAGGATTGACAACAATGCGGGATATAAAATTTACCGGATCGATACGGTGTACATGCAGGAATTTCAGTCGCAGGCACTATCGGAACTCATCTCGTCGGTGACGCCTGTATTCATTAAATCGTATGGCCACGGAAGCCTTGCCACGAGCTCCATTCGCGGTGCGTCGGCCACCCATACGCAGGTGCTTTGGAATGGGGTTAACATCAATTCTCCCATGCCGGGACAATCGGATTTTTCGCAGATTCCCGTTTTTTTTGCCGATAAAGCAACGGTTGATTACGGTGCGGGTTCCATCTTTCAAACTTCAGGTGGCCTTGGAGGAAGTATCAGCCTGAATACCGTAACCGACTGGAAAAACAGATTCGGCACCGAAGTGCAACAGGAATTTGCAGGTTTTAATACTTTTAGGACACTGGCACGGATAAACGCCGGTAATTCCCGTTTACAATCAACAACACGTTTGTTTTTTGTCACTTCGGAGAATGATTACCGTTATAGTGATATTGCCGCCGATCTTGAAAACCCTCCCGTTAAAACAAGGCAAAATGCATCCTACCGGCAAAAAGGGCTTTTGCAGGAATTTGCATGGAAACCGGCAGACAAGACCACACTTACGGTTAGGCTATGGCTACAAGACAACTTTCGTGAAATTCCGCCCAACATGCTGGTTACCGTGCCCGACGGGAACGAAAGTTTATCCGGGCAAATCGCAAGAGGAATACTTGAAGCCAACCATGCTTTCGCCCGTTCCGTGCTGAAAGTTCAAACGGGCATTTTATGGCACTTCTTCAACTATCAAAATCAGATATCTCTTATTGATGACGACAACACGATGAAATCATGGGTCAATTCGGCGAAATATGTTTTTTACGGTGTCCGAAACCTAACGCTTACCGCCGCTGCCGAATACAACCATCACAGTGTGATTTCCGATAATTTCAACGGACGGCAAATCCGTAATGAAGCGAATGTTTCCCTCGGGGCAGGCTATTCGGCTGGCGGGCGTACAACGGTGAACCTTTTTCTGCGACAGGATATGATCAATGGGGTTCCGGCACCCTTTATTCCTTCTTTGGGTGTTAATTTCAAGGTCTTGAAAAAGAACGGGCTGTATCTGAAAGCCAATATGGCCCGCAATTTCCATGCGCCGACGCTCAACGATCTTTACTGGTCGCCCGGCGGCAATCCTTCTCTCGGCAACGAATCGGGTTTTACCTGGGAAACGGGATTGCTCTATAAGGAGGCTTTCCGGTATTTGTCCGTCAATACGCAACTGACCTGGTTCCACGCCGACATCAACAACTGGATCCTATGGCAACCCGATACGGTTTTCAGCTACTGGACCCCGTCAAATCTGAAAAATGTCGTTTCCAAAGGGGTTGAATTTTCGTTCAGTGCCAACGGCATCATCGGCAAAACGGGCTGGAATTATTCGTTGCAATATGCTTATACCTCCGCCCAGAATGTGTGCTCTTTTTCCGATGATGATATGTCAACCGGCAAACAACTGATTTATGTGCCTGAAAATTCGGTGAGCCAGCATGTTGGTGTCGAATGGTCGGGATTTACGTTCGGATGGACTTTGAATTTTACCGGAAAACGGTTTACCACCTCCGATAATTCAAGGTATCTGCCTTCGTTTGTGCTCAACGACATCATGATAAGCAAAATGTTTAATGCCGGACGATCGAAGTTCAGGGTGCAATTTAACGTCAATAATCTGGCAAACACGCAATATCAGGTGGTGGCCTGGCAGCCGATGCCGGGAAGGAATTTTTCTTTTTCGGTGAAATACATTTTTAACACAAAGAAAAACTGATCATGAAATTATATCGGATCGTATTCTTGCTGATTGCACTGCTCACCATGGCATCCTGCAACAAAGACGACCATTTCGGCGAAGTCATTCCGGGAGATCCTGATTACCGATACGGTCATGGGGTGTTCATCCTCAATGAAGGCAACTACGGCAATGGCAACGGGTCGGTGTCATTCTTCAATCCCGACAGCCTGACCATTGTCAACGATATTTTTTACCTCGCCAATAAACGTCCGCTCGGGGATGTGCCTTTTTCCATGAACATCATTGCAGGTGAAGGCTGGATAGTAGTCAATAATTCCGCAAAGATCGAGATCGTGGATTTGAGCGATTTCTCCTCCAAAGGTACCGTAACCGGATTCACTTCACCGCGTTTTCTGCTTCCCGTGCAAAGCGCCAAAGCTTATGTCAGTGATTTGTATGCCGGCGAAATAGCAGTGGTCAACATGGACAATCTCACTATCTCGGATCATATCGTCACCAATTGTTCTGCAGAACAGATGCTCCTTGCGGACGGAAAAGTGTTTGCCGCTTTTTGGTCAAATTATGCTTTCCCCGACAGCGAAAACAATTTTGTGCTGGTTATCGATCCCGGTACAGATGCTGTGACCGATACGATCTTTGTCGGCAAGGAACCCAACACTTTGGTTACGGACAACGAGGGCATGCTGTGGGTGCTTTGCAGCGGCGGATACACTGCCGATGAGAATCCCACGCTTTGGCGGATCAATCCTGCTGACCTGCAAATCCTGCTTTCACTAACTTTTCCCGGACTCAACAGTTCGCCCTCGGCGTTATGCTGCAACGGTACATGCGACATGTTGTATTTTCTTGATGGTGATATTTACGGGATGGCTGTTTCCGACACAACCCTGCCGCAACAACCCCTGATCGAAAGCAACGGCCGGTTGTTTTATGCGCTCGGAGTTCATCCCGAAACGGGAAATCTCTATGTTTCCGATGCCGTAGACTATCAGCAGCGCGGCGTTATTCTGCGTTACCGTCCCGACGGAACGGCAATCGATTCATATCGCGCCGGTATCATTCCCGGAAGGTTTGTTTTTATCCCGTAATTGTCACACC
>JAOZMX010000152.1 GCA_029934065.1 Bacteroidales bacterium
TGGATAGAGCAGCAGCCTTCTAAGCTGCGGGTCGTGGGTTCGAATCCCGCCTGGATCACCGGAAACCACCCGATTAAGAGGTGGTTTTTTTATTGGATGAAAAAACGATTTGGGCATGATGCCTGCGGAGGCAATAATGTGCAATTTTAGCGTTAATAAAAACCATATCAAAAAATAAATACAAAAATAATCGGGCATGAAAAAAACATTTTTATTGTTAATGGTAATTGTTGCTCTTGCCGGTGTCGCAAGGTCGCAGAGTGAAAAGATCACCGGCAGTTGGATGCTGAAAGAAATCGTTGTGAACAACGAGGTTTCCAACCCCTATCAGATCATGGAATACCGGGATGACGGCAAAGTGCTGGTGATGGGTATTGAGTTCGGTACGTGGGAATACAACGGGAACGACAACACCATTGTCATGAAATCGCAAATTGACAAGGATTTCAATAAAACCCTCCGGGTGGATCAAATTGACGACAAAACATTGATTACTAAAAATGATAATGAGGAGTATCATTATTCGAGGATTGATCCGGAAGCCATTGCCGGGAGGAACGAAAATTCGGGACTGGAAGGATTATGGAAAGTGCAAAGTGATGACGGTGTGACCAAATACCTGAAATTTGTGTTGCCCGATGATTATACTTACATCGAAGTGACGCCGGAAAGCACGGAAACGGCAAGTGGAACCTGGATATTTAACCCGGATGAAAACAGCATGATTATCATCGGCTTTACGCAAATGTTGAGAGGGGAATGCACGATTGAAAAACACACGGACAGCGAGCTGATTTTTAAAAATAAAGGAAATACGCTGAATGCCGTTAAAGTAAATCCCGGTGAATCTTCGCTTGAGAAACTTGATTTTGATTACGATGAGATTGAAGCGGCGGATGAAGAGCGGCAGGATCGCGGGGAGAACGATCTTCCCTGGCCGGATTTCGACCAAATGACGGACTATCTGGGCAATGTGGAATATTTAACATACCGTGTTGGTGAATTGATTCACGAAGTTGGTGTAATAACCTATACCAATGCCTATGCCTCAAAGGTTGATGTGAATGCGGATGAGCAGGTGGTGGAATTTACGAATTTTGATGTTTCGCGGGGCGATACCATGCAGATTTCACAAAATGTCAAAGGCGGACTGATGGAGCGTTACAACGATTTTTTTCCGAAAGAAGAACCCTGGCCATACAGGGTTGCCGGCAAGAATGTAAAGGTGGAAGTGCCTGCCGGAACATTTGTCTGTACAGTGATCGAAGGCTTTGACGGGGATGACAAGGTGAAATACTGGATGATCAATGATAAACCGGGTGTTTATGCCAAAACCGTCAAGGTTGGCGATTCATTCGGCGAGATGCGATACACCGTTACGGAGCTCACCGGCATCATACGCAAATGATCGCTCGAACGGCAATCAGTTGTTTTCGGCCATTTGTTTGATCAACCGCAATTTGTGGGTGTAATTTTTCCGTTCTTCGTTGAAAATACCGTAATGATCGATCTTGTCGATCCTGACGAATCCGGAGGCGTGGATGATGTGTTCGGCATCCAGCAGCATACCGGCATGAACGATTTGTTCTTCGTCGTTGTCGAAAAACAGCAGGTCGCCGGGTTGTGCCTCCGAAATGAGATGAAGGGTATTGCCATGCTGTGCCTGTTGTGAGGCGTCTCTCGGCAACGAAATGCCGTTGATCTTGTTTACCACCTGCGTCAGCCCGGAGCAGTCGATCCCGAAAAGCGACCGTCCGCCCCATAAATAGGGTGCGCCGAGGAATTTTAACGCTGTGGCGATGATTGCCTCCCTCTTGTTTTTTCCCGAAAACGAAATTGTTTTTCCGTGATAGCTGAAAATTTGTTTTCCGGCGATGATCTGCCGTTGTTGATTCAGGCGCAAAGTGCTGCCCAACAGGATACCGAACTTTCTGCCGGAGGATGTCTCGGTAATTTCCGAAACCGGCTCGTCCGGAAAAGAGGGGGAGAGCCCGGTCAGTCTTTTGTGTTCGTCATCAGACAGGAAGTGACATTGTTTTTTGTCGGCAAAGCCTTCGTAACCGTCCGAATCACCTCTTATCAATAACCATTCGCCGATAACATCAACAACTTCAAAGGTTTCGCCGAACAAAAGCTGATTGGTCATTTCCGATCGGTCGGATGCGTCTGCCCGGATCGGAATCACCGAAAGGGTACAAATACCGTATTTTGTCATGCGTTCATGTTTTTTCAATGTGAGCAAAACTAATGCAAAACATCATAAAAAGTGCTCCGATTAAAAAATATTTATAATTTAGCAAAGAATTATTGAAAGGATTATGAAAAGAATCTGGGCATATCTTCAAAGACATTATTCCGATATTTACAAAGGTATCCTTCTGATAGCGAGTTTGATTGCCATTGTTTCGTTTTTTCCCAAAGAGGCCACCTTCAAATACGAATATACCAAAGGGCGTCCGTGGATGCACAATGATCTGATCGCTCCTTTTGATTTTGCCGTCCTGAAAGCGCCATCCGAAATTGAGAACGAGAAAAAAAAGATCAAAGAGAACAAGGTGCTGTACTTCGATTTTGATATCTCGCTCAACGAACAACGCAGGAAAGATTTTACGGGTGATTTTGAGATGTTTTGGGGTGCCAAATACGGGGATGATACCGAATATGAAAAATTGCGCCAAAAAACCCTTGATGCCGGACTGATGATCCTGGATTCAATCCTGACGCGCGGTGTGATCCAGCCGGTTCCGGAACTTGACGGCAAACCCGATGATTATAAAATCGGCCTCATCATTCAAAACAGCGCCGAAAAAATCCGGCTCAAGGACATTTACAATGTACATACGGCTTACGAAAAGATCGGGTCAATGCTATCGCGGGTGAAAGATGCCGATACGGTTTTGTTGAAGCAATTGCTGGAGGAATCCATTTTGCAAAATGTTTTTTACAACGAAAAAGTTACCAACGCCGAACAAAACAAACTTTTAAACGAGATATCCCTGACCCGCGGTATGATACAGAAAGGAGAGCGGATCATTTCGAAAGGCGAAGTGATTGACAACGGAAAATATCAGATACTGGAATCGCTGCGGCAGGAATACAAAACGAAATCCGGCGGCAAAGGACATTACCTGCTGATCCTTATCGGACAAATCCTGCTGGTATCCATTTCGCTGACGGTGCTGGTCTTTTTCCTTTACTTTTTCAGGAAGGATGTCCTTCAGGAAAACAAAAAGGTTTTGCTCATTTTGCTGATCATTATTTTGATGGTCTTCATCACCAGTCTTGTGCTAAAGTACAATGTCCATTACATTTATTTTGTTCCGTTGTGTCTTTCCCCCGTACTGATCAGGGTGTTTTTCGATACGCGGCTGGCGTTGTATGTTTATCTGATCACGATCATCCTCATCGGGTTTTTGGTTCCCAACAGTTTTCAGTTTGTCTTTATGGAGCTGATCACGGGTATCATCACCATCTTCAGTATCGTCAACCTGCAAAAACGTTCCCAGTTTTTCTTCACGGCGGTGATTGTTTTCGTTTCTTATTCCGCCATCTACTCGGGACTTGTGCTGATCCAGGAAGGTTCGCTTTCGGATATCAGGACGATGAATTTTCTGATGTTTGCCGGCTCGTCGGTGCTGATCCTTTTTGCTTATCCGATGATCTATCTTTTCGAAAAGGTTTTCGGACTGATCACGGATGTAACCCTGATGGAGCTCTCCAACACCAACAGCAGACTGCTCCGGGAACTTTCGCTGCGGGCGCCGGGCACTTTTCAGCATTCGCTGCAGGTGGCCAATCTGGCCGAAGAATCCATTTATGAGATTGGCGGCGATGCATTGCTGACACGTACGGGAGCACTCTATCACGACATCGGCAAGATGGACCAGCCCATGTATTTCATCGAAAATCAGGTTACCGGCGTGAATCCGCATGATGAGCTGACCTACGAAGAGAGCGCCAGGATCATCATCAATCATGTGATCAACGGCGTGGAACGAGCCAAGAAAAACAAACTTCCCGAACAGATCATTGATTTTATCCGTACACATCACGGCACCCGAAAAGTGGAGTATTTTTACCTGATGCAGAAAAAAGACAACCCCGATGAGGTGATTGACGAAAGGCGTTTTACCTATCCGGGGCCGATACCGTTCTCGAAAGAGACCTCCGTGGTGATGATGGCCGATTCGGTGGAAGCCGCTTCACGCAGTCTCAAGGTGATTGACGAAGAGACCATTAACGACCTGGTGGAAAATATCATCAACAAACAAGTGGAAACGGGACAATTCACCAATTCCGACATCACCCTTCGCGACATCACCAAAATCAAAAAAATACTGAAGCGTAATTTGCTGAATATCTATCATATCAGGATTGAATATCCGAAATAGAAGAAAGTACCCGTTATTTGCCCTGAAAAAAGATCATCAGAAACGTATGAGTGAAGGAGCCGGTCAAAAAAAATATATTCTGCATCTGCCGGGATGGTATCCCCATCCTGACGACCCGCAAAACGGCGTTTTCATTCAAAAGCAAATCCATGCCCTCTCGCCCTACGGCAGGCAAGTCGTTTTGTTCGTTAAATCGGCACGGCAGCCGGTGGCTTACTCCGTTCATTCTTCGCAGGAGGAAAATGTGAAAACCGTCATCATCCGTTTCAGGGAAAGTACAAAACCGCCCCCGGTGAAAAATCTTGTTCATGCCTGGCGGTATTTTCGTGCATTCCGCAAAGGGATGCGTCAAATCCTTTCGGCAAACGGCCGCCCTGTGCTGATACACGTGCATGTGCTTCTGCGGATGGGATTGTTTGCAAAATATTACGCCGGAAGATTTAAGATTCCTTATGTTGTTTCGGAACACTGGTCGGGGTACCTTACGGGTGCATTCGCTGACAAATCCTTTTTGTATCGCCGTTTGTCCGTGAGTGTTTTTAAAGGCGCCTCCAAAGTTATTGTGGTGTCTGAATTGTTGAGAAAGGCCATGGTGCAACTCGGCGTGCCCGGACAAAAAACAGCAGTGGTGCCCAACGTGGTTGAAACGGGAGGGATGATTTTAAAACGTGAAAAAACAAGCGGAAAAACCATCGTCATTCTATCGGTAGCCGATCTGGTGGATCAGATCAAAAAAATAGCCGATGTAATCCGTGTGACGGCCGAACTTTCGGAAAAGCACGACATCGAATACCGCATCATCGGCGACGGCCCCGACCGTCCGGTGCTCGAATCCGTTGCCCGGCAAAAAGGCGTTTTGGGAAAAGCTGTTCGGTTTCTGGGTCGGCTGCCCAATCCGGAAGTGCTCCAGGCCATTGGTGAGTGTGATTTTTTGGTTGTCAATTCGGCGATCGAAACTTTTTCGGTGGTAACCGCAGAGGCTTTGCTGGCCGGCAAACCCGTGGTAGCCACCCGCTGTGGCGGACCGGAAATGTTTGTTGATTCGGACAACGGCATTCTGATTGAGCCCGGGGATATTGCTGCATTGAAAAACGCCGTTGAGAAAATGATTAATCGTTGCCGGAACTATGACCCGGCGAGAGTAAAACAATCTGTTGAAGGCCGGTTTACACGTGAAAATGTTGGCCGGCAACTGGAAATGATCTATGAAAACATCCTTGACAAATCATAAAAATATTCCGTCGCCGGAGTTGAAGTTCGGAATCATGTGCAGCGGGTCGTCATTGCAAAAATGGCAGGCCGACGCTGTGCGTTATTTGCTGGATTACGGCTTGTCGTGCACCATGCTGATCGTTGACGATAACGAGGAGCCTGCGGTGTCAATGTTTCGGAAAATCAAAAGATACCTTGACCCCGGCGGATTCTACCGCTTTTACCGGCGGTTCTTTTTCAGGCCGGAAGCTTTGAAGCCGGTGGTAATGGATTCAATACCTGGACTGAAAGAAGTGAAAACCATCCGTTGTAAAACCGTCAGAAAAGGATATTCCGAATATTTTACTCCCGACGACATCGAAGTCATCAGGGAACAGCAGCTTGATTTTATCCTGCGTTTCGGCTTCAACATCATCCGCGGAGATATCCTTCGTGCGGCAAAGTACGGGGTGTGGTCGTTTCATCACGACGATGAGCAGAAATACCGCGGCGGGCCGCCCGGATTCCGGGAAATCCTGCATAAGGATGCCGTAACCGGTGCCATCCTTCAGCGCCTGACGGAAAAACTGGACGGCGGCATCGTGCTGAAAAAGGGATTTTACCCCACCGTGGCGCATTCGTGGGAGGGACAGATCAATCTTCTTTATTTCCGGTCGGCGGAGTGGCCGTTGTTGGTATGCAAAGACATCCTGAACGGCAATGCGGGCTACCTCGACGAGCCGCCGGTTAAAACTTCCGCCAAAATATTCAAAGCACCCCGCAACGGTGAGATGCTTCGTTTTGCTTTTCGATTGTTGAAAAATAAAGTGGCTTTCCACTATCGTGAACTGTTCCGCCCCGAGGACTGGAATGTGGGAATTGCCGAAGTGATTTCCGACGGAATGACCGGAAGTGTCGGCGAACATGCCGTATGGCTGCCGCCTCCTCCAAAAGGGCGTTATTATGCCGACCCGTTTGCCTTTTTGTCGGATGGACGGCTGCATGTATTGTTCGAAAATTATGATTACAGGTTTCGTAAAGGAAAAATATCCCGTGTTGTTTTTCACAAGGGAAAAATATCAGCGGCAGAAACTGTCCTTGAAGAACCGTTCCATTTGTCCTATCCGTTTGTGACCGGTTACAAGGGTGATATCTATTGCGTTCCCGAAGCGGCGGATTCCGGCGGAATAAGGCTTTACAGGTTTGATAAAGGGAAAAATCGTTTTCTCTTCGAAAAGGTTTTGGTTGACGGATTTCCGGGTGTTGATCCCACAATTTTTCAATACGAAGACAAGTGGTGGCTCTTTGCAACGGACAAATCGCAGTCCAATACCGACCTGCATGTGTTTTATGCCGATGACCTTTTCGGGCCTTATCATCCTCATGCAGGCAATCCGGTGAAAATAGATATTCGCAATGCCCGGCCGGCGGGAACGCCGTACTGGAACAACGGTTGCTTGATCCGCCCCGCGCAGGATTGCTCGCAAACCTACGGCGGAAGAACCGTTTTGAACAGCATCGCCGAACTTACGGAAAACAGGTTTTCGGAAGAGGCCGCGGGCTATATCGAACCGCTGTCCGGATCACGTTATTCCAAGGGCTTGCACACTTTTTCATTGGTGGGAGGATATACGATTTTCGACGGAAAAAAGTTTATGTTTAACCGGCATCATTTCCGGTGGATGTTGAAGAAAAAATTGTTTTAAGATTTAAAGGATAAAAAATTGCTGAAAAAGATTTTAGGTACAGCCGGAACAAGACTGGTCACTGCAATGGTCACTTTTGCCGTTGTGGTGATCAATGCCCGGATGCTCGGTAAAAGCGGGGTGGGGGAGGTCGCACTGATCGTGCTCGGTATTACCATCATTTTGCTGGTGAGCAATTTTGTGGGCGGCGGGGCGATGGTTTACCTTCTTCCCCGTTACGATGCCTTTCTGCTGATCGTTCCGTCCTATACCTGGGCGCTGTTTTCGGCGGTGGCAGGCGCCTACCTGCTTGCTTTTTTCAAGCTGATCCCCGTTGAATACACAAATCATGTTTTGTTGTTGAGTCTGATCCAGGCCCTCGGCTCCGTCAACCTCAATTTTTTGCTGGGAAAGGAAAAGATCAAACAGTACAACCTGATCTCGGTTTTACAGTCACTGATGCTGATATCCGTGCTTTTATGGCTGTTCTACGGTGCCGGAAAAGTACAGGTTATCTCATACATCTACGCTTTGTATGCTGCTTTTGGATTGACGTTCATTCTGGGTTTTGCCGCCATTGTCAAAAAGATCAGGCCAACGGGTTTTGCCGGAATGGGAAATGTGTTGAAACAAATTTTCAAGTACGGTTCCTATGTGCAGGGCGCCAACCTGCTGCAACTGATGAATTACAGGCTTGGGTATTTTATCATTGAAAAATATCTGGGCAAGGCGGTGCTGGGGATCTTTGATGTGGGAAATAAAATGTCGGAAGGGCTGTGGCTGATGGGCAAAAGTGTTTCCATGGTGCAGTACGTAAAGATTTCGAATACCGAAGATGCCGGTTATGCAAGGGAGCTTACCATCCGTTTTATCAAATTTGTTTTTACGGTAACATTGTCCATGCTGATCGTATTGCTGTTGCTGCCCGATTCCTTTTTTATGCTGGTGTTCGGTAAGGATTTTACCGGATTGAACCGTGTGGTACAAAGTCTTGCCGTGGGTATTTTGTCCATGTCGGTCTCGATGATTTTAAGTCATTTCTTTTCGGGGACGGGCCGGCATTATCACAACACCATTTCATCGGCAATCGGTTTGGTGCTGACACTGACACTGGGCTTTACGCTGATCCCGCGTATGGGGATCATTGGCGCCGGCATCACGGCTTCGGTATCCTATTTCTCGTCGGCATGTTATCAGTTGATTGTTTTTCTCCGGATCACCCGGACAGGATTATCCGATTTCCGCATTACGCGCGAGGATGTTACCGCCATCCGGAACGAAATAAAGCATTTTCAACTGAAGAAGGGTGGGGGATGATTTTTAATTGAAA
>JAOZMX010000001.1:0-1522 GCA_029934065.1 Bacteroidales bacterium
CTAATCCCTTTTTTGTTTTTCCCGCTGATCTTCGGTGAATTCAAAATCCTTGTCATGAAATATGCTTCTTTGAAAACTCTTTGAAACGGAATGGAACATTTCTTTTGTACCATCGCTGTCCGCTGCAAAGGACAGTGTTTTTTTTATTTCAATACCGTAATCAGCAGCTACTTTAATGGCATCCTGGTTAGCCCCTAAATAGATGAATTCCCAGCCCCGCTGTGTTTCCATTTTTTTAATTTTTTTGAATACTCTTTTTTTAGTATAAAGAGTGCTGCTGTTTTCATAACCATCGGTAATGATGACAAGCATTGTTTTGTCGGGTCTTTTCTTTTTTTTAAGAAGCTGATGCCGTTCCTGTGTCAATTTAATGGTTTTTCCAATGGCATCCAGCAAGGCAGTACTGCCGCGCGGAACATAAGTTTTTGCATCAAGGTCTGTTACTTTGTTGATCTCAATTGCTTCGTAGTTTACCAGGTATTCATGATCGAATTGTACAAGCGTTACCGTTATTTTCGCCTCTAAACCTCTTTGGCTGTAAATGAATTCGTTAAAACCGCTAATGGTTTCGTCAGTTAATGAATGCATTGATCCTGAACGATCAAGCAGGATGGTGATGTCTATTGATTTTTTCATGATAATTAATTTGGTTAATTTAATTATTAATTTTGCGCAAAACTATTGTGGACTATTGCAGTCTTTCTGCAATGAAAATTAATTTTTTTAAAAATGCCTACTAATCTAAATGCCTTAATTCGTTACAAACAGATTGATGCCTGTCTGAAAAACAAATATGTCAGGTGTACCATTGAGCGACTTCAGAAAGTGTGTACTGAAGCATTGGGCGAACACAGGGGGATTTACAAACAGGTTTCCGAAAGAACCATTAGGGAAGATATCAGGGTAATGCGCAGTGACATATTAGGGTTCAATGCACCGATTGAATATGAAAACGGAGCCTACAGGTACACCGATGAGGATTATTCTATTTTCAAGACTCCCGTTACCGAAGTGAACCTGCTAAAAGATATTCTGAAAATGCTTCTGAAAGAAAAAGATAATATTAATGATACCGAAATTGACACGCTTTTGATAAGAATATCGCTTATCGTGGGAGAATCATTGCCCGCGGAAATAGATATGGATAAAGAAAGAATGTATGAATCCATGGTTCTTCCACAAGAACAAACTACGCCTGATTCATTCTCTAAAATGTTTGATTCACCGGACGAAGATGCTAAATATCTTATTGATGATGAGGAAGAAAAAGGAAAAGGTGAAATAGACCAAGAATTTGATTTTGAATCAAGGGAAAAACATCAACCCTCTAGATTCTTGCAAAGGAGAGCCTTTCCGCGGATAAATATAGAAGCCCCAAAAGAAGAAGTTCTTATGTTATGGAACGAAATTTTGAAAGTCATTTAATTTCTGGTCGGCTTAAAAAGGCTAAAACTTCAGACTGGTGGGACTCATTATTAATGAATAACGAACACCGAACACCGAACACCGATTTTAGAAGTAT
>JAOZMX010000001.1:1622-69193 GCA_029934065.1 Bacteroidales bacterium
ACTCATTATTAATGAATAACGAACACCGAACACCGAACACCGATTTTAGAAGTATTTTTGGATTTAAAAATTTTAAATATTGTGTTGAACAAAAATCCATTTATTATCATGAATAAATACGATTTGGAAGAACGGCTTATAGACTTTGCTGTATTAATTATTGAAATTATTAATGAAATGCCAAAAACGAAATCAGGTACTACCATGTCAGGGCAAATAGTGCGTTCCGGAACTTCAGCAGCTCTTAATTATGGTGAGGCCCAAAGTGCAGAATCAAAGAATGATTTTATCCATAAAATGAAACTGGTCCTAAAAGAGCTGCGTGAAACGTTTGTTGCATTGAAGATTATTCATAAAGCCAACATATATAAAAATGAAAATAAAATCATTAGAGCAAAAGATGAAAATAACGAATTGATTTCAATTTTTGTAAAGAGCATAGAAACAGCAAAACAAAATCTTCATTCTTAGATTTTAATTATTCTCAAATCAATCGAAATTCAATATTCGTTAATCGAAATTCGGTGTTCAGAAAAGATTATTAATGAATATCGAACACTGAACACCGAACACCGATTTTAGAAGTATTGTTTGGCGTTATGGGTTAAGCGTTTATGCGTTCCCTCGTTCTATCGTCTTCCCATCTCCTCGTCTCTTCAGTCCCTTCGTCCCTCCAGTCTTTCCAATCCCTAAATCATAATAGTTTGCTTGCGGTCGGGGCCCAGCGAAACGATGGAAATCTTAACTCCCGTTTCATTTTCGATAAAACGGATGTAATCGGCCAGAGCATTGGGAATATCCTCTGCGTTGCGAATATGATCAATGGGAGTGTTCCACCCCTCCATTTCGTGATAAACGGGTTTTGCCAGATCGCTTTCGAAAGGATAATGATCAATGGTTTTTCCGTTGATCTGATAAGCTGTGCAAACCTTCAGTTTTTCGAAACCGCTTAAAACATCGCCTTTTGTCATTACCAGGTCGGTAATGCCGTTGAGCATGATGGCATATTTCAGGGCAACCAGGTCGAGCCAGCCGCAACGGCGCGGACGGCCCGTTGTGGAGCCGTATTCGTGTCCCGCATCGCGCATCTTCAGCCCGTCATCGTCATCCAGCTCGGTGGGAAACGGGCCACTGCCCACACGGGTGCAGTAAGCCTTGAAGATACCGAATACCCTTCCGACTTTCGAGGGGGCGATCCCCAACCCGGAGCATACTCCTGCACAAATTGTGTTGGATGATGTAACAAAAGGATAGGAGCCGAAATCAATGTCCAGCATGGTGCCCTGTGCTCCTTCCGCCAAAACGGATTTCCCCGATTCCATTTGCCGGTTGATGAAATGCTCGCTGTCGATCTGTTTGATTTTTTTCAGCGTTGCAAGTGCATCGAACCACTGTGCTTCGTAAGTCTCGAAATCCAGCCCGTCGATCCTGAATGCTTTGATATCGTAAGGGTAGGATGCGATGATCCTGAAATGTCGTTCTTTGAGCTTGTCGTACTTTTCTTTGAATGCCGTGTCGTTGATTTCTCCCACACGGATGCCCAGACGTGCAACTTTGTCGGTATAGGTTGGCCCGATGCCTTTCAGCGTGGAGCCGATTTTCTGTTTCCCTTTTGAAGTTTCGTAAACCGCATCCAGCAGACGGTGCGAAGGAAGAATCAGATGTGTTTTTTTGGAAATGAGTAAATTCTGTTCCGGATCAATTCCCTCGGCGTTCAGTTGTTCGATCTCTTTTTTCAGTATGAAAGGATCAATGATCACGCCGTTGCCGATAACGTTGGTTTTTTCGGGGTAAAAGATCCCCGACGGAATGGTGTGAAGAATGAATTTTTTTTGATCGAATTCGATGGTGTGTCCGGCATTGGGGCCGCCTTGAAACCGGGCGATCACATCATAACCGGGAGTGAGCACATCAACAACTTTGCCTTTGCCTTCGTCACCCCATTGAACGCCTAAAAGTACGTCTGTTTTCATTGGCTTTTTCTGGAAAGATTTTTCTTTGGTGTCTTTTTGGGCTTGCCGTTGCAATGACCGTAAAAGGTTAAAGAATGATGTGTGATCTCAACACCAAGCTCTTTTTCAACCTGCTCTTTGATCGCAGCAATCCTTGCATCGTAAAACTCCAGCACTTCCCCGTCGTCAAGGCAAACAAAATGGTCGTGCTGCCTGAATTTGAATGACCTTTCAAACTGTGCGCAGTTGTTGCCGAACTGGTGCTTTGTCACCAGATTGCAATCCAGCAACAGCTCAATGGTGTTGTACAATGTGGCACGGCTGACCCGGTATTTGTTGTTTTTCATTCTGATATAGAGTGTTTCAATATCAAAATGACCTTCGGTGGCATAAATCTCCCGTAGAATAGTATAACGTTCGGGAGTTTTCCTGTGACCTTTGCTTTCGAGGTATTCCGTAAAGATTTTTTTTACTGTTTCAAGTGAATCCTGATTCTCTTTCATCTCCTAAAAAATTTTGCGGTAAAGGTATAGAAAAATTTTGTTCAATGGTTATTTAGTATAAATAAAAATTAATTTTTTTATATGCCAAAGGAATATTCTTCTATTCCGGAAGGGTTTTTATTTTGTTCTTTGCGAAAAGATTAGCCGGCTATTTGGGGTTCAAACGACTGATTTTTTTGATCTCTTTGATTTTTCTCATATCGGCAATCAGGTCGTTGAGTTGTTGTGTGTCGCGAACATAAAGCATGATGGTGCCTTCGGAAACCTCATTGGAACTGTCGAGATGAAAAGACCTGATCTTGAGATGGTGCTTTTTGGAGATGATCTCGGTAAAATTGTGGATCAATCCCACTTTGTCGATGCTTCGGAATTCGATACCCGCCAGAAACAGAACCGGGTCTTTTTTATTCCATTTTGCTTTGACAATCCTGTTGCCGAAGCTCGACATCAGGTCAACGGCATTTTTGCAATTCACCCGGTGGATCATGATGGGATTGTTGGGCATGATCAACCCGATGACATCATCGCCGGGAATGGGGTTGCAGCATTTGGCGATTTTGTATTCAACCTCTTCCTTCTCACCGAGCAGCACCTCTTCGGGTTTATTCTTTATCTTTTCCCTGATGGTTTTCGATAACGAAACTTCCGCTTTTTGTTTGCCGAAAGGAATGAGTGAATTCAGCCATGTGTTTTTGCCCGACTTGTGGTAAAAGTTTTTCAGGTGTTGCCTTGTGAGTGTTCCCACGGCAATTTCATAATACAGGTCGGTTTTGTTGGTCATTTCATTATATTCCATCAGTTGATGAACAAAGTGTTTGCTGAATTCAATACCCATTTCCTTGCAATACTTTTTCAGTTTTTCCTTGCCTGCTTCGAAATACTTTTTCTTTTCGGTACGGATGGAGTTCTTGATATGATTTTTAGCCCGTGAAGTGATCACAAAATCAAGCCATTCTTTTTGTGGTTTTTGTATTTTGGAAGTGATGATCTCCACCTGGTCGCCGCTTTTCAGGACATGGTTGAGCGGCACGAGTGAGAGGTTGACCTTGGCGCCGATGCTGTGGTTGCCGATCTCGGAGTGGATGTTGTAAGCAAAATCAAGTACCGTAGCACCAACGGGGAGTTTTTTCATATCTCCTTTGGGCGAAAAGGTGTAAATTTCTTCGGAATAAAGATTGAGCTTGAAATCGTTGAGAAAGCTCAATGCATCGCTGTCGGGGTTTTCAAATTGTTCTCGGATACGGAGCAGCCAGCTTTCGATGGCTTTTCCTTCGTCAGCCAGGTTTTTGTAATAATGATGCGAGGCAAATCCCGTTTCGGCAATTTCGTGCATCCGTTTGGTGCGGATTTGTATTTCCACCCATTTCCCTTCGTTGCTCATCACCGTGAGGTGCAACGCTTCGTAACCGTTGGCTTTGGGTATCGAGACCCAGTCGCGTACCCTGTCGTGCTTGGGTTTGTAAATGTCGGTGATCAGCGAATAGACCATCCAGCAATCCATCTTTTCGGATTTGAATCTCGAATCAATGATGATCCTCACGGCAAAAACATCGTAAACATCGTCAAACGAAATATTTTTGCTTTGCATCTTCTGCCTGATGGAATAAATGGATTTTACACGGATGTTGATGTTGAAAGGAATGTCGTGTCCGGCCAGTTGTTTTTTGATGGGATAAATAAAACGGTTGATGAACTTTTCGCGGTCGCGGGCCGTTTTTTCGAGCTGTTGCCGGATGTGTTCGTAAATTTCAGGCTCCGTATATTTTAGCGAAAGATCTTCCAGCTCGGTTTTGATGTTGTAAAGTCCCATGCGGTAAGCCAGCGGGGCATAAAGCACCAGCGTTTCGGAAGCGATCTTCAATTGCTTTGTACGGGCCATGTGGTTCAACGTACGCATGTTGTGCAGGCGGTCGGCAAGCTTGATGAGGATAACGCGCATGTCCTTGGCCAGTGCCAGCATCATTTTTTTGAAATATTCGGCTTGTATCGAGCGGGTTTCGTCATCAAAAATTCCTTTGATCTTGGTCACTCCTCCAACGATCAATGCCACCTGCGGGTTGAACAACTTTTCGATATCTTCCAGCGTGTATTCGGTATCTTCCACCACGTCGTGCAACAGGGCACACACAATGGAAGTTGCATCCAGCCGCATGTCTTTGGCGCAGATGTAAGCTACCTCGATGGGGTGGTACACATAGGGCTCGCCCGACAGCCGGCGCATGTCGCCATGCGCTTCCACCGCCAGGTCGAAAGCCTTTCGTACCATTGCTTTTTCAGCTTCGCTGACAGGGCTTTTCCATACCCTCAACAAATTCCGGTACTTGTTGGCAATAATTCGTTTTTCCTCTTCCGAATACATTTCTGTTGTTTCTTTTTTTTGCCGAAAGTTGCAAAGTTAGCCATTATAACCGTTTAACGCGTCATCAATTTGTATCATTATTTGAAAAATTATCGTTATCTGAAAAAAGCCTGTCCTAAAATTTTCCGAATTAAAAAAGAAAAAGAGCGGCGGGATAACTAATTTATTTAATTTTGAATCGCCGGTCAAAAGTAGCCGGTAACCACGAAAAATGAAAAAAAGTTTACTCGTACTGGTCATGTCTCTTATCGGGTTTTCCCCGCTCTATGCAACACATCAGCGGGCGGGGGAAATTACCTACAAAGCGCTGGGGGAACTGACCTATGAGTTTACAATCGTGACTTACACCTACACCCCAAGCCCTGCCGACCGTCCGCAACTGGAGCTTGACTGGGGCGACGGTACTTCTTCGGTGGTTCCCAGGACCGAAAAGATCAATTATCCCAACAACATCAGCCGCAATGTGTATGCCGGTGCCGTCCATGTATTTCCCGGACAAGGGACTTATGTCATTTCTCTGGAAGACCCCAACAGAAACTATGGTGTGCTGAACATTCCCAATTCGGTCAACGTGCCGTTTTTTATCCAAACCGAACTTGTGATCAATCCTTTTCTCGGGCCCAACAATTCGGTGGAATTGCTGGCGCCACCCATCGACAACGGATGTGTCAATTCGCTTTATCTGCACAATCCGGGGGCTTACGATTCGGACGGTGACAGTATCTCGTACAAGCTTGTTGATTGCCGTGGGGCATTCGGACTTCCCATCCCCGGCTATGTTTTGCCCAATCAGGTGAATACAACGGTGCCGACAACATTTTCCATTGACCCCGTTACCGGGACAATCCTTTGGGATAAACCGATCATGCAGGGAGAATACAACATTGCCTTTTTAATCGAAGAGTGGCGCAGCGGTGTCCGCATCGGCTATGTAACGCGGGACATGCAGATCACCATCATCCCGTGCGATAATCATCCGCCGGTCATTGCTCCTGTCAACGATACGTGTGTCATGGCGGGCGAAACGCTGACATTTACCGTTTCGGCAACCGACCCCGATGATGACGAGCTGGTGATCAGGGCGCTGGGCGGGCCTTTGGTGCTGGAAGATCATCCCGCATCGTTTCCGCCGGCCATGGGTCAGGGAACGGTATCGTCAACTTTTACATGGAATACCATTTGTCCGCAGGTGCAACAACAGCCTTATCAGGTGGTGTTTACGGCCAGGGATACTTTCAGTTTTCCCCAACTTGCCGATATTAAAACCGTTAACATTACCGTCATCAGCCCACCCCCCGGGAATCCCGGTGCAACACCCGCCGGTAATTCAATTTACTTAAGCTGGGACAGGGCTTTATGTGACAAAGCCATCGGTTATGAAATTTACCGCCGCGACGGATTTTACGGTTTTGTGCCCGGAGTCTGCGAAACCGGTGTGCCCGAATATACCGGTTATGTTAAAATTGGATACAACGAAGGGATTACCGATACTACGTTTACCGACGATAACAACGGAAACGGCCTGATACACGGAATCGATTACTGTTATATGATCGTAACGACATTTGCCGACGGAGCGGTAAGTTATGCTTCCGAAGAGGTATGTGCCAGCCTGCGAAAAGATGCTCCCATCATCACCAATGTGTCGGTGGAAAAAACAGGAAAAACAGATGGAAAGATCTACGTGGCTTGGTCGAAACCGACGGAATTTGATACGTTGCTGTTCCCTCCCCCTTACAGGTATGTCATCAACAGGGCGGACAACAGTCAGCCTTCATCCTTCGTTAAAGTGGATTCCACCAACAGCATCAACGATACCACTTACATTAATACGGGATTGAATACCAAAGAAACGGTTTATATTTACAGAATTGATTTTTATAGTGTTGCGTCAGGCCAACGTTATTTTGTCGGGTCAACGCAACGGGCCAAATCAATGCATCTGAAATTAAGTCCTTCGGACAATTCCATGCAATTGAACTGGAATGTAAATGTTCCCTGGAGCAACCAGTATTATACAATTTTTAGAAAGGATCCCGGAACCACCGTTTACGACTCGGTTGGTTTCAGCAATGAACCCGGTTATTTTGACAATGAAGTCATCAACGGACAGCAATATTCTTATTTCATCCGTGCTTTCGGGAAGTATTCTACCGGCGGGCTTGTTGATCCCATCATCAATCTTTCGCAAATCGCAACAGGTATTCCGGTTGACAATGTGCCGCCGTGTGCGCCCCAACTTTCGGTGACCACCGAATGTGATGCTACGCAAAATATTCTCACCTGGGTCAATCCTTCGGGGTGTCCTGTGGATATTGCCAAATATTACATTTACTATGCGCCGGTTGAAAATCAGGACCTGACGATCATCGACTCAATTAATGATCCGGAGGTAAAAACTTTTAGACATACCGGTCTTTCCTCCATTGCAGGATGTTACAGCGTTACGGCTGTTGATTCCGTTGGAAATCAAAGTGAATTTAGCAATACGATTTGCATCAGCATCAGCGAATGTTCGTTGTACAGTTTGCCCAATGTATTCACGCCCAACGGCGACGGCATCAATGATTATTTTCATGCTTATCCTTATACATCGGTTGACCGCATTGAACTCCGGATTTTCAACCGTTGGGGGAGGGTGGTGTACGAAACGTCCGATCCCGCTTTTAAATGGGACGGAAAGAACAAAAACAACAACAGCATTTGTTCTACCGGAGCTTATTTTTATGTGTGTGATGTTTACGAAATTGGGCTGGAAGGTCTTACCAAAAGAACCATTACAGGCTCGGTGTCCATTTTCAGATAATACTGCGACAACCTTACCCTTCCCTGTTATTGCCATGATGATTTCTTGTTTTTCAGCGAAAAAACAAATTGAGTTTAATGTGATAACCAGCATGGTAATACATGCTAATATTAAAATATTATAAAACATTTTTATGATTCGTTTTGTATTAAAAATTAATTAATACCTTTGCCTTATAAATCATTAAAATATCAAATTATGAAAAGGTCTTTATTAGCATTAGTTGTAATAGCTTTTGTTTCCTTTTCTTTGAGCGCACAGGTTAGCAGCAGCAATAAAAGTGCAACTGCCAAATCTGTTGAGCAGCAAAAGATAGAGAAGCAAAAGCTTGAAAAGGAAGGGGCTGCGAAGACGCAGGTGCAGAGCCCTCAAGTTGAAAACCCAAATGCACCTGTTATCACATTCAATGAAACAGTTCATGATTATGGAACCATCGAGCAGTATGCAGACGGTAATTGTGAATTTGTGTTTACCAACACAGGAAAGGAACCGTTAATCCTTTCCAAGGTGAAGGCGAGTTGAGGGTGCACTATTCCAGCATGGCCAAGGCAGCCTGTATTACCCGGTCATACAGATACCATCAAGGTAAAATATGACACCAAAAGGGTTGGAACAATCAATAAGACAATTCACGTTTACTCTAATGCAAAGAATGCTTCCGTTACTTTAAGAATCAAAGGAAAAGTATTTGCAAAACCTAAAGCCGTAGTACCTGAAAAATCACTTGAAAACACAGGTGCTCCTGTAAACAAAGGAAAAAAATAAGCATTTTTAATTGCTTACAAAAAATACCGCCGATTCATCAAAGGATTTTCACTTTATGAATCGGCGGTATTTTTTTGTTTAATGAATATCCACTCATTTAAAGTATTGAGAAAATAAAAAAACGGAGCAGGTTTTTTACTGCTCCGTTTTTAATTATTTGAAAATGATCAATTCTGATCAATCGTCAAAGGTCATGATCTTGGAGATCAGATCAACCACGCGGTTTGAATAGCCCCATTCGTTGTCGTACCAGTTAAGTGTTTTCACAAAACGTTTACCGATCACTTTGGTATATTCCGAATCGTAAATGGAAGAATAGGAATTTCCCACAATATCCGATGAAACGATCTTATCTTCGGAATAAAGCAGGACATTTTTCATCTTCTCGGTTGATGCAGCCAGTCTGACGGCGGCATTCACATCGGCAAGGGTAATGTCTTTGCTGACTTCAACGAACAGATCTACGACCGAACCGTCCGGGACGGGCACACGTGAAGCCATGCCGTCGAGTTTTCCGTCGAGTTCGGGAATTACTTTGCCAACGGCTTTTGCTGCTCCCGTGGTAGTGGGGATGATGTTTTCGGCGGCAGCGCGGCCACGTCGCCAGTCTTTGTGCGGCACGTCGGCAAGGCGCTGGTCGTTGGTGTAGGCATGGGTGGTTGTCATCAACCCTTCCACAATGCCGAAAGCATCGTTGAGCACTTTGGCCATCGGTGCCAGACAGTTGGTTGTACAACTGGCGTTGGAGATGATCCGGTGTTCGGGCCTCAACTCCTCATCGTTGACTCCGATGACGATGGTTGCATCAATTTCGTCCTTGGCGGGAACCGTAAGAATTACCCGTTTGGCTCCGGCATCAAGATGTGGCTGCAAACTCTCGCGGGTACGGAATACACCGGTTGCTTCCACCACAATGTCGATCTTCAGCTCCTTCCAGGGATATTTTGTCCGGTCTTTCACCGTCAGCATTTTTACTTTTTCGTTGGGTGTGATCAGGTAATCATCCTTCAGGTAGATTTTCTGACCGAAGCTGCTCATCACCGTGTCGTATTTCAACAGATAAGCCAGTACTTTATCATCATACAGGTCGTTGATGGCGATCACATCAATATCTTCTCTTTGGTTGAGGATTCTGAATACCGATCTTCCGATACGTCCGAAACCGTTTATTGCTACTCTCATTTCACACCTCCTTCCTCGTTAATTTTTTCGTATGCAAGAATCAGGTCTTTGATGCGCGAGCCCATGGCGAGCGTGTTGTGATACCAGATGAGGATCTTCAGCATCTTGCCTTTGGATCGCATGGTGGCCTGTTTGTCGTAAATCACCGAGTGGCGGTTTCCCACCACATCCACCGAAACGATGGGGTCTTCACAAATTTCGACCACACCGGGCAATTTGGCTGCTGCTTTTTCGATGGCCTGATCAACTTGTTCCACTGTAACCGAATTGTCTTTCAGCACCATGGTAAGGTCCAGCAGCGATCCGGCGGGGATGGGCACATTCAATGCCGTTCCCTCGATACGGCCTTTGAATTCCGGCATGATCTCGGGTATCCATCGCGGCGTCGGGGTGTCGTTGGGAATGATATTTTCGGCTGCCGAACGGCTTCTTCTGAAATCGGTGCCTACGGTATCGCGCAACGGCTGGTCGGCTGTGTAGGAGTGCACCGTAGTGAGCATGGCATAATCCACGCCGAATGCTTCGTCAATGATCTTTAGCATAATGGCTGTGGCATTGGTAGTGGATGAGCCTGCAGAGATCAGCCTGTCGGATTTCTTCATGGTTTGCCTGTTTACGCCGTTGATCACAATACGGTCAATCTGATCAGAGGGTAAAGATGACAGAATAACCCGTTTGGCTCCGGCATCAAGATGTCCCTGCATCTCTTTTCTCGACCGGTATTTGCCAGTGGCATCCACAACCACATCCACATCAAAAGCATCCCACGGAACATCCGTCGGGGCAATGCCTTTCACGAATCTTGCTCTGCCGTTTTTGGATACCAGATAATTACCTTCGAGCTTGACATTAAGTTTGCCTTTGTTTCTTTTGGATTCTGCCTCAAGGAGATATACGAGTATTTCGGGGCGACCTATGTCGCTGATAACCGCTACCTCTATCCTGTCGTCCTCAAGGCACAAACGGTATAAATGACGATTGATCTCGCCAAATCCCATTAAGCCTAATCGAACTTTTTTCATAGTTTTTCCTTTCTTTAATGATTTTTTACTCTTGAACAACAGCAGGAAATTTTAAATGTTGTCGAAATTAGAATATTTAACAAATTTACTTTTTATCGGGTTTTTGGTACCATCCGGCGTACATGCCGTAACTTTCGGCAATTCTCTGGATTTCACCCACCACAAGTGCCTGGTCAATGTCTTTGATCTTTTTGGCGGGCATTCCGCCGTAAACAGAACCTGATTTGACGATGGTGTTCTTGACTACCACCGCTCCCGCTGCAATGATCGAATTGCTTTCGATAACGGCGTGATCCATGATGACGGCGCCCATGCCGATCAATACATTGTCGTGAATGGTACAGCCGTGAACAACGGCACCGTGGGCAATGGAAACATAATTGCCGATATTAACCGGTGCTTTTTTATAAGTACAATGAATGACCACACCGTCCTGAACGTTGACGTGATGGCCGATCCGGATGTAGTGAACATCCCCGCGCACCACTGCATTAAACCAAAAGCTGCAATCGTCGCCGGCGATAACATCACCCACAATGGTTGCATTTTCGGCAAGAAAACAATTTTTACCGAATCGGGGAGTGTGTCCGTTGAGCGATTTGATCAATGCCATTGTCGTAGTGTTATTTTTCGGGTTTAAACATGTATTCTTTTAATTCTACCAGTTGACCACCGCTTTATTGAAAATATCTTCCACAAGGTATTTTGTGATTTGGGGGACAATGGTTTCGGTGACCGAATTCAAATCCTGTTCACTGGGATAATCTTCATATCTCGTAAAGGTTTGCTCGAAATTTTGTGATTCATCAAAATAGTTGGTGAATTTCACTTTTACCGAGATGGACAAACGGTTGAGGGCGGCAATATCATCACCCTGTATTGCCGTGGGGCGGGTGTTGTAGTCCGTTATGGCGCCTTCAATCACCATATCGCCGCCGCTGTTGACCAGTGTCAGGCTGGTTTGCGCCTGAAACTTGTTGCGCAGCGCATTGGTAAAAGTCTGGCTCAACGTGGGGTTGATCAAAGGTGCATTGTTGGGGAAATTGGCAATCCTGATGGTTTTCACCTCCGGTGGAATGGAGGCCCCCGTAAAGGAGTAATTTACCTTGCACGATGAGATCAGAATCACCGCAAAAACTGCCGATAACAATAATGCTTTTTTGAGGAATCTCGTCATGGTTTAAATATCGTATTCTTTGATCTTTCTGTACAATGTTCTTTCCGAAATGCCGAGGTCTTTGGCTGCGGCTTTTCGCTTTCCATTGTGTTTTTCCAGTGCTTTAATGATCAGGTCTTTTTCCTTTTTCTGGATGGATAACGATTCTTCGATGATTTCAGTATCCTGAAAACCCTCGTCGGGCAGTTGTTCGTATGGCGGTTGAATTTCGATGGCACTGCTTACATCGTTGATGTTGTCAATGTCCTGATACAGTTTTTTGATCAGTTGCGGATTTGAATTTTGGATCTTTTTCGAATCATCCTGCTGGATGATGGCATGAACGGTTTTTTTCAGGTCGTTGACATCGTTGCGCAGGTCAAACAAGACCTTATAAAGGATATCCCTGTCGGTCATGTTTTTGTCTTCGGAATCTTTGGAATAAAGTACCGGCAATTTCGGAATATCGGCCTCGGGTAGGTATTTCAACAAAGTTTCCGGTGTGATCAGCCGTTCTTCTTCAATGATCGAGATTTGTTCCGTAATGTTTTTGAGTTGTCTGATATTTCCGTCCCAGCGGTAATTGATCAGCACATCAACAGCTTCCGGGGTAAGGCGAAGGGGAGGCATCCGGTATTTTTCAGCAAAATCCGCTGCAAATTTTCTGAAGAGCAGGTGAATGTCCTCGGGGCGGTCGCGCAACGGCGGAATCTTGATAGGAACCGTATTGAGACGGTAATAAAGATCCTGACGGAATTTCCCCTTTTCGATGGCCTGCGGAATATCCACATTGGTGGCGGCAATCACACGGACATCGGTTTTGATGACTTTGGACGAACCCACTTTGATGAATTCGCCCGATTCGAGCACACGCAGAAGCCTTACCTGTGTTGACACCGGCAGTTCGGCCACCTCGTCGAGAAACAAGGTACCGCCGTTGACCACTTCGAAATAACCCTTCCGGGCTTCGTGGGCTCCGGTAAAAGAGCCTTTTTCGTGACCAAACAATTCCGAATCGATGGTTCCTTCGGGAATTGCTCCGCAGTTAACAGCGATATACGGCCCGTGTTTCCGGGAACTTAAATGATGAATGATCTGCGGAAAAACCTCTTTGCCCGTACCGCTCTCTCCCATGATCAACACCGTAAGGTCGGTGGGGGCCACTTGCACGGCAATGTCAATGGCTCTGTTCAGCATGGGGTTGTTCCCGATGATTCCGAATCTTTGTTTGATCTGTTGAATATCCATGATCTTGTTGGTGTGATTAGTTTTACAATACAGAAGGGCAAAAATACTATTTTCTTGTCAGAAATGCAGGGACTTTCAAAATTATCTGTCATGCTGTCACCTGCAAAAAGAAAACGCAATGTGGGCATTAATGCAAGTCTGCTTTGATGATGTCCATGGCTGCTTTCACACCATCCACTGCCGAGCTGGTGATTCCGCCGGCGTAACCGCTGCCTTCGCCGACGATAAAAATATTTCCGAAACCTTCGCAGCGGCGGTGTTCATCACGGACTGCCTGTACGGGGGCGGAGGTTTTGGTTTCGAGACCCAGCATCACGCCGGTTTCAAAACCTTTGATCTTTTGCGAAAAGTTTTGCAATCCTTCACGCAGTGACCGGATCAATTCCGGTGGGAGCAACTCCTCGAAATCATAAGGGAATGTTCCCAGCGGATAACTGTTTCCGGGGATTTGTTGTGATATGCGTTGGTGTAAAAAATCGTTGATCTTATTTGCGGGGATGCGGTAACTCTCCGTAAGATGAAATATTTTCCGTTCCGTTTCTTCCACCCACTGAAGCGATTCTTCAAATCCGGCCTTTTTCCGGAGTAGCTGCTCGAGGTTAACACCTACCACAATGGCGGCATTGGCAAAGGGCGAATTGCGGGCATAATCCGAAACGCCGTTAACGATGCTGTGCCGGTGTACCGGTGCCGAAGGAACAACCTTGCCGCCCGGGCACATGCAAAATGAATAGACGGGCAGATCATTTGAAGCGGTGAACGTCAGCCGGTACTCGGCAGCTTTTACACCCGGCAGGCGGGGCGACAGCCATTGTGCCCGGTTGATCAGTTCCTGGGGGTGTTCAACCCTGACGCCTACGGCAAAGGGCTTGCCGCGGAAAAGAATCCCGTGACGATGCAGCATCCTGTAGGTGGCATAGGATGAATGCCCCGGTGCGGCAATGAAAATGTCGCAGGGATAAACATCATTGCCGGCAATCACGGCAGAGCAACGGCTCTCCTTGGTCTCAAGGTCCGTAATTTCGGTATTGAAAAAAATCTTCCCGCCGAGATTTTTGAATTCCTCCCGCAATTGAGGTATCACAATGCGCAGCTTATCGCTGCCGATGTGTGGTTTGGCGAAATACTTGATTTCTTCGGGAGCTCCGGCATTTACATAGGTATCAAAAACAAATTGTTTTTCCGGGGCAATGCCTTTGGTACGGGTGGTGAGTTTCCCGTCCGAAAAGGTTCCGGCACCTCCTTCGCCGTGGCAATAGTTGGAGTTGTCCTTAAAAAGTCCTCCTTGCTCAAACTGACGAATATCGTTGTACCGTTGTCCGGCTTCAGGTCCTTTTTCAAGGATCGTGACCCGGTATCCTGCTTTTTGAAGCACATAGGCCGAAAAAAAACCTGCCGGCCCGCTCCCGGCAACCACAACACGCGTTTTTCTTTTTTGATAAGGAATGATCAATCCCGGCTTTGCACTGAAATTTGCTCCTTTCAGTTCTTTGGAAAAGATGCGCAGATGCAGCCTCCAGTAAACATTGGGCTTGTTCCGGGCATCAAGGCTTTGCCTTAAAATTTCGTAACCGAAAGTTTTCAGCCGGAGTTTTTTGCCGATGACCTTCCGGATATCATCTCCTGAAAAATCAGTATGAAGCCTTAACTCGATCTCTTTGAAAGGGAGATTGTGCATTGAATGAAACGCTGTAGAAAATTATTGGTCGAAAAGATACATCACCCGCTTTTGTCCGTCGGGCACGCCGATGATGTTGTTGATGTAATTCGCCTTTTCGATTAACTGACCGCTCTTTTGGATGTAGCCAAACCCTTTGGGCATGCAGGTTCCCCATGCTCCCGACTGGATGCAGTCGTCAAAACCGGTAATCTTAACAATGGTATGCCGGCCCACGATGATGAGAGCGGTTTTGTAACCCTTTGCCGTTTCCAGTGCCGGTTTGATGTTTTCTTTGGTCAGTTCGATGGTCTTGGCGGCTTTGGCAGCAACCAGTTCAGATACGGTTACCAGCGGCTCTCCCTGATTTGCAGTCTTTGCATCAATCGTGACCAGATTCCCGAGAAAATTTTGAAGAATTTCAATTTTTGTTTGTTGCGCAAATGTTGATGTTGCAATAAAAGTCATTACAAACAATGCGATGTTTATTAATTTCATGATATGTAGGTTGATGTTTTTAAAGAAAAAGAAGGCAGGATTCAAAAAATCAACCCTGCCTTCCTGTCAATCGTTTTAATGATCAATTATTTTTTTACCACCACTTTTCTGATGATGGTATTTTCGTTGCTTTTCAGATAAACGTAATAAACACCTTCGGCAAGATTGGAAAGGTTGATGTTTTCCGTGTGGCTTCCGTTCACTTCCAGTGTTTTGTCATAAACCGATATTCCCAGCGCATTCATGATCTTCAATTCCCATGTGGTGGATTGAAGTGCGTTGAGGCTCAAAACAAACTGTCCGTTGTTCGGGTTGGGATAGAGTTGGATGTTTGATCCGCCGGTTTCGTCAATTCCGGTGTAATCCAAAACTTCAATTTCAAAATCACTGGAGTAATCGCCCTGTCCGCAATCGTTGCCGCCTGCAACTTTCAAGGAGGCTGTTCCGGTCCATGTATCGCTCCAAACGATGGTAACCGTATTCATGTTTATGGTCATGGCTCCCGCTCCGGAAGGTGTCAGCACCCAGTCGTAATAAGTACAATTGCCCAGGTCAGCACAGGTGTAATCTTCCGTATTACCCAGGCCAACTTCCTGATTTCCCGATATTGGGCCGGCCTGTGCAGGAATTTCATATACCGAAATATAATTCGATTTCGTCATTGATGTGGAATTGGTGCCGTCGGAAATTTCCAGAATAACATCAAAACTTCCGATCGTGTTGTAAACGACGGTCGGGTTTTGGTCGGTTGATGTTTCGGGTGTTCCGCCCGGGAAGGTCCAGTTCCATGATGTTGCTCCCATGGAGGCATCCGAAAAATGTACTTCCATGCCTGCGCAACCTCCGGTAACATCTGCACTGAAGTTGGCAACCAGCGTGCTTGGCAACAAGCCGAAATAGTCAAGGTATTTTTCCATGAGCTCTCCGCGCATTGCACCGTCGAGGCCGCCAAATTCATGGGAGGCACCGATGGTCTGATATGTTCCGGCATCATTGGCTACTGCCGTACCGTAGGCCGGTGATGTATTATTCAGAATTACAAAACCCGATGTGGCTTCCAAATGGTCAATCCAGTTGTTGTCACCGCTGTAATTAAACGACATCCCTTCGGTAAAGGTTCCCGTAACTCCTTCGATGACGGATAAATCCCCTGAGCCATCGGATACACCTGTTAAACCGAACATTGTATGCACGGCAGTTTGTGCATCGTAGTACCAGGTATCTCCGCCTTCCATGTACAAGCTTCCGCCACCATTAAGAAAATCGGCCAATTGCTGTCCTTCGCCGTCCGTCAGCACATGATTATCCGAATAAATGCCGAGGCATACAAATACCGAACTGTACAATGACAGATCATCAGGAATGGATGTAGCTTCATCATATGCAACTCCGATATCATCCAGTGCTTCTGCCATTTGGTTGGCCGAATTATGATTCTCGTCCAGATCAACGATCAATACCGGCACCTGACCGACAACAATGGCGAAAGAACTTTCAGCCCAAAGGTCTTTGTCTCCGGTCATGTTAAAGCTGAAATCTGCAAGATGTCCTGTTGGTGTTGATTCATCGGCAGAAACTTCAAAACTCATTTCCGCATCGTCACCGGCACTGATGGAGCCATAAGTCATCTGACTTTGTGTAATGGTTATGTAGGTGTCGTTTGTTGTAAGTTCACCGATCACACCCGTAGCACCGGCTCCTCCCGTATTCAATATCGAGATGACCACATCAACGGTTTCGCCCGGGTCGAGCATTCCGTTATTGTTTCCGGTGTTGTCAATAATGGTATACTCTCCGTATTGTAATATACCGGCAATTGCATTGAGTGAGAAACTGCTTTCCCATGTTTCGTCACCTGTAGCAACGACATTGAACACAACGCCATGGCCGTCCGGTATATCGTTGGCAACTTCCACTTCAAAAGCATTTTCAATGGTTTTTGTTTCGTCGGCAGCAATACTTCCGAAATTCTCCGTACCATCGGTAATGGTTACATAATCATCATCCGTTGTAATGGTTACGACGACATTGTTAGCCTGTGCAACGCCAACGTTTTTCATTGAAAAGTCCAGTGTTGAAGTTTCGCCGTATTCCAGCAAGCCACTCGGGCTGTTAACCTCAGCGCCGGCAAAGATCACATAAGGACCTGTTGGCGGAATGCACTGGATCGTCTCGTAAATTGTTTCGGCATTGAAAGCTGTAACTACCAGCAATACATCGCCCGGAAGAAAATTATTTTCTATGGAAAAGTTCCCTGATTCGTCCGTGTAGGCAGAGGCGTAAAGATCATCGTGGGAGAGTGCAACCATGGCTCCTGCAACAGGTGATCCGCCTGAAGTGATTGTTCCTTCATAGGCAGCTCCCACAAGCATTACCAGATTCGAAACCACCAGTTCGGCGGGTGGTGCAGTTCTTATTTGTAATGAGGCATCCCCGAATGTCGTCCATGTTTGCATGGTGTTCAGGTCGGAACCCGAATTCGATTCGGTGTACATCAGGATGTCACCGTTTACCACTATCGAGCCGATGATGGTACGACCTTCGTCGGTGCTGATGCCGCTCCCCGGATTGGTAGTGTAATCGTAACCGCCGGTTAAAATATCGTTGTAGTAATCCTGCCCGCGCATGGGAGGATCCCACGGCTGGCTAATTGTTGACATAAGAGTCATAATGGCTCCGCCGTTCTCCTTCTTCAGCCAGGCTTCGGCAAAACATTCTCCACTTTGAAATTCGCCGTTGTTGCATGCTACCGAAAAGATAAACGGAAGCATATCCCCATTGTTCAGTTGGGCGACATTCGAATTACTGAATCCTGTCGAGCCCCACGATGTCATGGAACCGTGTCCGCAATAATTAAGGATGCTGGCTCCGGCTTCGATGTAATCCTTGACCTGAGCCGCCGTTCCCGAAGGATCGTATGCCGTGCTGTAATTGTCGTATGTAAAGGGATCGAGTTTGTTGTCCCAGATCACATTCAGGTGTTCGTAATCCAGTTCGCCGTCATCGCCCGGACCCTGGTTGCTGGCAACGCCGATGGCATTGGCATACCAGTCGCCCGATGGGTTCTTTTCGTAAGTGATCGTCTTGTTGACCTGAACGGTAACATCGTTGGGCGAGTTGGCCGAAAAACGACCCACTGCAATGTCCGGAAAATCATCCGAGCCCACCACGCAACCAAGCATGGGATCCATCGGTGCATTGGCACCACCTCCCAAATCGCATTTGATGTCGTTCCAGTCGCCTACCAACTGCACGTAAAGAATATCGTTGTTCTCGTCGTATTTTTGCTGGACAAGGTTTTTGACATTGGTTCCTGCTGAAACGATTTCCAAAAATACATCGTAACCTTTTTCTCTTTTCCAGTCGATGTAAGGCTGAATGGCATCTTCGTCGCGGGCAGTGGCAATCACCAGAATGTCGCCGGCTTCACCCACCGTCAGATCATCATCCGTTACGGCGGGGGTGTAGTTGATAAACACCGACTTGTAAATGGGTTCCATATCGCGGTAAATTTTGCCGGATGTGTTGTAAAGCGGGTTGACCGGCATACTGTTGTCGTCAGTCAGTTTTACCGTCACCGATTTATAAACGCGCAATGTTTGCGTTGCAGCATTGTAGCGGAAAGGATAAACATAGATTGTGGTCCCTCTTACATCTTTGATGATATAAGGATCGGTAGCATCGGTAAGTTGCAATGGGTAAAATTCATTGACAATTGATTCCGGAGCAATTTCGTAAGGGATTTGCGAAGGGTCCTGATTCCTGTAAATAACGCCGCGGGAGGGTACCAAAGGAAAATCAAGCTGGTAATCTTCATAAGTCTCTCCGGTAACTTCCAGAGTTATATTATTGTCGGCCCCCAGTTGTACGTTAACATTAATGAACGGGAGTTCGGCAAAGCCTTTGTCTTTTGTGACAACACGTCCGTCAAAAATAATTTTTGTAAAATCATTCCCATTGAGTGTTACAGGTCTGAGATCAAAATGATCGAGTGTAAATTGAACTTCAGATGTAGTGGGATTAAGTTTGTTAAAAGATACCTCATAACCCTGTTTGGCCTGCAGGCTGAACAAACTTCCGATGAGGATAACAGTTAAAAATAGTTTTTTCATAAGAAATAGGTTTAAATAATACTGGTTGATTTATTGAATGATTATGGTAAAGAAATCATGGCCGGAAAAAGAATCCGGCCATGAAATGAGATTAAATTTTATTTACCCAAAATGATTTTCCTGGTAACCGAAAAACTCTCGCCTTCAATTTTAAAATAATAGATACCTGAAGGCAATCCGGAAACGTTGAACCGGACAGTGTGTTTGTCGCCGGAACGAAGCAGGTTGGATTGGATATAATCGTGGATTTTCTGTCCGTAAGCATTGTACAGACTGATTGTAACTTCCTTGCTGTTGTAGGCAAGATATTCAACCGTTACATTTTCGCTTGCGGGATTAGGATAAATGTTGATGGATTCTTCAAACTGATATTCTTCAATATTCATCGGCTGGAAGAAAACCACATTGGAAGGTTCCGAAGAACATCCGTAAACGTTGGTGACGATGGTGTAATAATTTCCTGTCTGTCCCGGAGCATAGATCTGATTTGTAGCACCGGGGATCATTCCGTTATCGTCATACCACTGGTTGCCAGTGGGAGAGCTTGAAATCAAACTGTCTCCAACTTGTGTAATGGTAGGTGTTTCGGGTTTTTCATTAACGATAACCGTGATCTGATCGGTTGTTTGTTCGCTGCTTACCTGATCGGTAACCGTTACCGTATAAGTGGTGGTTTCCTCGGGAGTGGCAACCGGATTTTGAATCGTCGGGTCGCTTAACCCTGTTTCGGGTGTCCACTGGTAGGTATAATTTCCGGAGCCTCCGGAAACCTGTGCATTCAATTGTGATGATTCTTCTTCACAAATCTCTTCGGGATCTGCTGTGGCATTACAATTCATCGTTCCCGGATTAAGAATTTCAAAGAATTCAAGGTATTGTTCCATCAGGTCCACCTGGTTATCCGTAGATGACAATCCGCCGAATTCAAACGAAGCACCAACTGTTTTGTATCCGCCCGCATCGTTGGATACTGCACAACCGTAAAGAGGATTGGTGTTGTTAAAGATCAACACACCGGTTCCTGTAGCTTCAAGGTGGTCAATCCAGTTGTTGTCGCCGGTATAGTTAAAGGTCATTCCTTCGGTCATTGTTCCGGTAACACCTTCAATGGTGGAGAGGTCTCCTGAACCGTCTTCGGTACCGTTAATGCCAAACATAGCATGTACTGCGGTTTGGTTATCGTAATACCAAGTGTCTCCGCCTTCCATATAAAGCATGCCGCCATTATCGAGGTAATCGGCCAACAACTGACCTTCTTCAGCGGTAAGCACGTAATTGTCGCTGTAGATACCAAGGCAAACAAAGATTGAGGAATAGAGGTTGAGGTCGTCCGGGAATGAGGTTGTAATTTCCGATGAAACGCCCAATTCATCTATTGCATCATAGATATAGCTGGCTGAATTATTGTTTTCATCCAGATCAACAATCAGCACCGGAATTTGTCCGATGACTACATTGAATTCGCCTTCGGCGGTAATGCCCATATCGGCATTGATGGCCACATTGAGAGATACGATCTGTCCTGCAGGTGTTGTTTCACTGGCGGTAACTTCAAAAGTGGCTGTGCCCGTTTCATTGGGGCTGATGTCGCCAATGGTTTGCGGATCGGTGGAAATGGTGAGGAATGTACTTGATGTGGTCAGATCGCAAATGACATTGTAAGCATCGGCAGAGCCGGTATTTTTAATCAAAAGTGTGATTTCAGCCGTCTCACCCGGGTCAATTTTTCCGTTGTTGTTTCCTGTGGGGTCGCTGATGCTAAAGTCAACAAACTCCAATACCGGGGCATGTGCTTTGATGCTAAAACTGCTTGTCCAAACATCATTCCCGTCGGTTGCATCAATAGTACAGGGGATACCGTACATATCGGGAACATCTTCGGCGAGTGTCAGGCCAAATACATCGGCAAGGGTGACCACTTCATCGGGTTCGATATCGCCCAAATTTGCAGAATTATTGTTGATGGTCAAGTAATCATCATCACTCGAAAGTGTAAGGGTGACATTCGTTCCGGGATCCTGACCAAGATTTTTCATCGAAACATCCAGGCTGAACGTTTCGCCGTAATCTGCCATCCCGTTGTTATTTCCGTTGGCGTCGTTAATTTCGTAATCATCCAGCAATACATAAGCTCCTTCGGGAGAAGCAACCAAAACGGTTCCGATGTACGGTTTTTTGTTTTGTCCGGTGATGACAACATCGGCTTGTCCGGGAACGCTGATGGGCGGGTCAAAAGTAATTTCGGCCATGCCTGATTCGTCAGCCATTCCCGTGCCGTAAAGCACACCGTCTTTAGAGATGGCTACATACGAATAAGGATCGGTTGTTACCGTAAAAGTCAGTGAGCCAAGCGGCATTAAACCTGCATAGTTGGCTGTCGCATCAGGCGGCTCGGAATAATAATTCATTAAGGAAGGGTCACCCATCAGGTGGTAAATTTCCCAGTAATAAGTTTCGTTGCTGCTGCCCGATTGTGTAACGGCAAGGTTTCCGCCCGAAACGACCTGGTCTTGCGTGATGTACCAATCGTCCAGTGTAAAGCCTTCCCTGTCGTGGAACAAACGGTCGTATGCTCCGAGATGGTCGTAATTGTAAGGCGGATTAGCAGAAACACTTTCAAATCCGACACCCCACCAGTAGTCTTCGTCCCACAATGTGCTGTTCGAACCGCCGATGTATCCAAGGGCTCCTTTGTTGGCAGCCCTTAAAATCTCTTCCCCGAAGCATGTTGTCTGGAATTCTACCGAGGAGCAGCAGTTGCCGATCATCAAAGGATATTTATGGTCGTTGGTCAGGGAAGGAATATCGCTGATCACAAAACTTGGGTCTGCCCAACCGCTCGGGCTGCAGTGTGCCGTGTAATTTGCAAAAGTTACACCATCCGATATGTTTTGATGAATGTTTTGAGAATAGTTGCCGCCGCCCGGTTCGGGTTGAAGGTAGGTGTAAGAATAAATTCCGTGTTCTTCGTTGAAATAGTATTCCGTTCCGTAGTTGATCTGTCCGTTACCCCATGTTGATGAGTGCGAAGCATCGGCTCCGGCAACCATCACCACGTAATTCAGGAACGACGGATCGGGGAAAAGATATTGTTCGTATTCTAAAGTTTTGTCAATTTGCGGTTGAAGCTGGCTGAGATTATTGGCCGAAAATCTTCCGTAAAAAGCCTCGGGGAAAATATCGTTGGTGTATTCGCAGTAGTAAAGGTCAGTAACGTGTCCTCCTGCCGTACCGTTGAATGTAGGAACTTGATCCACATCACCGACAATCAGTACAAAACTCTGCGGATTGTAACCATCCGGCGGGTTCTCATAAAAATCTTTCAGATAATTTTTGATACTTGTGGTCGTCGTACCAACATTGGGATCGTCGGTGTATGCCTCTACGACTTTAAATCCTTTTTTGGTTTTCCATTGGATAAATGGCTGCAAAGGAGCTTCAAACATCGGGTCGGAAACAATGATCATCGTAACCGGAGAGTCCTGGATCAGCTCACGGTTGGGCAGCGGCTTGTAGTTGTAAAGCAACTGACCGATGCCTTTGAAATACCTGTTGGTCTTTGATTCTTTCAATGCAATGGTCTCGGCTACATTGGCATCCTTGAAACTGATCTCGACCTGAATGTTTTCGTAAACGCGGATCATGTTTTTCACAGGATTGTAAAGTACCGGAGCAATTTCAAGGCGGGCCATTTTCACTCCGCGCATGATGCCCAGTTCAACAACCTTAACCAATTTGCCTCCCTGCAAAGCATCCGTACCGTAAACAATCTGATCGATCTCAAAAGGAATTTGCGAAGGGTCGGTGATGTTTTTGGGTACCGAGGGCTGTGCCGGAAAAATACGATGTTTAATTCCGATATCCGCCAGATTATAATCTTTGTAAGACTGGCTTGTGATCGTGATTTCAATATTGGATTGCAGTGGTATCTCGATCAGTTTTTTGATCACCGGTAGTTTGGGGCTGCCGATTTCCATCGAATAGCCGTATCCGTCAATTCTGATCTGACTAAAATCTCCTTCTGAAGACTTTACGTTGAAAGCCTTCAATTCCGAAACCGTGTTTTCAAGGCTGAGATTAGTGTATTCATTGGTCAGGATTTTGAGTTGTGTGCCCTGATCGTTAAGTTGAATGGTTTGTCCGTAAGCAACAAATGCTCCGGATAAGAAAGCCATTATTGTCATTAACGTGATGAGCCCGGCTCTGTTTGTAAAATTTTTCATTTGCTTAAGTAATTTACTATTAGTTCTTAAATTAATATGATTTGATTCAAAAAAAGTGCACAAAATTAACGAAATTTTTTTATTTAACCTAATTATGTTGACATCATGATTTTTCTTCATGCTGCGAACTTTTTCCGTACAAAATGGGAAGACACATTGCATTTTAAATGGTTGCCTGATATGACGTAAAAGAAAAAAAATTCGGATTTGTTGCCGGGTAACTAGAAATTTCATTATTAACCCGACAAAAAATCATCAACTGAGCTTTTGGTGGAGGTATTTTCCGGAAATCTGTTTTACGGGATACCAGGCTGCTGCAAAACCGATTGTAACGACGGTGACAAAAACGGCTACAAAATCTTTGAGTTTTAGCTGCACGGGATAGGCGTCCACCACAAATGTTCCGGTATCACTGCCGAGCGAAATAAATCCGAATTTCTGTTGCAGGATACTCACAACGGCACCAAGCATAAGCCCCGTAAGCGCTCCGCCGATAGAGATCATAATGCCTTCGGACATGAAAATTCTTCTGATCAGTTGATTGGTGGCTCCCATGCTGTAAAGTACGGCAATATCCTTTTTCTTGTCGAGGATAAGCATGGTCAGCGATCCGATCACATTAAAAGTGGCGATGATCAGGATAAAAGTGAGGATGAGGTAAATGGCCCATTTTTCCGATTTCATCACCTTGTAAAGCAAGGCCTGCTGTTCAAAACGGTTTTTTACCAGATAGTCCGGTCCCAGGAGATTTTTGATTTTTTCTTTAATCGCATCGGTATCCGTTCCGGGGCGGAGTCCGATCTCCACGGCAGTCACCTCGTCGGTGTAATCCAGCAACTGACGGGCAAAATTGATGGGAACGATGGTGTATTTTGTATCGAAATCCTGTTGAATGGAAAAGACCCCCGAAGGGAAGATTTTTTTTATGTTGAAGGCTTTTTCGATGTTCATGCTCATTTTTCCTTTCCGGCGCGGAACATACACCGACACCGGGTTGAGCAGGTCGTGAAGTCCCGCATTCAGAAAATAGGCTACCCCGGCTCCCATCACCATTTTCGGGATGTTGCCGGAATGCAAAACGAACTCCCCGTCAATGAGCATGGTATCCAGACCGCTCATTTGCTCGAAATCATCACTCACCCCTTTGATGGTGGCAATGTATTGCTTGTTGCGGTATTTCAATAGCGCATTCTCTTCCACAACCTGTGTCATCACATAAACGCCGGGTATCTCCCGGATGGAATCGGCCGGAAATGTGGTGTAATGAAAAGTCTTTCCTTTGGCCACGGTGATGGACAGATCGGGATTGAAAGTATTGAAAAGTGACGTGATCAGGCTTTCGAATCCGTTGAAGACCGAAAGCACAATGATAAGCGCCATGGTGCCGACTGTTACGCCAACCACTGATATCGCCGAAATAACATTAATGATGTTATGCGATTTCTTGGCGAACAAATACCTGCGGGCGATATAAAACGGAAATCTTTTGATAGCTGAAAAATAGCTGTTGATTATTATAATTGAACGATGATGAGATTTTCTTCATTAAATAACATTGGTGGGTCATGCCCATGCTTTTACCAGCAAACCCGTGCCTGTTTTGTGTTTCAAAGTTACATCCAGTTGGTTCATCAGCAATGCAAACCAATAGGTCAGTAAATAATAGAAAGGTAAGACGATATAAAATATCCTCGAACTGTTGAGCATCAGGATGGGATATTTCATGGATAATTTCCATGAGATTTTTCCCGGCCATCCGTAAGTGTAATGTGCCTCCGAACGGCTGAATCCGGCTTTTTTCAGTTTTTCCCGGATTTCGTTGATGTTGTACCCGTCACGCACGTGTTCGTCAACAAACGATTCCGAACCGTCGTTGTCATGTTCGTGATGATGCACGTCAGACCCTCCCTGGTCCGACGGAGTGGATATGATCAGCATCCCTCCGTCTTTCAGCGATTTTTTGAAATTTTCAAAAACCTTCACATCCTCTTCAATGTGTTCCATCACATCCACCGAAAGGATCATGTCAAAACGCTTTTCGCGTACAAATTGTGTAAGGTCGGCATATTCGAAGGATACGTTTCCAAGGCCTGTTTTTTCGAAGAAAGTTCTGCAATCTTCGATCTGCTCGGTTTTGACGTCAACGCCGAGGATTTGCCAGTTGGGGTGTTTTCGGGCCATGAAGTACGTGTACTGCCCGAATCCCGACCCTGCATCCAGGACTGAAAATTTTTTCCCTTCCGTGTCCCCGATTTGTTTCAGGGCTTTTTTAACATGCCACGTTCGCAAAAGCAGCAAATCCAGCAAACGGTAAAAAAACTTTCTTCTCCGGGGAGTTTTGTTAAATGCTTTTCCCAGGCCTTTTTTAATGGGGTCGTATTGCATGATTTCGATTTAAGGTTATTCGTCGAGCAGGTTGTCAATTTTTTCGATGTAGTCCAGCGAATCATCTTCGAAAAATTCAAGTTCGGGAATTTGCCGTACCTGGTTTCTGATTCGTTTACCAAGCTGATACCTGATTTCGCCGGTATGCAACTTAATGCTTTCCAGCAGAGCGGCCTTGTCGTCGGTGGCAAAAAGGCTCAAATAAACCCGTGCAATGGAAATATCGCGTGTAACATTTACCTTGGTCACAGTGATCATGGCACCGCCGAATTTGCCTTTTGCTTCTCGCTGGAAGATGTCTCCCAATTCCCGTTGTAGCATTCTTGCTACTTTTAGCTGTCTTTGTGATTCCATGGCGACAAAATTATATAAAGTTTTACTTCAGATGATAAACCCGTTTAATCCAATGGGGAAGTACCAGTGCCCCGATAATGATATATGGGTAATAGCTTAACATACGCCAGAGCAGTGCCAGTGCGGGGGTGAGCCCCGGAGTGATGAATTCGCCGAGAAAATCGGAAAAAAGAAATTCGGCTACCCCGCTGCTGCCCGGTGTGGGGCTGATGAGCAGGATCACCCACATCACAAGCTGACGGGCATAGATCAGAAAATGCTGCCCTACAGGCGTGATGGAAAGAATCAGGAAATTGACTACCCAAAACCGGGCTGTCCATGAAAAAAAAGTGGCGAAATATGCCAGCACCCAAAACTTAAACGGCTTATGTTTCAACTCTTTTGAAGTGGTGATGATGTCATCTCCGGCCTGTGCCGCCTGATGCCGCCATTTGCGGAGAAAAGAGAGCTTGAAGACCCGGAGCAAAATCCACTTGAACCCCCGCGGCCGGATGAAAACCCCGTAGGAAATGATTACGGTCAACAGAAAAATAAAAGCATATCCGATAAAAAAGACTCCTTCCATTTCCAGCCGCCCGTTTATAAAATAACTGTTGGTGCTCGTAAACAGTTTTTGCGATCCGACGAAAAGATACAACAGCGGCACCATGGTAATGTAAAAAAGCTCGTCGAGCAAGGCCGAGATCATCACAATGGCCGTTGACTTTCCCGGGCTGATGCCTTCTTTGGTGACGATGTAAAGTGCTGCGGCCGATCCCCCAACCACACTCGGCGTAACTGCCGAAGAAAATTCCCACAACATGATCACATCAAACGAATGGCGCCAGGTAAGCTGTTTGTCCGTCAGCAAACGGATGCGGTACATGTAGGCCACATCGCGTGTTGCCATCAGTACCACGGCAATAAAAATAAAAAGCGATGAATAATAGGTCCAGTGGATGTCATAAAAAGGTTGGGGGTTGAAATTGCGGAAAACAAGAAAAGCCACAACGCCCAGCCCGATGATCACGGGGACGATCACCCGTTTGAACTTGAAGATCTTCAGTACTTTTTTATGTTCTTCCGTCATGGCCGATGTATCATGTTTTTTTGAGCCTGCAAAAGTCCGAATAATTTTCCATTTACCAAAAGTAGTTTCAAAATCACCGGATTGCAATAACCATTTTGCGTTACACCGCCGGTAATAACGAAAATATTTTCCCGATTGTATTTTTTAATCCGAAAGAATTATTTTGAAGAGTGAAACCGGTTATTTGCGTCATATAGGCAGTGAATCATGTTTTTATGCGCCATATTGGCGTAAACAAGCCTTACGATTTGTGTTTTTGAGTGCTGGTATAAAAATTGAAAATCTGCGAACAAAAAATTATCAACCAATTAAAAATAGGAGATCAAAGCTATGACATTAATGAAATGGAATACCGAATCGGAATTGTCGGATTTGTTTGACAACCTTTTTGGAAATTCGTCGAAAGAGGAAATGGAGGAAAAACAATACGAATGTGCTCCTTCAACCAATATCATCGAAAAAAACGACGGATATGAATTGCACATGGCATTGCCCGGCGTTCAGAAAAAAGATGTAAAAATCAGCCTTGAGAAAAATGTGTTAAGCATTTCTTCTGATAAAAAAGCCTCCGATTCCGACGATGATGCCAACTATACCCGCAGGGAGTTTATGTACGGAACATTTTGCCGTTCGTTTACATTACCCGAAACCATCGATACGGAAAAGATCAGTGCCGATTTCAAAAACGGGATTTTAATAGTAAAACTCCCCAAAAAGGAAGAAACAAGGATCAGCAAACAAATTAAGATTTCGTAAATAAGCTGCTGACCCGAAAAACAAAAAGCCGCCCGTAAAGAGCGGCTTTTTTGGTTTTATCTCTTTTTTAATTTACCCGAAAATTTTCTTGAAAGCGGTTTTCTTTCCGGATTCTTCATCATCGGTATAATAGCCGTAGCCATATCCGTACCCGTATCCGTAGCCATATCCGTACCCGTATCCGTAGCCATATCCATAGCCATATCCGTACCCGTAAGAACCGCTACCGAGTTTCACATCATTGATCATAATGTAGAAATTGGGAAGTTTCCGGTTTTCGATGTCTTTGATGATGGATTCGAAAACTTTTTTGTGGGTATAATTCTGCCGTACGAGGAAAAGGTTCGCGTCGGCATGTTTCATCAGCAGGAAGGCATCGGTGACAAGCCCTACCGGCGGTGTGTCGATGATGATAAAATCGTAGGTCTCCTTGAGTTTCGAGATCAGTTCATCCGTTTTATCCGAGGCGATCAACTCTGCCGGATTGGGAGGTACCGGGCCGGCCATGATGATGTCCAGATTTTTCACCGGCGACACCTGAATAATGTCTTCAAGCGAACTTTTGTTGATCAGGTAAGAACTGATCCCTTCGGTGTTGGTGAGGCCGAAATCCTGATAAATCTTCGGTTTACGCAGGTCGAAACCGAGCAACAACGTCCTCTTTCCGTACATTGCATAAATGCACGCCAGATTGATGGAAACGAATGTTTTTCCAGCTCCCACCATGTCGGAAGTAACAAGGATGGTTTGTTTGTCTTTTCCTTTGGTAAGGTATTGAAGATTCGTACGGATGGATCTGAACGACTCGGCAATGGAAGACTTGGGGCTGTCGGCAACCACCAGTGTTTTTTCTTTGTTGTTGTGGATCACATGACCAACGATGGGAATGTTGGTTATCTTTTCAATCTCCCGTTTTTCGATGATCTTGTCATTAAAATACTCTTTGGCAAAAATGTAAGCAATGGGCAATACAAGTCCGAGCACCAGAGCAATCAGATAATTGAGGCTTTTTTTCGGGAAAACGGGTTTTTCGTTTTCTCTCGCTTTGTCCACGATTTCGTTTTCAGGAAGATTGGATGCTTTGGCAATCTGGGCTTCCGAACGCTTTTGCAACAGGAATGTATAGATGGCATCGTTGAGCTTGAATTTTCGTTCGATACCGAACAGCAACCTTTGTGTCTGCGGTAATTTGTTGATCTTTTGCTCCAGTTTTTTTATCCGGCCGTCAATATCCTGAATTGAAATCTTGGATGTCTTGACAATGTTTTGGATGTTTTCGAGGATTGTATTTTTTACCGTGGCAATTCGCTGGTCAATGGCAGCTACCATGGGATTTTTTTCCGAAGAATTAAAAAGCAGATCGGCCCGTTCAGCGTAAAGGTCGGCCAGACCAGAAATAAGTTGCGATAACAGCGGGTCTTCAATTCCCATTGACGAGGGGATAACGATATCGTCAATGCTTTTGCGATTCTTCTCAAGGTAATCCTGCAAATTTTTGTAATATTTTGCTTTCACGATCAACTGGGCCTTTTCATCCTGAAGCTCTTTCATGGTTTCAAAAACCTGCTGTGCCTGAAAGTCGAGATTCATCACCTCGTTGTTCATCCTGAAATTTTGAAGTTTCGTTTCCGTAAAATTCAGCGAATCGGTGATGTCAACAAGCTCCGAATCGATGAACTTGATGGTATTTTCGGCGATTTGGTTTTTCTTTTCAATACCACGGTACAAATACTCTTCGGTAAGCTTGTTGAGGTAGTCGGTGAGTTTTTTGGAATTGGCCCCCCTGAGGGAAATCTCGACGATGGAAGCATCACGGTTGATGGGTTCGATCTTCAGACCGCTAAACTGCGATACCAGACTCTTAAAATCATTGAAAGAAAAAGATAAGGTCTTATTGATGAACTCGGATTTAAAATTTTCGTTGAGCAGAAGTTTGAATTTGTAATTGTCCGATTCGATCTCTTCGCCGAATCTTACTTTTTTGTTGAGGAAAAAATTCTCTACTTCTTCGCCATCTTCACGCTTTTTAAAATCATAGAGTGTGATCTTTTCCACCTGCGCTTCGATGCGGTATTCCGAATTGGAAAGGATGATCACATTGAATTTGATGTTTTTCGGCTGTACGTGGTTCGTATCAAAAACGACCTCAAACGGAGAGTCTTTGTAAAGCTCTTTGGTGATGAAGTTTTCTTCCTGAAAATAGGATACTTCGAAATTGAGTTTTTTAATGGTACGTGTCGTCAGGCTGTAGGATTTCAGGATGCCGATCTCGTTTTCAAGATTTTGCTGGCTGTTCATAATACCGATCCCGATAAGGTTTTGCCCCGCTTTGTCGTCTTTGATCAACACCGTGGTTTTGACTTCATAAACCGGCTTGGTGTATTTATTGAACAGAAAAGCAATGAGCAAAGCAACAAACACCGATAAAGCAAACAAGTACCAAAACCTGAAAAATTTGAAGAACATGGCCTTAAGGTCAACCGATTCTTCCTGTTGAATGTTCTGAATGTTATTATAGTTGTTATTTTCCACTTTTCGTATTAATTGTTTTTAAAGAAATTGATTAATAGTAACGCGGTTGTGATGGTGGTAAAGATCAGCGCATAAGGGAAGTTTGCAAAAGCAAAGTTCTTTCCTCCTACCGGTGGAACATACAACACATCGTTGGGCTGAATGAAATAGTATTCCGATTCGAGAATACTGATGTCATTCAGATCAAGCTGTTTGACCTTTGAGCCTCCGGGCGTTTTTCGTATCAGGTAAACCTTGTTCCGTTTGGCAAACTGCGTCATGTCGCCGGCCATCGAAATCAGTTCGAAAATATTCAGTTTGTTGCGGTAGATGTTCACCGTTCCGGGTCTGTTAACTTCACCGATTACCGTTACCTTGAAAATGGCCAGTTTAACGATGACAGTTGTCTCTTTCAGGTATTCGTCAACAATACTTTGAATAAGATCCTTAGCTTGTTCGAGGGTCAACTCTTTAACATAAATTTTGCCGACGAACGGAAAATCAACATAACCCGAATCGCTTACCGTATAACTGTTGAGGTAAATCCCGGCATCATTATAATAATTGGAACTTCTATAAACATCTTCCTGGGTGAAAAAATTCTCGGATTTCGAAAGGGCGCTGTTTACCACAATATAAAGGTTGTCACCGGCTTGTATTTTATAAGTTTCAACATTATCATTGATGAAATTTGTTTTCAGGCTGTCTTTTTTATCCACTTCCTGCTGCAGGTATTCTATTCGTTTCATGGGGACGCACGAAGAGAAAATAATCGCACCGACAGCAAAGATCATGGCCAATCGTGTCAGCAAAAGTAATCTGTTCTTCATTTAACCAATTTTTTTGATTTGTTAGTCATTTTAAAACCCAGACCAAAATTTTTAAGAGCGCAAAAATAGTTTAAATTACGAAAATCCAGAATTTTTTTTTTCACTTTTACGTAAAAATGAGCCTGTTTGAATGGATGAAAACAACGCTCCTTCATTGCGTTTTGAAAGTATTTATTGTCAAAGGCGTTGACTTTCAAATTTTAATTGTTATACCTTTGCCGCGATTTTTAAACCAATTCAAGAGGAGTAAATTATGGCTAAAAACCTTGTTATTGTTGAGTCTCCGGCAAAAGCCAAAACCATTGAGCGATTTCTCGGCAGCGATTTTACCGTAAAATCCAGTTTCGGGCATGTCAGGGATTTGTCAAAAAAACAACTTGGTGTTGATATCGAAAAAGGGTTTAAACCCAACTATATTGTTTCGGACGATAAAAAGAAAGTGATCGCCGATCTGAAGAAATCTGCCAAAGGAGCCGAAACGGTTTGGCTTGCAACGGATGAAGACCGCGAAGGAGAAGCCATATCATGGCATTTGTTCGAAACCTTAAAGCTGAATGAGGAACAAACCAAACGGATTGTTTTTCACGAGATCACAAAAACCGCCATTCAGGAGGCGATCAAAACCCCGAGAAGCATTGATCTGAACCTTGTGGATGCCCAGCAGGCACGCCGTGTGCTCGACAGGCTGGTGGGTTTTGAACTCTCGCCGGTGCTGTGGCGCAAGGTGAAACCGGCTCTTTCGGCCGGCCGCGTTCAGTCGGTTGCCGTAAGGTTGATCGTCGAAAGGGAAGAGGAGATCAAAAACTTTAAGATCACCCCGTTCTATCGTGTTTCCGCTTTGTTTGAGATCAACGAAAACGGAAAAATAACAGAGCTGAAGGCCGAATTGCCTTCCCGGTTCAAGTCGAAAGAACAGGCCGTGGCATTTCTGAACAAATGCATCGGTGCCGAATATACCGTCAGCAAGATAGAGAAAAAACCGGCAGAGAAAAAACCGGCGCCTCCGTTCACCACTTCAACCCTGCAACAGGAGGCCAGTCGCAAACTGGGCTTTTCGGTGTCGAAAACAATGCTCATTGCCCAGCAGCTTTACGAATCGGGTAAGATAACCTACATGAGAACCGACTCGGTGAACCTGTCGAACCTGGCGCTCGGAATGGCCAAAAAAGAGATCATCGACAATTTCGGAGAAGATTACTATCAGTTCCGGCAATATAAAACTTCCGCCAAAGGCGCACAGGAAGCACACGAAGCCATCAGACCCACTTATATCGACAAACAGGAGATATCAGGCACGGCAGACCAGAAAAAACTTTACAACCTGATCTGGAAACGTACGGTGGCTTCACAGATGAGCAATGCCAGACTGGAAAAGACCACGGTTACCATTGATATTTCCAAAAAAGCGAACACTTTAATTGATATTTCCAAAACCAAAGAAAAATTCGTTGCCAAAGGCGAAGTGCTGTTATTTGACGGATTTCTGAAACTCTACCTCGAATCATTGGATGATGAAGATCAGGAAGAAAAAAGCGGTGTGCTCCCTCCGTTGACGATCGGGCAAAAATTGCCGTTGATAAAGATGGAGGCCGTGGAACGGTTTACCCAACCGCCCATACGCTATAACGAAGCCACGTTGGTAAAAAAGCTTGAAGAGCTCGGTATCGGACGGCCTTCAACTTATGCCCCCATCATTTCAACCATTCAAAAACGGGAATACGTTACCAAGGAAGACCGTCCCGGACAAGAGAGGAATTATCAGGTGATCGAACTGAAAAACGATGCGATCAAAGAATCGGTGAAGAAAGAGAAAACCGGCCAGATCAAAGGAAAGCTTGTTCCCACGGATATCGGAATCATCGTCAACCGGTTTCTGATCCAACATTTCGACAACATCATGGATTACAACTTCACGGCCAAGGTTGAAAAAGAGTTTGATGAAATTGCCATGGGACGGAAAGTTTGGAATGAGATGATCAGGGAGTTTTACGGCCCGTTTCACGAAAGGGTTGAAAATACCATCAAAACCAGCGAAAAGTTCAGCGGGGCAAAGTTGCTCGGTCAGGAGCCCGAAACGGGAAAAAACGTTTTCGTGAAAATCGGTCGTTTTGGCCCGATGGTACAGATCGGTGACACGGAGAGTGAGGAAAAACCACGGTTTGCTGCCTTAAAAAAAGGGCAAACCATGGAAAGCATTACCTTGCAGGATGCCCTCGACCTGTTCAAGTTTCCACGCAATGTCGGTACATACGAGGGTGGAGAGCTCACCGTTGCCATCGGTCGGTTTGGCCCTTATGTACGCCATCAAAACAAGTTCTATTCGTTGGGCAAGAACGACGATCCGTTGACCATTGATGAGACCCGTGCCATTGAGATCATCGAGGAAAAACGAAAAAAAGACCGCGAAAAGATCATTAAAACCTTTGAAGAAAACAAAGAGGTGCAGGTGCTGAACGGCAGGTGGGGGCCTTACATTTCCATCGGAAAGAAAAATTATAAAATCCCCAAAGGTACCGAACCGAAAAGCCTGACCCTGGAAGATTGCCTGAAAATAGCAGCCGAGGGGGATAAAAAACCGGCAAAATCACGCAGAAGAAAATGATCGAATTTGGATTGTATCTCGAGCCGGTTGATTCTTCGAAAATTGATTTTACTCCGTCGGCGGAAGGCAGTCGCATGGGTGACGGAATAAAGTGCTATGATGACGGGGAAAATATTTCCGTGGAAGAATATGAAATCGCCATTGTGGGAGTGCCCGAAGATCGCAATGCCATTGATAACAACGGCTGTGCCCTTGCACCCGCAGAGGTCAGGAAATATTTTTACCGGCTGTTCCGCAACGGGAATGCGATCAGGATCATCGATCTTGGCGACATCAGGCCGGGCAATGAGGTCAACGACACCTATTTTGCATTGAAGGAAGTGCTGACGGGGTTGCTAAAGGCGCATGTCGTTCCTGTGGTCATCGGCGGAAGCCACGATTTGATGTATGCCGTTTATCAGGCTTATGCCGCCATGGAGAGGATCATCAACATGGTGAACATCGACGCAAGGTTTGATCTTGCCAAAAGTGATGAGCAGTTACATTCCGGGTCGTATCTCTCGCGGATCGTTTTGCACAAACCCAATTTTCTGTTCAATTTTGCCAACCTGGGATATCAAACCTATTTTGTTGACCCCGGGGCGATTCATTTAATGGATAAACTTTTTTTTGATATTCACCGGTTGGGCGTGGTTCGCGACAATCCGGAAGATGCCGAGCCCGTGCTGCGGAATGCGGATACGGTTGGTTTTGATATCGGTGCGGTGCGTCAGTCGGATGCGCCGGGAAACGAAAACGCTTCGCCCAACGGATTTTATGGTGAAGAAGCATGCCTGCTGATGCGATATGCCGGATTGAGCGAAAAAGTAAGTTCGCTGGGTTTGTTCGAAATCAACCCCAAATACGACCGCAACGGCCAAACCGCCCAGCTTGCCGCACAGATGCTTTGGTATTTTCTCGACGGTTTCGCCTCCCGCAGAAGCGATTTTCCCGGAAGCAACAACGATCAATTCATCAAATATCATGTGAGTATCAAAGGATATTCGGACGATGTTGTTTTTTACAAAAGCAAAATTACCGACCGCTGGTGGATCGAGATCCGTGTGAATGATGACGAAAAACAAAACAAATATGAACGGCATTTGATGGTGCCGTGTTCGTACAGCGATTATCAGGCTGCATGCAATAACGAAATTCCGGATTGCTGGTGGAAAACTTATCAAAAACTCATGTAATCTTCCGTGGCTCAACCCGCTCTGCTCCGGAAGATTGATGAAAATCATAACGGTTGGCGCACTATTTTTCAACTTTTTTCGATTTATCTTTATACAGTCGGCAAATCCAACGTTTCAATCAATATTAAAAATTAAAATAATTCAACACAAAAAAACTCTTAACGCTTAACTCTTAACCCATAACGCAAAACAACAATGAAAATAGCATCCCTTGTTTCAGGCGGAGTTGACAGCTCGGTTACGGTTCATCTGCTGAAAGAGCAGGGATTCGATCCGCACATTTTCTATATCAAAATCGGGCTTGAGGACGATCCCGCCTGGGTGAGCTGCCCTGCCGACGAAGATATTGAGATCACCACATGGATCGCCAAAAAATACGGATGCAAATTTGATGTCATTTCTTTACAGGAAGAATACTGGGACAGGGTGATCAGCTATACCATCGAATCGGTAAGGAAAGGGTTGACCCCCAACCCCGATGTGATGTGCAACAAGATGATCAAGTTCGGTGCTTTTGAAGAAAAATACGGCAAGGATTTCGATCTGATCTCCACGGGGCATTATGCCACGACACTGGTAAAGAACGGGGTGAAATACCTGGGAACGGCCAAAGACGGATTCAAGGATCAGACATATTTTCTGGGACAAATTTCGCAACAGCAACTCAACAAACTTGTTTTTCCCATCGGCGGGATGCTGAAGAAAGAGGTGCGCGAACTGGCTGCAGAGATCAGATTGCCGTCGGCGGCACGCAAGGACAGTCAGGGAATTTGTTTTCTCGGAAAGATCAACTACAACGATTTTATCCGTCGTTATGTGGGTGAACGAACCGGCAGGATCGTGGAATTTGAAACGGGGAAAACACTGGGCAAGCATCACGGGGTTTGGTTCCATACCATCGGCCAGCGCAAAGGGCTCGGCCTGAGTCAGGGGCCTTGGTTCGTTGTTGATAAGGATACCGAAAGAAATATCGTGTATGTTTCAAACGGTTACGATCCCATAACGCAATACAAGGATCAAATCAAACTTTCGCATTTTCATTTTATCAACGGCCAGCCCGACAGGGATTATTCGGTCAAACAGCCGGTAAAGTTCAAGATCAGACATCAGCCCGAGTTCAACACCGGGTTTTTGCAGCGTCGTGAGGATCATTATCTGCTCACGGCCGACAAAGCCGTTTCGGGTGTTGCTCCCGGACAATTCGGTGTGATCTACCTTCCCGATCAGTCGGTGTGCCTCGGAAGCGGTGTAATTTCATGATATGTTTCGAGCCAAAATAAGATTCGGTAAAACAATTTTTCGTCGGTTACCGGGATTTTATCCCGCAATGTTGTTGTTGCTTGTGGCGGTTTTGTTTTTTGCGGCTTGTCGAAAAGATGACCCGCCCGCAGGAAATTCCGGAGACCTGAAATTTTGCGGTGTCTGGTCGGGAAATACGGGAGAGGGCTTACTGGTTACTTTTTTCGTTGATACCATTGACAACCGTGCGATGATCAAAAAATACATCGTCAATTATTACCAAAACGGAGCAAAGTACAGCCGGATTGAAAAAATCGAATCGGGAATTACCGCCATCGAAAACGGCGATTTTTTGATTGACCTTGGCTCGGGCGATGTTATTAACGGAATGTTTGGCGACAAGAATTTGCTTTCCGGCGATTTTTTGATCCATAACAAACGAATTGTTTTTTCATGCACCAACGAGGCGGAACAAGTTACAATAAATTCCATCAGCCAGACAAGGTTTCGTTTCAAAAAGGAGGATTATCTGTACAGGGAAGATCAGCACAAGATACTGATGCGGATGGAAGAACACCTTACATTTTTCCATCGAAAATATTTCAAATCTTCATTGAAACTCAATTATCCCTTCCAGGATACCCTGAAACTGATAAAGATCACCAAAGGACGCCTGACGGATATCTGGAACGAGGATGCTTTTCTTCAATTTTTTACTCCGGGTAAACGGAATTATTCCATTGGCGGAAGAAACGGCGTGGAGATTTCGATTTACGATACCATCAACGGATTGAAGAAATACTCCACCTCATTCGGGAGTGGAAATCAACAGGGAAGCACCTTCGAGATCATTCAAACGCAAAAGCTCGAAAACGACCTCAACGGGATTGTGATCGTCAAACTCATTGCCCGGTTTGGTTGCATGATGTACGATATGCAGGGAAATGCCGCCCCGCTGACAGACGGGATTTATGTCGGCCTGTTTCGGGAGCATTTGCAAAAATAACAGGCACTGTGAGATGCAATCGGTGTTAGTTTAAAATTTCGAGTTTAAATCCCATTCCGTGGACATTGATAATGGAGATGGAGGGGTCGTCCCGGAGGTATTTGCGCAGTTTGGTGATAAAAACATCCATGCTGCGGCCGGCAAAATAGCCCGTGTCGCCCCATACTTTTTTGAGGGCTGTATCGCGTGGCAACAAACGATTTTTGTGTTCACACAATATCTTCAGCAAAGCTGCTTCTTTTGGTGTGAGGCGTGTTTTGCCGAATTCGGAAGTGAGCAGCAGGTTGGCGGTGTCGAAGTTGTAAATCCCAAGCCGGTATGCGTTGCCCTGCATTTCGTGCGAGGGTTTTGACATCAGACACCTTCTGAGTATTGCTTTGATGCGCAAATTCAACTCTTCGGTACTGAAAGGTTTGGTGATGTAATCGTCGCAACCCATCTGAAACCCTTTGATGCGGTCTTGTTCTAGCGATTTGGCCGTCAGAAAGATGAGCGCAATGTCGGAGTTGTGATCCCTGATGTGCTTTGCCAGAGTGAATCCGTCCATTCCCGGTAACATCACATCCAGAATGCAGAGGTCGAAAGATTGTTTTTTAAATTGTTCCAGACCCTCTGTTCCGTTGCAACTCAGTTCAACTTCGTATCCGATCAAAGCCAGATAATCAGACAACACCACACTCAGATTCGGATCGTCTTCTACCAGTAGTATTTTGATTTTTTGTGGCATAAGTGATGTTTTCAGTTGATGTTGCTATATTTTACGAAGGGAAAAAAAATATCAAACCGCGTACCTTTGCCGGGTTCACTGCTTACCCTGATGTTTCCGTTGTGGGCGTCAACAATGGTTTTAACGTAGTAAAGTCCGATACCGAAACCTTTTACATTGTGGATGTTTCCGGTGTGTATCCGGTAAAAATTCCTGAAAATGTTGGTCTGGTTTTCACGCGACATACCGATCCCTTTATCTTCAACCGAAATGGTGATCCCTTTCCGGTTGCTGCGTGTTGAAATGGTGATTTCCGGTGCATCCTTCGAATATTTTCTGGCGTTGTCCAGAATATTGATCAATACATTGCTGAAATGTTGCCTGTCGGCCATGATCTTGTCCTGTGCCGCATTGAACCGCGAAAATATCTTTCCGTTTTGGGGATCAAGTGTCACTTCAAAATTTCCGACAATTTCCTTCAGCACTTCGTGTACATGAAATGCTTCCAGTTTCAGTTTATAATTTCCTTTTTCGAGGGTTGCCACCTGAAGCACTTTTTCAACCTGGTCCTTGAGCCTTGTATTTTCATCAAAGATCACACGGGCATATTTGTTGACGTTCTCTTTGTCATTCACAACATGTTCCTTCAAAAGCATTTCGCTGGCCACCGAGATGGTTGAAATGGGGGTTTTGAATTCATGGGTCATGTTATTGACAAAATCCGCTTTGATCTCCGAAATCTTTTTTTGTCGAAGCAGGTAAACAATCACAAACCAAAAACATCCGATGATGACCAGCATAAAAAAGGCCGAAAGGATAAGATTTACTTTCATTTTCTGAAATACAAATGCCGTTTGATTCGGAAAATATACCCCCAGCCGGTAAGTTTCGGGCTGAAAAATACAGGAGATGGAGATGTTGTGTTTCGAACGGATGATCTTGTCCTTGTATCCGCTGTAATTTCCAAGAAGAAATTCACCGGTTTTTTTTTCGTAAATGCCGTAATAGAACTTGTGGTTGGGGCTAAAACGTTTGAACTCCGATTTGATGACCGTATCAATGAGTTGTGGCTGCAGCGTATGAATAAACTTGATATGGTTCGTGAAACCCGAAGTGTCGCTGGTCTTGAATTTTTGCAGCAAAAGCGAATCGTTTTGCAGGGTCAGCAGTTGGTTGACGATTTTGTTAAGCCCCAGACTCACATCTTTGTTAAACTGCTCGTTTCGGAGGCTGACGGCATCCGAAACCCAAAACAGCTGCGTAACAGTAACTCCCAGTAAAGCCAGGGAGGTGATGATGATGGTGATGGTGATTGTTTTTTGTTTCAATTTTTTTCGTCCTATTGTTAAATGTTTAAACGGCCGAATTAACAAATCGTTAACAAAAATTAACAGTTCGTTAACATTACAGGTTTTGTCTTGAAGTATGTTTGCATCGGATTAATGACAAAAATATTAAAAAATCATCACGTACATTGACAAACGGAAATTAAAGATAGTTGGTTGCAAATTGCAACAGACTGGAGAGAGATAATTTTTTCATTTCATTTTTTTGGGCCCCGCTCCCCGCGGGGCTTTTTTTATTCCCTGTTTTTACTGTCGATGATGATGGTTACCGGTCCGTCGTTGATGAGCGAAACCTTCATGTAAGCACCGAAAACGCCGGTTTCCACTTTTTTATAAACGCTCTTTTCGAGCCGTAATTTGAATTTTTCGTACAACGGAATGGCCGTTTCGGGCCGGGCGGCTTTGATGTATGAGGGACGGTTTCCTTTTTTGGTGCTGGCGTGCAGTGTGAACTGGCTGACCAGTAACACTTCTCCGTCAACTGCTGTGATGGCGAGATTCATTACTCCGTTTTCGTCGTCAAAGATGCGCAGTCGCGAAATTTTTCCGCAAAGCCATTCAATGTCTTCCTCCGTATCGGCCTCTTCGATGCCGAGCAAAACCAGCAACCCTTTGCCGATTTTTCCTTTGATGGCACCTTCAATTTCGACCGAAGCCTGTGTTACCCTTTGAATTACCGCACGCATAATTTTTATGGTTTAATAAATGTTATCATTTTATCTACGTGCAAACATAGTAAATATTAATTTTGAAAAAAAATTCAGTTATGACAAGATTAAGTGTGAACATCAATAAAATCGCCACATTGCGTAATGCGCGCGGCGGAAATATTCCGGATGTGGTGAAAGCGGCAGTGGACTGTCAACGTTTCGGGGCACAGGGCATCACCGTTCATCCCCGCCCCGACGAGCGGCATATCCGTTATCAGGATGTTTTGGATTTGCGACCGGTGGTGACCACCGAATTCAACATCGAAGGTTATCCCGGCCGCAAGTTCATTGAGCTGGTTACCAAAGTAAAACCCGAGCAGGTAACTTTGGTGCCCGATCCGCCCGGCGTACTCACCTCCAATGCAGGATGGGACACGGTGAAACATAAAGCCTTTCTGCGGGATGTGATCCTTGAATTTCATGCCCACGGTATCCGCACTTCCATCTTTATCGAAACCGATGCGAGGATGATTGAAAATGCCGCCGAAACGGGAACCGACCGGGTTGAATTGTACACCGAAGCCTATGCGAAAAATTATCCACGTGACCGAAAATCGGCCGTTGCGTCTTTTGTGGAAGCCGCTAAAGTAGCAGAAACTGCCGGTCTGGGGCTCAACGCCGGTCATGACCTGAATCTGGACAACCTGAAATATTTTGCACAAAATGTTCCCGGCCTGCTTGAGGTTTCCATTGGCCACGCCCTCATTTGCGATGCCCTCTATTTCGGACTCGAAAACACCATTCAGCTTTACCTGAATCGCCTTCGGATTGCGGAGTAAATCCGTTTTAGCACAATTATTGATTGCATGCTGTACCAACTCACAAAAAAATCTCAACGATGAAATTACTTAAAATTTTTATGCCGGTGGTTTTATTCCTTTTGCTGGCACTGATTTTTACATCAAACAAATTACCCATGGATAAAGACTATGAAACGACATGGAAAAAGGTTGATTCGCTGGATAAACTCATGCAGCCCAGGTCGGCATTAGAGCTTGTAGAGCAGATTTATCAACAGGCCAAATCGGAAAACAATACCCCGCAGCTTATCAAAGCAAACCTCTACCGCATTAAGCTGATGGCCGGTTTTGAAGAAAATGCACTTATCAAAGCCATTCATCAGATTGAAAATGAAATATCAACTGCCGGAACCCCCGAAAAACAACTGCTGCATTCAATTGAGGCGGAATTATATTGGCGTTACTATCAGACAAACCGGTACAAAATTCTCAACAGAACTACTACGGTGAATTTTGTGCAGGAAGATATTGCAACGTGGGATGCCCGGAAACTTGCCGATGCAGCCGTTGAGAATTATCAACTGTCGTTGACGGACAAAGAGGAATTGCAAAAAATCAACATCGAAAGTTTTAAACCCATTCTTGTCGAAGAGCCCGAATCCGGGATTTTCAGGCCCACGTTGTTCGACTTTCTGGCCTATCGTGCATTTGATTTTTACCGCAACGACGAATCGGGCCTGACGCGTGCAGCAGAACGTTTTGAGATCAATGATGCGGACTATTTTTTGCCGGCGCCGGAATTTTCAACCCTTGACATTGACAAGCCCGAGCATGTTTCAAACGATTATTTTGCGCTGAAGGTGCTGCAGGAATTGCTTGCTTTTCATCTCCATGACGAAACGCCGCAAGCGATTATTGATGCTGATATGACGCGTCTGGAATTTGTTTACAACAAAACCACCCTTCCGGAAAAAGACAGCCTGTATCTCTCTGCCCTTACCGCCATCGAAGAGCTTTATGAAAGTTCGCCCTATTCTGCGCAGGTCATTTTTAAGCTCGCCCGTTTTTATTACCAACAGGGCAATCAGTACAATCCCCGGCTTTCGGATGACCACCGCTGGGAAAAGAAAACCGCAGCGGAGTATTGCAAAAAAGCCATCAAGTCTTTCCCCGGGTCGATGGGTGCCGAAAATTGCAAAACCCTTCTTAATACGATTCAAAAACCGGATATCGGAATTACCGCTGAAAACCGGATTTTACCCGGAAAACCCTCTTTAATACTGCTGAAATGGCAAAATGTAAAACGGGCCTATTTCCGTGTTTTAAGAATGGATTACCGGCCATTTAAAACCATGATAAGGAGACAGGATTCGAAACAGATCGTTGAGAAATTGCTCTCGGAAAAACCGGTCTTGAGCTGGGATATCGAAATTCCCGACGAGGGAGATTTTCAACAACACACTTCCGAAATTGAAATACCCGGGTTGGATAAAGGTTTTTATGTGCTTTTGGCAGGGAATAACGAAGATTTCAACAAGCTGAACCTTGCGGTGGCATGGTCGGATTTCTGGGCGACGAACATCAGTTACATCAGCAAGAACGACCCGGGAAAAGGATATGAATTGTACGTGCTCGACAGAACAAAAGGGTCTCCGCTCAAAGGGGTAGCCATCAATGCCTATACCCGTGATTACAATTATCAAAAACGGACTTATGAGATCAATCCCTGGAAAAGTTTCAGCAGCGATGACAATGGATTTTTCGAAATCGACAGCCGAAGTGAAGACCAAAGATCAAAATCGGTTACGCTGGAGTTTGTCAAAGGCGATGATAAGCTGATTGCCGATCAGGCATTATTCATCGGACATCATTATGACAATGAACAAAAACCGGTAATCAAAACCTTCTTTTTTACCGATCGTTCCATTTACCGGCCCGGACAAACGGTTTATTTCAAAGCCGTCATTTTGGAAAAGACAGGTGACGAATATAAGATTTTGCCGGATTTTACCACCAACATCGAATTTCGCGACGTCAACTACCGGGAGGTGAGCAGTGTTGAACTGACCACCAATGATTACGGTTCGGTGAGCGGATCGTTCGTTATTCCCACGGGAGCGCTCAACGGGATGATGACCCTGAAGAACAGAACGGGCAATGTGAATTTTTCCGTTGAAGAATACAAGCGTCCCACCTTTGAAGTATTGTTCGATCCCATCAAGGGGAGCTACAAGCTCAACGAAACGATTTCGGTAACCGGGCAGGCCATGGCCTACGCCGGCAACACGCTCGACGGAGCAAATGTAACCTACAGGGTGGTTCGGAAAACTTTTTTCCCTTACCGGTACATTTTCGGTTATTCGCCCTATTTCTTTCCTCCGTCAACGGAGACGGAGATCACAAATGGCGAAACCGTAACAGACAACGACGGCCGTTTCACCATTGCTTTCAAAGCCATTCCCGACAAGGAGATCAACCAACGGTTCAAACCCGTTTTTCACTATACCGTATCTGCAACGGTAACCGATATCAACGGAGAAACACATTCGGCCGAAGAGACCGTTTCGGTGGGTGCGGAGGCGTTGTTCCTTGATGTTGATATCCCCAAATTGGTCAATCGCAGCGATAAAAATGAATTTGAACTTAAAACCGCCAATCTGAACGGCGAAAAACAGGCGGTTCAGGTGGAAATTATCATTAACAAACTCAAAGATACTGAACAATTGTTGTTGGACAGGCCGTGGCAAAAGCCGGACGAACAGGTCATTGACCGGCCGGATTTTGAATCCGCTTTTCCCAACCGGGTGTACAACGACGAAAATAATCCGGCGAACTGGGAAAGAAAAGAGGTGGTTTTCAACGGGCAACTGGATACGGGACAGGATTCGGTGCTGGTCATCAAGAATTTGTCCGGATGGGATAAGGGTGAATATGCATTGGTGATGACGGCAACCGACGTTTACGGACAGGAGGTGAAAACCGAAAAATATTTCACGTTGTTCGATCCCGAGGGCAAACAGCCCCCGCTGAAGACTTACGATTGGTTTGTCCCGTTGAAGGAACAGGGCGAACCCGGCGAAGAGGCTGTTTTTCTTGTCGGGACTTCGGCAAGAAAGGTCAACATGCTTTACGAAATCCAGCATCAGGGGAATGTTGTCAGCAGCCGGTGGATCCATCTCGACAGGGAGCAGCAGAAAATCACCATCCCCATCAAAGAGGAGTACCGCGGAAATTTTTCCGTTCAGTTGACTTTTGTGAAAGACAACAGAGTGTTCAAAAATGAACAGGTGGTCAAAGTTCCATATACGAATAAAAAGCTTGATCTGACATTCGAAAGTTTAAGGAGTGACCTTTTGCCGGGCGGTAAAGAAAAGTGGACCATTACCATTCGTGATAAAAAGGGAGATAAGGTTGCTGCCGAGATGCTGGCTTCGATGTACGATGCTTCGCTGGATGCCTTTACTGCTCACCGCTGGAATTTTAATTTGCTTACATATTACAACGCCATCATTTCATGGTCGGCAACGGGCAATTTCGGTGTTTCGCCGGGCAGGACCGTTCTGCTGTCTTCGGTGGCCGGGCAGCCGTACCATTACCCGAAATACGACCGGCTCAACTGGTTCGGCTATGGCGATTATCGTAGTTGGCCCATGAAAGGAGGGCGGGATGCCATGCGTTACAGCATGAATGGTGTCCCTGTCCCCGGTAATGCCCAAATGCCGCTGGAGGTTGTTGAAGATGATCTTGAGCTTTTTTCCATTGCGGAAGGGGTGAATGAACCTGTTGAAGGAGCTGCTGTTCAGCAACCGGAACAAAAGAAAGCCGAACCTTTTGCCGGCATGCAGGTACGTCGCGATTTCAGGGAAACCGCCTTTTTCTATCCGCAACTGCATACCAACGAGAACGGTGATGTGGTCATCAGTTTCACCCTGCCCGAATCGTTTACCAGATGGAATTTTATGGGACTGGCCTATACCAAAGACCTGAAAACGGGAATGCTTGAAAAAACCTTTACGGCAAGCAAAAAGCTGATGGTAATGCCCAATGCACCGCGTTTTTTCAGGCAGGGCGACACCTTGTTTTTTACCACCAAAGTGGTGAACCTTTCCGGTGAAAAACTGGAAGGCTCGGCAAAGCTGGAATTTTTTGATGCCGTCACCATGCAGCCGGCCGATGCAAAATTTCAGTTGCAGGAGGCGGTTAAAGATTTTACCGCCGGAAAAGGGGAGAGCACGGTCGTAAGCTGGAAAATTGTGGTTCCCGGGGATTTCAATGTGATAACTTATCGTGTTAAAGCCACAGCCGGCAATTACAGCGATGGTGAGGAAAAGACCCTGCCGGTACTTTCCAACCGCAAACTCGTAACCGAAGCAATGCCCTTGCCCGTAAACGGAAATGAGACCAAAACATTTGAAATGAAGAAACTCCTTGAGTCAGGAGGGAGCAAAAGTATCAAAAACTACCGCCTGACGCTGGAATTTTCGTCCAATCCGGCATGGTATGCAGTGCAGGCTTTGCCGGTTATTTCGGAGCCCGTGTTCAAAAATACCGTTTCGGTTTTCGGGAGCTTTTTTGCCAACAGCATTGCCTTTTATCTGGCCAATGACAACCCGAAAATCAAACGAGTGTTCGAAAGCTGGAAAAACCAAACACCGGAAAGCTTGCTCTCGAATCTGGAGAAAAACCAGGACCTGAAGAATCTGCTCCTCGAACAAACGCCGTGGGTGATGCAGGCCCGGAATGAGTCGGAGCGCAAACAACGCATCGCACTTTTGTTCGATATCAACAACATGCAAAACCGCCTGGACGCCTCCATACGATTACTGCAAAAATTGCAGGCTCCCAACGGCGGGTTCATGTGGTTTGAAGGGATGCGCGACAGCCGGCACATCACACAACAAGTCGTTGAAGGGTTCGGAAAACTCAAAAACCTCGGCATCATTGATGTCATCGGCGACAACCGTATCAATAAAATGATGACTGCTGCCGTGCGTTATCTCGACGACCGTATCCTTGAAGATTACGAAAAGCTGAAAAAAAATACCGACGACATGGAAAAAGACCATGTTTCGGCCACGCAAATTCAATACCTTTATGCCAGAAGTTTTTTCGGGAACATTATGATCAACCCCAACTGCGAAACGGCATTTAATTATTACAAACAGCAAGCCGGAAAATACTGGCAGGCCGAAAACATCTATTTACAGGGTATGATTGCCCTTGCGCTTAACCGTTACGGCGAACCGGAAACGCCGGCACTGATCGTTAAGTCGCTAAAGGAACGTTCGCTCGAAAACGAAGAGATGGGAATGTACTGGAAACAGCAAAACGGTTACTTCTGGTATCAGGCTCCGGTTGAAACGCAGGCGCTGATGATCGAGGTTTTTGATGAAGTGGCAAACGATCTTGAAGCGGTGGAAAAGATGAAAATATGGCTGCTGAAACAAAAACAAACCAACGACTGGAAAACCGATCGTGCCACCGTTGAAGCGGTTTACGCTCTTTTGGGACGGGGGACGGATTTGCTGCAGGGCAATGAACTGGCAACAATTAAAGTTGGCGATAAAAACATTTCGCGCAAACGGATGGGAATGGTTGAAGCGGGAACAGGTTATTTCCGGACTTCCTGGCCGGGCAGCGAAATAACACCCGAAATGGGGAAAGTGGTCGTAGAAAAATCCGACTACGGAGTTGCATGGGGCGCCTTGTACTGGCAGTATTTCGAAGACCTCGACAAGATCACGGCACATGAAACGCCGTTGTCGCTCAAAAAACGGCTTTTCGTGAAGCACAATACGCCCGAAGGGCCGGTGATCGAACCGGTGGAAGACGGCGATGTGTTGAGCCCGGGTGATGAGATCACCGTTCGCATCGAGTTGCGTGTGGACCGCGATATGGAATATGTCCATATGCAGGATATGCGGGCTTCGGCTTTCGAACCGGTGAATGTGCTTTCGGGATACCGGTACAATGGTGGTCTGGGCTATTATGAAAGTACCCGCGATGCTTCGGTTGATTTCTTTTTCGATTATTTGCGCAAAGGCACTTATGTGTTCGAATATCCGTTAATGGTATCGCAAAAAGGTGATTTTTCCAACGGGATCACAACCATACAATGTATGTATGCTCCCGAATTCGGAGCGCATTCCGAAGGGGTTCGTGTCAAAGTAAAATAACAACGGAAGTAAAACAACGAGAAGATGAACAAAAGAGCTGTTATTCTTTTGTTTTTGATGTGGCAGGTATTGGCAGGCTTTTCACAGGCCCGGATCAGCGGGGTGGTTTCCGATCAATCCTCCGGAGAGTCCCTGCCGGGTGTTAATGTCTATATTCCCGAGATACAAAAGGGAACTTTTACCGATGGCAAAGGCGAATATTTCATCGGGCAGTTGCCGAAGGGACATTTTAAGATACAGTTTTCAAGTATTGGTTACAAAACCGTTGTCAAGGAAGCGGATTTTGCAGATGCGGGTATCACCATGGACGTTGGCCTTACCCCTGAAATTATCCATACCCAGGCGGTGGTTATATCGGGAGGAGCCTATTCCACGCAGCACGACAATGCCGTAAAGATCGAATCCGTTGGACGGAAAAGGATGGACGAAACGGGCGATATCGGCGTGATGAAAAAACTTTCGTCCGTTCCGGGTGTTGCCGTCATCAGCAAAGGAACGGGAATCACCACACCGGTCATCCGCGGATTGTCCACTTCCAACATTCTTGTGCTCAATAACGGCATACGCATGGAGGATTACCAGTTTTCGGTCAATCATCCCTATTTGCTCAACGAATTCGGCATCGACCGGGTTGAGATCATCAAGGGCGCCGCATCGCTGCTCTACGGCTCGGATGCCGTAGGCGGCGTACTGAACTTTATTCGCGAAAAGCCCGCTCCCGTTGGGAAAGTGATTGGCGATCTGCATACTGCATACAATGTCAACACAAACGGTGTTTCATGCAATCTCGGCGTGAAAGGAACACACAAATCCTTTTTCTGGGGAATGAGAGCCGGAGGCAAGACCTTTGAGGATTATACGGACGGGAACGGAAATTTTGTTCCCAACTCCCGTTTCAACGAAGCAAGCATTAAGACTTTCACGGGATTCAATGCTTCATTCGGCGTGTTCAGGGTTGATTACGAATACATGAAAATGAAGCCCGGCCTGACCGTGCCGCCCTCCATCGCATTGGTGGATACCAAAGGGAGAAAAAACGAGGTTTGGTATCAGGATTTGACCGGTCATCAGCTCTCTTCCAAAAATACGTTTTTCATCAACCGGTGGAAATTAGATGCCAACGTGAGCTATCAGTTCAATGCCCGAAAATTGATGACCAACCCGCAGGGGCCGGATTTCACCGATGTGGATATGCGTCTGCAAACCCTGAACTGGGATGTGAAAGGGAATTATCATATCAGTAAGGGGCACAGTCTTATTCTGGGTGTTAGCGGAATGGTACAGCAAAACCGGAACCGGCAGGCTCCCGAGCATGTTTTGCCCGACTACAACCTGAATGATGAGTCGCTGTTGACGCTTTACAACGGAAACATCAATCAAAGGCTTTTCCTGCAGGCAGGGTTGCGTTACGATTTCCGGCATATTGATGTTCCGGAACAGGAACAGTTTGAAGACCCTCTTTTTCGCCATTACGGGAATATCAGCGGCTCGGTGGGAGGGACGTATCAATTGCTGAAAGAGGTATTGCTGCTGCGGCTGAATCTGGCGTCGGCATTTCGCACTCCGGGCATTGCCGAACTTACCGAAGACGGTCAGCACGGTGCCCGCTACGAAGTGGGAGACCCCAACCTGAAATCGCAACGCAACTACGAAACCGACGTAAGCCTCCATTACCATTCGGGTATCTTCCTGGCCGATGTGGCGGGATTTTACAATCACATCAACAATTACATCTACCTGTCGCCGACGGCTGACACCACCGGTGAAGGATTACAGATTTTCCGTTACGTGCAAAACGATGCCGATCTTTCCGGTTTTGAATGCTCTGCGGAATTGCTCCCGCTTGCATGGCTGAATTTGCAGGCCGGTTATTCGTTTTTGCGGGCGGAACAAACCAATGGAGAAAATCTTCCGTTGATACCGCAAAATCGATTGAACGGCAAAATCACCTTTTCAAAAACTTCGAAAAAGTGGTATCGTAAGGTTTCCTTTTGGCTTAAAGCCGAATATGCTTTCAAACAAGACCGTCCCGCTGCATTCGAATTGGAAACGCCGGCATATTGGCTGATGAACGCCGGTGCGGATGCGAAAATGCAGTTCGGCAGGCAAACGGTTGATTTACGGTTCAATCTGAATAATCTGTTCAATGAAACCTATCTCGATCACCTCTCCACACTAACAGGCACGGGGTATTACAACATCGGAAGGAATTTTACCGTCGCATTGCGAATCCCATTCGGTTAACAAATTCCGGAAAACTCATTTTAACTTCTCGTTGTTTTTGTGTCTGATCTTGTCACGGTCGGATTTTTTCCCCAGATTCTTTTCAAAAGCTTCCGTCAGGTCGATACCGGTTTGATTGGCGATACATATCAGCACAAAAAGTACGTCGGCCAGCTCGTCGGCCAGCTCTTTGTCACGATCGGATTCTTTAAAAGATTGTTCGCCGTACTGCCGCGCCATGATTCGGGCCACCTCGCCCACCTCTTCGGTCAGAATGGCCATGTTCGTCAATTCGTTGAAGTACCTGATCCCTACGGATTGTATCCAGGCATCCACTTTTTTCTGGGCTTGCGCTAATGTCATCTTTGGATAAAATTTTTGTTTGATGGTTAATGCTTCGTTTGTGTTCAAAAATATGTATTTTTATTTAGCCGTTTTCATTATTTAAAAATAAGAAGGTTGGAAAAAAGATTTGTTGATTTAAAAAAAGTATTAACTTTGTAATTACATTATAAAAATGATGATATGGAACTATCAATAATTCGAATAGGAAATTCAAAAGGATTCAGGCTGCCTAAAAGCCTGATTGAGAAATATAACATCAAAGATAAGGTAGAGCTTATTCTGGAAAAAGGATATTTGATATTAAAACCGGTTTCTAATCCGAGAAAAGGATGGGAACAAGCATTTAAGAAAATGAATGAAAATGGAGAAGACCAGCTTTTATTTGATGATGTTTTTGAAAATGAAAATTTAGAAGAATGGATTTAAAACAATATCAAATAGTTCTTGTAAATCTTGACCCTACACTTGGAAGTGAAATAAAAAAGACACGGCCTTGTGTTGTGATTTCGCCTGACGAAATGAATAAGTTTCTTCGGACAATCATTGTTGCTCCAATGACTACAACATCTCGGAAATATCCGACAAGAATAGAGGTAAAACACGATGAAAAAACAGGCTGGGTTGTCGTTGATCAAATTCGAACTATTGACAAACAAAGAATTATAAAAATTGTAGGGAGATTATCGCAACCTGAAATAAAAGAATTGAAGTCTGTGATAAAAGAGACATTTGTAGATTAAATGAACAATATAAGTTGAATCACAAAAAACCGGAATTATGCAAAAAAAATACCCGTCAATCGTAGTTGTAACACACTATCTTCTTTTCATCATCATTTTTTTCTTTATCGCCATCATCACCAAAGGATTCCTGATTCCTATCGTTTTCGGGATGCTGATCGCATCGTTGCTTTATCCCGTTTCCCAGCTTTTTATCAAGATAGGATTTCATAAAGGATTGGCCATTTTTGTCACGATCATCATGATGATGGCGGCTTTTGGAGGGGTCTCGTTGTTTTTTGCCGATGAGGTATCCAAACTCACCAATGATTTTCCGCAACTGAAAGAAAAAGCCATCCACAATGTCAATGAAATTTCCATGTACATTGAAGAAACCGTGGGCATCAAAACCGAAACACAAAAAAACTGGGTGAAAGATCAGGTGACCAATCTTTTTGTTTCGGGCAGCAAGGTGATGAATGAGGTACTGAATGCCACAGCGGGAACAGTTTTTAAGATTTTACTGATGCCTGTTTTTGTTTTTTACCTGTTGTTTTACCGGGAACGATTTCACATTTTTCTGATGCAGATCGTGCCGCACAAGGATCGGGGACGGGCCAACAAGATCATCAAAGAAATTTCGTTCGTTTCACAAAGGTATATGGGCGGCGCCACCATCGTTGTGCTGATTTTGTCAATATTAAATTCTTTCGGATTGTACATCATCGGGTTGAAGTATGCCATATTATTCGGAGTGATATCGGCACTTTTCAATTACATACCCTATTTCGGCACGTGGATCGGCGCGTTTTTTCCGTTCACTTTTGCTTTGCTGACGGGTGATTCTCCGAACCTTGCCATCGGGGTTTTCTTTTTGTTCCTCATCATTCAGTTTACCGAGAACAATATTCTGACGCCGAACATTACGGGAGGATATGTCAGACTGAATCCGTTTGTTACCATTCTGGCCCTGATTGCCGGGGCCAAGGTTTGGGGTGTTGCCGGGATGTTGCTGATCATTCCCTTTATTGCCAGTTTGAAGATCATTTTTGATCATTTCGAATCCACAAAACCATTGGCGTTTATTCTTGCCCGTCCCGAGAACGATGCCTACTGGCGACGCGTAAGAAAGATCAAATCGCTGTTGAAGAGGAAAGAGTCCGGAAACAATGCATCCGGTATCGAAGAATGAAAACCGGTGGTGTGCGGAAATTGTTCTATTTTTGCAATGGATAATTTTGATTAATTAATTTGATATTATGAAAGATACGGATCAGGTGAGCCAGACTTTTATTCCGGAGGTAAAGACGCTTCCGGCATCCGTCCGTTCGATCATTAAACCCAGAATCTTTTGAAAAAAAACCACGCTGATACTTTCCGGATCATTGTAAAAACCCTGACAGGACTGGAGCAAGTCCTTGCCGCCGAGCTCATCGGCATTGGTATTGAAGACCCCGTTTTGCTCAACAGGGCTGTCGAGTTTCGCGGCACCATGGAGCAGTTGTACAAGGCAAATTACCTTTGTCGTACGGCGATGCGGGTGCTGAAGGTGATCGCCGAATTTACCGTTACGGATGAAGATGAGCTTTACCGGAAGATAAAATCCGTTAAATGGTCTGATCTTTTGTCGGTTGACCGGACACTGGCGGTAGATGCCGTGGTGAACCGTTCGGTGATAACGCATTCGCACTATGCGGCGCTGAAAGTTAAAGATGCCATTGTTGACCGGTTCAGGGAAGAGACGGGAAAACGGCCTTCGGTTGATCCTGAACGTCCCGATTTGCGCATCAATATCCACATCAACGGTACACAGTGTGACGTTTCCATCGACAGTTCGGGCGAATCGTTGCACAAGCGCGGCTATCGCAGGGTTCAGGGCGAGGCTCCCTTGAGTGAGGTGCTCGCTGCCGGGATGATCATGCTCTCGGGCTGGGACGGAAAAACAGATCTGCTGGATCCGATGTGCGGCTCGGGAACGATCCTCACCGAAGCCTGTATGATCTCCTCCGGAATGCCCGCCGGATATTTCAGAAAACATTTCGGATTTGAAAAATGGAAAGATTTTGACGCCGCACTCTGGGAAAGCATCAAAACGGAAGCAAACCGCAAAATAATTCCCGTAAGCGCTGCCGTTTACGGATTTGATAAATCATCCCGCACCCTCAATGCCGCACACATCAACCTGCAGGCCGCCGGTTTTGAAAAACAGGTTGAGCTGAAAGCCATTGCTTTCGAACATTCCTCACCTCCTTCGGATGAAGGGATAATCGTTACAAATCCGCCGTACGGCGAACGCATCAAATCGGGAGATATCCGGATGTTGTACAAAATGATGGGTGATGTGTTGAAAAAATATTATACCGGCTGGCAGGCATGGCTGATTACTTCGGATTCTTCGGCGCTGAAATCCGTCGGCCTGCGTACGTCTAAAAAAATCACCCTTTTCAACGGCCCGCTGGAATGCAGATATGTTAAATACGAATTGTATTCCGGAAGTAAAAAAGCAAAGTACCGTTAGCTCATCAACTTAAAATTCATCCGATGGAAAGAGTAACGCTTTTTGCCGAAATACTTTTGCCTTTGCCTGTACCGGGTACATTTACCTATCGTGTTCCGTACGTGTTGAACGATTTGATGGAAAAAGGCAAGCGGGTGGTTGTACAATTCGGCAAGCGGAAGATATACACCGGGTTGGTGAAGGAAATCCATCAAAATGTTCCTGAAGGCTATACCCCCAAATACATCCTCTCTGTTCTGGATGCTTCTCCCGTGGTGAATTTGCTGCAATTTAAGTTTTGGGACTGGATGTCGGATTATTATTTGAGTTACCCCGGTGAAGTGATGAATGTTGCTCTTCCCTCGGCGTTGAAACTGGCCAGCGAAACACGCATTGTCCGGAATCCCGATTTCGACGGCGATATCTCGGGCCTGAACGAAAAAGAACATCTGATCGCCGAAGCCATCAACATACAGAAAACCTTAACCGTGTCGGAAGTGGCCCGTATCGTGGAGTTCAAAAAAGTGATCCCGCTCATCAAGAATCTGATGGAGAAAAAGATCGTGCTGGTTGAGGAGGAGGTAAAAGAACGATATCGTCCGAAAACAGAGACGTATGTTAGCCTGACAACCGAATACAAAAGTGAGGAAAAGTTGCGTGAAGTTTTTGACGAACTGGAAAAAAGGGCTTATAAACAACTGGAATTGCTGATGACTTTTTTGAGTCTGACCCACGATGTCAACGGCGGAAGCATGGAAGTGAAAAAGAAAAATCTGCTGAATACCGCACATTCATCGGAGCAAGTGCTGACAGCCCTCAAAAAGAAAGGGATCCTGACGGTGACCAAAAAGATCACCAGCCGTCTGGAAAAATACGACGCCCAGCAGTCGGTGGACAGCATCACACTGACACCGGAACAACAAAAAGCATTTAGTGAAATAAAATCACATTTTGAAACAAAAGAAGTGGTGCTGCTGCACGGAGTGACTTCAAGCGGGAAAACGGAAATCTACATCCGGCTTATCAATGAGGTGATTGCTGAAGGGAAACAGGTACTTTTCCTTTTGCCGGAAATTGCACTCACAACGCAGATCATCAACAGGTTGAGAAAATTCTTCGGCGAGGCGGTGGGGGTTTATCATTCCAAATACAACGAATTTGAGCGGGTTGAGATATGGAACAAAGTAAACGCTTACGCCAAAGACAGGGAGGATACCGGATACAGGATTGTGTTGGGAGCCCGTTCCGCATTGTTTTTGCCATACAGCAATCTCGGTCTGGTGATAGTTGACGAAGAGCACGACACTTCCTACAAACAGTTTAGCCCGGCACCGCGATACAATGCCAGGGATTCGGCTATCGTTTTGGCCCGGATGCACGGAGCCAAAGTATTGCTGGGATCCGCCACGCCGTCTCTCGAAAGCTATGCCAATGCGCAATTCGGCAAGTATGGTCTGGTGGAGCTGAAAGAGCGGTACGGCGGCATGCAGATGCCCGAGATCATTGTTGTCAACCTGAAACAGGAAACCCGGCGCAAGATGATGAAATCGCACTTCAGCTCGGTGCTGATGAAACATATTGAGGATGCCTTAAAGGATCATCAGCAGGTGATCTTGTTTCAAAACCGCCGGGGTTTTTCGCTGCGGATCGAATGCAACCAGTGCAACTGGACGCCGACATGCAAAAACTGCGATGTTACATTGATTTACCACAAGCACAATAACCAGTTGAAATGTCACTATTGCGGCTATTCCACCGCGATACCCGAACGATGTCCCGAATGCGGCCACACCGGATTGATGATGAAAGGCTTCGGCACCGAAAAGGTGGAAGAGGAACTGGCTATCTTCTTTCCGGAAGCCAAAATCGCACGCATGGATATGGATACCACACGCACAAAAAATGCTTATCAGCGGATCATCAACGATTTTGAAGAACACCGTATTGATATTCTCGTGGGAACGCAAATGGTGACCAAAGGACTGGATTTCGATCATGTGAGCGTAGTGGGTATTCTTAATGCCGATAACCTGATCAGTTACCCCGATTTCAGGTCTTTCGAACGAAGTTTTCAACTGATGGCACAGGTGAGCGGCCGTGCCGGAAGGAAACACAAACGCGGAAAAGTGATCATTCAAACCTATAATCCCAATCATCCCGTTATCCGTTTTGTCATCGAAAACCGCTACGACCTGATGTACCGCAGCCAACTGGCCGAACGTCAGCAGTACAAATATCCGCCTTTTTACCGCATCATCCGCATACAATTGCAGCACAAGGACAACCAGTTTCTCTATTCCGCAGCAAATGAGTTTGCGGCCGAATTGCGAAAAAAACTGGGCAAACGGGTGCTGGGCCCCGAATATCCCATTGTTTCGCGCATCAAAAATCTTTATCTGAAAAATATCTTGATAAAGATCGAGAAATCCGGTAAATCGCACCAAATCAAAGAGCAAATAAAAGAAACCGTTGACGACTTTAAAGCCCGGAGCAGATACAAAGCCGCCAAGGTGGTGGTGGATGTGGACCCGTTGTAGAGGTCATTTGTTAACGGAACATCTGTTGAAAGAATTCCTTCATTTTTTATCGTTAACAAAATAACAATATTCCTTTTTTTCTTTTTAAAGATATTTACCTTTGCCGCCCGGAAGATAAAAGAGATATAACAACAAATAACAAACGGACAACATGCTGACCAATAACTTTGTAAAGCGCCACATCGGCCCGGGAGAGAATGAGATTCCCGAAATGTTGAAAACGGTAGGAGTAGAATCCCTTGATCAACTCATTGACGAAACATTGCCCAAAGCCATCCGCCTGAAGGAACCGTTGGAGCTTCCCGACGGAATGAACGAGCAGGAATACCTGACACATCTTTGGGAGATCGCTTCGAAAAACAAAGTTTACAAGACCTTTATCGGACTGGGCTATTACAATGCCATATTGCCCGGAGTGATCATGCGCAACATTCTTGAGAACCCGGGCTGGTACACTTCCTACACGCCCTATCAGGCCGAAATATCGCAGGGAAGGCTTGAGGCGTTACTCAATTTTCAGACGGTGATTGCCGATCTTACAGGGTTGCCGCTGGCCAATGCTTCGTTATTGGACGAGGGTACTGCCGCTGCCGAGGCCATGATCATGGCATTCCATTCGCGCTCGCGGGCAGCCGTCAAAGCGGGAGCCAACAGGTTTTTTGTTGCCGGCGGTTTATTCCCTCAAACCGTTGAGGTAATCAAAACACGCGCTGTGCCGCTCGGCATCGAACTGGTTTTTGGAAGCCATGAAGATTTTGTGTTTACTGACAAGGTTTTTGGTGCGATTGTTCAGTATCCCGACGAAAAAGGTGCCATCTTCGATTATTCCGGTTTTGTGGAAAGAGCACATTCGGCGGGAGCTGTTGTTGCCGTTGCCGCCGATCTGATGAGCCTGGCGCTGCTGACGCCTCCGGGCGAGTGGGGCGCCGATATTGCTGTGGGCAGCAGTCAACGGTTCGGAATACCCATGGGATACGGCGGGCCACATGCAGCCTATTTTGCCACCACCGAAAATTTTAAACGGAACATCCCGGGCAGGATCATCGGCATTTCGAAAGATGCCAACGGTGATGTGGCTTTGCGTATGGCGCTTCAAACCCGCGAGCAACACATCAAACGCGAGCGTGCCACGAGCAATATCTGCACGGCACAGGCTCTGCTTGCCATCATGGCAGGAATGTATGCCGTTTATCACGGCCCCGAAGGAATTCGTGAGATCGCCGCCGATATCCACAACACTGCCGTGGCACTTGAGGAAGGATTGACACAACTTGGAGTGAAGCAGCAAAACCGTCATTTTTTCGATACTTTACTCATCGAAATACCTGAAGGTTCCGGCATCGAAAAACTTCGCCGTATTGCACTCGACAATCAGGTTAATTTTAGATATATTGATGATGCGCATGTCGGCATCAGTACCGATGAAACCACCTCGACGGCAGATGTGGAACTGATCCTGAAGATTTTTTCGGAGTTTCTGGACAAAGACGGTGTGGCAATAAATTTCGATGATTCGCGGAATGCTTTGCCAGGGCAATTGAAACGGAAAACGCCCTATCTGCAGGATACCGTTTTCAACAGCTATCACTCCGAAACCGAGATGATGCGTTATCTGAAAAAACTGGAGCATCGCGATCTGGCACTCGATCGTTCGATGATCCCGCTGGGGTCGTGTACCATGAAACTCAATGCGGCAACAGAGCTTTTCCCGCTTTCGTGGCCCGAATTTACCGCATTGCATCCCTTCATTCCGGAAGACCAGGCCGAAGGTTACCGTATTTTGATTGAAAATTTTGAAAAAGATCTGTGTGAGATCACCGGGTTTTCCGCCATATCCTTCCAGCCCAATTCTGGAGCAGCAGGCGAATATACCGGGTTGATGGTCATTCGCGAATACCTGCGCAGCATCGGTCAGGGTCATCGCAACATTTGCCTGATCCCCTCTTCGGCACACGGTACCAACCCCGCCAGCTCGGTGATGGCGGGCATGAAAGTGGTGGTTGTGAAATCGGACGAAAACGGAAATGTTGACCTTGATGATTTGAAAATAAAAGTTGAGACGCATGGCGAAAACCTTGCGGCCTTGATGATCACCTATCCGTCGACGCACGGTGTGTTTGAGCAGGATATTCTGGAAATCGTCAGAATGATACACGACCACGGCGGGCAGGTTTATATGGACGGTGCCAACATGAATGCCCAGGTGGGATTGACCAATCCGGGATTTATCGGTGCCGATGTGTGTCATCTGAATTTGCACAAGACCTTTGCCATCCCGCATGGCGGCGGTGGCCCCGGTGTAGGCCCCATAGGGGTTGCCAAGCATCTTGCACCCTTCCTTCCTGGAAATTGTTTTGTGAAAACAGGCGGCGAGAAAGCCATCACCGCTGTGGCTTCGGCACCATACGGCAGCGCGATGATCCTTCCGTTATCTTACGGTTACATCAAATTGCTGGGCGGTGAGGGACTGACCCGTGCGACACAAATGGCGATCCTCAATGCCAATTACCTGAAAAATGCACTGGAAAAGCATTATAAAATTCTTTATGCCGGTAAGAACGGTCGTGTTGCCCATGAGATGATCGTGGATTGCAATGAGTTTGGCAAAACGGCAGGTATCAATGCCATTGATATTGCCAAACGCTTGATGGATTACGGCTTCCATGCCCCAACGGTGGCTTTTCCCGTTCACGGTACACTGATGGTGGAGCCCACCGAAAGCGAACCCTTGTCGGAGCTGAATCGTTTTGTGGATGCCATGGCAGAGATCAGGCGGGAGATTACTGAAATTGAACAGGAAAAAGCTGACAAGGAAAACAATGTCCTGAAAAATTCACCCCATACCGTTGCCATGGTCACGAGGGACGAATGGGACAAACCTTATTCGCGGCAAAAAGCAGCTTATCCTGTTGCATGCACCAAAGCCGACAAATACTGGCCGCCGGTGACGCGTATTGACGATGCTTACGGCGACAGGAACCTTTTTTGCACTTGCGGCGGATTCGATACGGTGGAAGAACAAATCGTTAAAGTCGCCAATATTAAGGGGCAATAATAACGGGAGAAACCTGCATTACAACCATTAACTTTACATCTGATTGAAGAATTATAAGCAGATGAAAATTTATTTCACCTGTTCAACCACGTAATCGTCAATTCGTTTGCTGTCCATGTCGAAGTTGATCCCGATCAGGGTTCTCGGACGTTTATCGGCAGCAAAGTTTTTATCGAGTGTGATGTCGTTCAAATTGTTCAAATCCGAAAAGATGGAAACCTGACTGAATTTTGAAACCCCGGTGATGAAAAAGAACCGGATGTAGTTGTCGCTGTCTTTGATGACCGAATAGAAACTTTTTAATATTTTCCGGTTTTCTTCGGCTTTGGGGATATCGTCAATGTAATCAATGATGGGCTTGTCGTATTCATCAATCAGGATCACCACTTTTTTCTTTTTGGATCGGTAACTATGGATTATTGCACCACGACCATCTTGCGTGTTGCGCTGTTGGTCTCCGTCTCAAGGCGGTAGTAATAAACGCCGGCTTTCAGTCCCGATGCGTTCAGCGTATGGTAATGTGTTCCGGTCTGCTCTTTTGCATTGACCATTTCAAGCACTTTTTTCCCGGTCATGTCGAACAACGAGAGAACAACATGTGTATCCTCCGGCAATGAATAGGAAATTGTCGTATTTCCTTTTGCGGGATTGGGTGCATTTTGATCCAGCGAAAAGGTATTCGTTCCGATATGTTCATCATCAATGCCTACCGTCAGAGAGGCTTCTTTCAAAACGATCTCATTGTCTTTGTCGAACAGCATTGAAGCCGGTTGCTTGTTGAAGCCGAACCAGAAGAACTGATTGTTCTCATCATTCATCACCCTGATGGTGGTATCCGAACCGTCGGTAAAATAAATCCAAAGCTCGATGGGTATGGGGAAAAAGCCGGCATTGGTTTGTACCTGATTCACCAGAAAATTCAGGTTCCATGTGCCGTTGCCCATGTCCGTGATGGAGTATTCGTTTTCGTAAACGGGATGATTGGGTTGTTTGATCCATGAATCGAAAAACCAGTCCAGCTCCATGCCGCTGCTTTCTTCCAGTTTGTTTTTAAAGTCTTCGGTAACGGCACTTTTATACCTGAAATTTACCGTGTCGGTGGCATAATCGTAGATGGCCTGAAAAAACAGATCATCGCCCATGGTATATCTTAAAAGGTGTACGGCACACGCACTTTTGCAGTATGTAATGGCGTAGTTGAACATGGTTCCCAGTCCGGGAAGGTTGTTGTTCCATTCGGGGTTGTAAATGGCCCATCCGGGATTGGCCGACAGGTAATAGGAAGCATCCAAATCAATGTCGTTTTTATAGGCTGAATAACCGCCGTCGTACTCCATCCAAAAGGATTCGGTCCAGGTGGCAAATCCTTCGTTAAGCCACAGGTCGGCCCAGGTGCCCGGGCTGATGGCGTCGCCGAACCACTGGTGTGCAAATTCATGGCTGATCAGCCCTTCGCCCCAGCAGCCGTGACACAGACTTGTCAGCGACTGGTTTTCCATCCCTCCCCAGGGAAATTCGCTGCCCAGCGATGTGAATCCGTCTTTTTCGAAAGGATGTTCACCGTAGTGCTCCGAGTACCAGTCGGCCATTTCGATGATTCTTGTTTCCATAAATGAGGGATTTTCGCCGTTGTTGTAATAAAAACGTATGGGCATGGGGTCTCCCGGCGTTGACGGGCGATCCCAGTAAACGATATCCAGGTTCCACTCTTTTTTGGCCGAAATGACCATCAGATAGGTGGCGATGGGGTCGCGGCTGTTCCAGTGAAACCAGGTGGTGTCGGCAACGGTGACCGAGTCGGCCAGCCTTCCGTTGGAACCCAGCAATACACTGGCAGGTACCTTGGCCGTGAAATCCAGCCGGGCTTTATCCGACGGACTGTCGTAACAAGGAAACCATTTGCGGGCACCCTGCGGCTCGCAATCCGTGAAAACCCATCCTCCGCTGCAATAAAAGGCATTGTCTTCAACATTTTTGTGGTAGTATGTAATTTCAACATCCACGATGTCACCTGGATTATACGTCTGGTCCAACTGGATTGTCAGGGTGTCCTGCTCGTGCGAGAACGAGGCTCCCGCCAGTCCGACATCATCAATTTCAAGGGAAGCATTATCAGCATTGAGTTTAATCAAATTGAGCGCCGTATCAACCCTGAAGGTCACAATGTCGCTGGCTGTGAAATCCTGCGGATAGGGACTGTCGAAATTATTATACAGGTCGAGATTCAGTGTATAATTGAGCACATCGTATTTGTGCTTTGGAACATTGGGGCTTTTGGGCAAAACGAACCCGTATTTTGCAGATGATTTTTTGAGTGCACATTGATAAGAACCTTTGTTTTGAATGCCGGTTTGTGCGAAGGAAGACAGTCCGAAAAGTACGGCCATCGTTAACAGAATTAATTGTTTTTTCATTGTAGATTATTTTTAGTGTTAAATCCGATAGTTTAAATTTAAAAGATGACAAAGGTAATCAAATTCAGGACAATCCCATGTGGACGAGCTGCTGCCAAACAGGATTTTTTGCTTCCTTTTTTGATCTTTCAAAAAAGGAAGAGAATGAGGAAGATATGCATTCAGCGTTGTTGCTGACGCAAAAGGTTACCAGTTGTTCATCGCCAATGGTTCCTATTGTTACTTTCTTGTCTCGCCAAGAAAGTAACCAAAGAAGGCGACCCGAAACGAATGCCAACCCGCTCTGAAAAATTGCTTGAAATAATGCAAAAGTAGTGTGCCGCAAACGGCACAAACGCAAGCGCCTTTTGTTTATTTCTACGCAATTTTTCATTCACGCTGTCGCAATCCCCACCGTTTCGGGTTTCCCACCCGCAAGAGGTATGAGATGATTTAGTGTTTTGCAGCACTGTCAAGAAAAACGCGAGAGTTTTAATGATAAAAAAATTAATTATCAGGTTGTTATTTGCGGCATCAATGGCAAGTGGCAGGCGGAAATGAAAAAAGGATCACCGGGCGACTGGATTACCGGTTGTCAATTTCGTCTTTCAGGCGGGTTATTTTTTCGATCACCTTTTCATAGATCTTTTCGTTGAGATCAAGATTCTCGTTGTAAAATTCCCGGCTCTTTTCGTATCTCTTTTTGTCAATGTGGTATTGGGCGAAAATCTTCTCGAATGCTAACGCAGCAAGAGAGTCGTTGTATTTTCCGGTCAGTTTCATGTCGTGCAGGGTAGCTTCGGCCAATTGCATATCCACGATGATATCCACCATCGAATCGAATTGAATGATCTCACGGGGAATATGTTTTTCGGCTTTGTCCTTTGGGGGGGCGCATGCATGAAGCATAAATATCGCAAAAAGCAAAAATGGGAAAGATTTGTACATCGGTGAAATGGATGTTTTAATTGCCTACCTCCGATAAAAATTTGATACGCATCAAACGGATCTCCTCCTCATTATATTCTTCTTCCCCCAATTCTTCAAGTGCGTCTTGAATGGAATCCGATTCTGCTTCGCTGAAATAATCAAGGATTTCCTCCTGATGGTATTGGTCAACGTATTCGTGGATGTAGTAATTGATGTCCAGTTTGGTTCCCGAAGCCACGATGCGTTCTATTTCGGTCAGCAATTCGTCAACGGTCAATCCTTTGGTGTTGGCAATATCTTCGAGCGATAATTTTCTGTCGATGCTTTTGATCACATACACTTTCAGCCCCGACTTGTTGACCACCGATTTGACAACCATATCGTTGGGACGGATGATCTCGTTTTCTTCCACATAATTATTGATCAGTTCGAGGAAGGGCTTGCCGTATTTTTTTGCTTTGCCCACGCCCACGCCCGTAATTTGCGTCAGCTCCTCCATCTTGATGGGATACTGAATGGCCATATCTTCGAGCGAAGGGTCCTGAAAAATTACGAACGGCGGCAGGTTTTCCTTTCTCGAAATATCCTTCCGCAGGTCTTTCAGCATGGCAAACAGGGTTTGGTCCGCCGAGCTGGTCTTGAAAGCACCGCCGGTAATGATGTCCTCGTCGGCAAGGCTGTCGTAGTCGTGGTCTTTGGCCAGCATGATCGAGTACGGATTTTTAAGGAACTCATGTCCCTTTTTGGTCACTTTCAACAATCCGTAGTTGTCGATGTCTTTGGTCAGCAGGTTTTGTATCAGCGCCTGACGGATGACGGCGTTCCAGAATTTCTCGTCGTGGTCGGCTCCCCGGCCGAAGGATTTAATGATGTGGTGCTTGTAAGATTTGAGTGTAGCCGTATTTTTTCCGACCAGAATATTTACAATGTGATTCAGTTTGAAAAGCTCTTTCACTTCGAGGATGGCCTCCAGGGCAATAATGATGTATTCTTTACCTTCGAATTTTTCTTTGGGATGGAGGCAGTTGTCGCAGGCGCCGCAATTGTCTTTGGTGTATTCTTCGCCGAAGTAGTGCAGGAGCTGCCTGTGCCGGCAGATGGACGATTCGGCGTACGAGACCGTTTCGAGCAGCAGTTGCTGGGCAATTTCTTGCTCGGCCACCGGTTTGCCCTTCATGAATTTTTCCAGCTTTTGAATGTCGTCGTAGCTGTAGAACGTGATGCAGTTGCCCTCACCGTCATCGCGGCCGGCTCTTCCGGTTTCCTGGTAATAACCTTCAAGGCTCTTGGGCATGTCGTGGTGAATGACAAATCGGACGTCAGGTTTGTCAATGCCCATGCCGAAAGCAATGGTGGCCACAATCACATCCACCTTCTCCAGCAAAAAGTCATCCTGGTTTGTGCGACGCGTAACGGCATCCAGTCCTGCATGGTAGGGGAGCGCTTTGATGCCGTTCACCTGAAGTGTTTCGGCCAGCTCTTCCACTTTCTTTCTGCTCAAACAATAAACAATGCCCGATTTCCCGGGATGAAGTTTGATGTATTTAATAATGTCTTTAATAACATTCTTGGTCTTGGGCCTTACCTCGTAATAAAGATTAGGCCGGTCGAACGAAGATTTGAAAACCTTGGCGTCGAGGATGTTCAGGTTTTTTTGAATGTCGTGCTGAACTTTGGGTGTGGCTGTAGCCGTAAGGGCAATGACCGGAACATTTTGTCCGATGGATTCGATGATAGGGCGCAGCCGGCGGTATTCCGGCCTGAAATCGTGCCCCCACTCCGAAATGCAATGTGCCTCGTCAATGGCATAGAACGATATGTTGATCCCTTTCAGGAATTCAACGTTTTCTTCTTTGGTGAGCGATTCGGGAGCAACATACAGCATTTTGGTCGTCTCGCGGGTGAGGTCTTCCTTCACTTTGGTTATCTCCGCTTTCGACAATGAAGAATTCAGGAAATGTGCAATTCCCTGGTCTGTACCGAAGTTCCGCAAAGTATCCACCTGATTTTTCATCAGTGCAATTAACGGGGATATGATAATGGCAGTTCCTTTCTTGATCAATGCAGGAAGTTGATAACATAGCGATTTTCCGCCTCCCGTCGGCATGATCACAAATGTATTGTTGCCGCTTAACAGATTTCTGATGATGGCTTCCTGATTGCCTTTAAAGCTGTCAAAGCCAAAAAATTTCTTTAAAACTTCATGAAGCGGATAATCCTTTGTCCCCATCACTGTCGTATCCTGTTTAATCATAAACTTATCAATCTTAAAAAGACTTTCCTACTCAAATCTTCAAATTACAGCAGGTCGCAAACGAAAGTTAATTTATTTTATTATCAATGAATATTTAATTAAAATTACCTATCACAAATATAATAGTTTTTTTTTAATAACATCCAAAAAAAATTTTCCTTTTGTCAAAATACCTGTATGAACAATCTTTTCGTTAAATCACAATAAAAGTAGTTTTTTTTTCTGATATTCAATTATTTTTGTGGAAAAATAACACATTTCGGGATTTATTGAAAAAATAATGAATACATCCGCAGACAAAATCAGGCAAACGGCACGCGAGACCATCGAGACCGAAGCAAACGCCATTGCACGACTTATTAACTACCTTGACGATGAATTTGTTCAATCTATTGAATCCATTCTGCATTCCAAAGGAAGATTGATCGTTACGGGGATCGGCAAAAGTGCGGTGATCGGGTCGAAGATCGTGGCAACACTCAATTCTACCGGTACGCCGGCAATTTTTATGCATGCCGCCGATGCCATTCACGGCGACCTCGGGATCATTCAAAAAGACGATGTCATCCTGTGCATTTCCAATTCGGGAAATACTCCCGAGATCAAGGTGCTGATCCCATACATCAAACTTTCGGGCAATCTCCTGATAGCGATGGTCGGGAACAGCGAATCGTATCTGGCCAAACAGGCCGACCTGATCATTAAAACCACTGTGGACAAGGAAGCCTGCCCAAACAATCTTGTTCCTACTTCAAGCACCACGGCACAACTGGTCATGGGAGATGCTTTGGCGGTATCTCTTCTGGGGCAGCGCGGTTTTACTTCCGACGATTTTGCAAAATACCATCCCGGCGGTGCGCTCGGGAAAAAACTGTTTTTGCATGTCAGTGATCTTTATTTGCAAAACGAAAAGCCGACGGTACAAATGGATACGAGCATTCAGGATACGATCATTGAAATTTCTTCCAAAAGGCTTGGCGCCACGGCCGTACTTGACGGTGAGGAGCTGGTAGGGATGATCACCGACGGCGACCTGAGGCGGATGATGCAATCGGGCAAATCACTCGATAATGTGAAAGCAAGTGATATTATGAGTGCGAATCCCAAAACCGTTGAGCCGGGAAAACTTGTTGCACACGCCCTTGATATGATGCGGAAAAACAACATCACACAACTGCTTGTGGTTGAAAACGGAAAATACCTCGGAATTATTCATCTTCATGACATTTTGAAAGAAGGTATTTTGTAATAATAATATGGTGTGTTGATTTTAATGTATTTTTGGGCGGTGGTTGTCATATCCGATCAATTTTAAATAAAAAATTTTGAACTGAAGGCCAATGATTCTTCGAACAAAAAATATTTATAAAAAGTACAAGCAACGCATGGTTGTCAAAGATGTTTCGGTGCAGGTGGAGCAGGGCGAGATCGTGGGGTTGCTGGGCCCCAACGGCGCCGGAAAGACAACCACGTTTTACATGATCGTCGGATTGATCAAGCCGTTCGACGGAAAGGTGTTGCTGGACGATCTGGATATTACCACCATGCCCATGTACAAACGCGCCAAGCTCGGTATCGGTTACCTTGCACAGGAGGCATCGGTTTTCAGAAAATTGAGTGTGGAGGACAATCTGAAAGCGGTGCTTGAATTTACCAAGTTTTCGAAAAAAGAACAAAAAGAGAGACTGGAATCACTGCTGGATGAATTTGGCCTGCAACACATCCGCAAAAGCAAAGGAATAACACTATCGGGAGGCGAACGTCGCCGCACCGAAATCGCCCGCGCCTTGGCCGTGGATCCGAAATTCATCTTGCTCGACGAACCTTTTGCCGGCGTTGATCCCATTGCGGTGGAGGACATCCAAACCATCGTCAGCAAATTGAAAGACAAAAATATCGGCATCCTTATCACCGACCACAATGTGCACGAGACGCTCTCCATCACCGACCGGGCTTACCTGCTGTTCGAGGGTTCCATCCTGAAAGCCGGCACCGCCGATGACCTGGCCAACGACGAACATGTGCGCAAAGTTTACCTCGGCGAGAATTTCGAATTGAGAAGATAATCTTATTCCGTTAACCTGATAAATCTAAAAAAGGTATATTTGTACATTTCAAATTGTACAACTAAATCTTTTACATGATGAAAATTTTTACCGTTTCTTTTCTCTTAACGGTTATGGCAATGAGTATTTTCGGGCAAAGCCATGATATTTTGAACCGTGAAGTCCCGCGTGCCGGAGAGTTGATCACCGGATCGCAAAATCCCGGAATGATTGACGACCTGTTAATTAAAGGTGAACCCGGATACGATTCGCTCAACATGTCGTTTCAGGGGAACTGGCCTTTGGGGCCCGTAAACGATATGACGGCAAGCGTTACGGGGGATACTTTGTTTTTGACTTCCGGCGGGGCGGTTTTGGTGGTGGATATTTCCGACCCGACGACTCCGCAGCTTATCTCCGAAATTCACGCCCGTGCTCTGGTGGATCATTTTTATTACGATTACGCCACCAAACGTATCTATCTTGCAGCCTATTTTTCGGGATTCGAAATCTGGGATTTGTCCGACATTACAACGCCGGTAAGACTTTCGCGCACGCCTACGGAGTCTTTGTCGAGGGCTGGAATTTATGTTTACGGCGATTATCTCTTTGTGATCACCTATGCGGGCGGCATGTTGGTTTACAATGTTTCAGACCCTGCAAATCCGGCTTATGTTACCACAACCCCCATAGCAGGGAATGCCTATAATAGCTATGCCATAAACGAATTTATTTACGTGATCACAGCCAATGCGATCCGCCTCTACGATGTCTCGTTCCAGTCCGCTCCGGTGCTGCGCGACAGCTACCCCGGCTCCGCACGGGGAATGTTCGTGCAGGGCAATTACGGTTACATCGCCCGGGAAACCGAGCTGGCCATAATTGACGTTTCCAATCCCGACGATCTCACTTTTGTGGGAAGTATTGACATTCCCGGCGCACCTCATGATGTTGTTGTGACGGATGATGTCGCCTATGTTGCCGACAACTGGTTCGGCGGTACGGAGGGTGGCATCTATTCCATTGATGTGAGCGATCCGGCCAACCCGGTGCAAATAGAGCAATACGACGGATATTTTTTGACCGTTACCGGCAAAGGATCGAAAATCGAAGCGGGGAACAATACGGGATATTTTGTTTTTGATATTGCAACGCCCGGCCATATCGAGCTCAAAGTTCAAGAGAGTTTGCCTGGATTTCTCACCAATGTTGCGGTAAAAGATAATTATGCTTTTACGGGCAGCAACGGATTCAGGGTCTTCGATGTTTCTGACAAAAGCAATCCGCAACAGGTGGCTTTTGTGGATATTCCGGGGAATGCCATTGATATTAAAGGCAATATTGCCGCTTATATCCCCGAGAGTATGGGTGACGGAAACCGTTTGAGCATCATGGATATCTCCGATCCTGAAAATCCGTTCGAAACGGGTTATTTTCCCAATCAGTTGCTGACCCAGGAAGCGTTGATCCATGGAAATTACGTCT
>JAOZMX010000153.1:0-1755 GCA_029934065.1 Bacteroidales bacterium
CCAGCTTAAGTAGGGCAGGCCGTATTTTCCGAAGTAGCCCTCCATCCAGATGGTAAGGAAGAGCGTGAAAAGAGCGGCAAAAAATACAACGAAAATCAAAGCGATGCCCGGCTGATAGAAGATGCCGATGCCCAAACCCACCAGCAGGCTGTTGAAACCGTAGTACCCTCCGGCGGCTTTCTCTTCGCTGTATCCGATGAGTCGCGAGGCAAGGTTTGTGGTGATCACCGACAGCAAACCGCTGATGCCCGCAATGGGATCGAAAAAGGTAACCGCCAGCAGGATCACGGCAAAGACTTTATGCTTCGAAAAGAAGACCTGCGAATAACTGTTCAGAATACCTTCGAAAATGGCTCCGGTTGCCTTACTGGTTTTCATGGTCGTTGGTTACAAATCAAATTTGGTAAGATGCCCGGGGGTTTGCTCAAAATCACTCATTGCACTGATGGTCTCTTTTTTTCTGATCAGGTGCACCTGATTATCCGTGTCGATCAAAACCACATTGGGCCGCAGCGTAATAAACTGCATCCATTGGGTCATGTTGTATGCGCCTACGTGATGAATCACAAAATGGTCTCCTTTGTTGAGCAAAGGCAAGGCAGCATTCTCCCTGATTACATCAATGTTCATGCACAGCGGGCCGTAAACCGTAGTGTTCTCGGTAAATTTTGTGAATTCCTGCGCCGGTGTGATTTTGTGGTCGTACCAAAAAGAGGTGAACAGCAAATTCACACCGATGTCGATAATGGTAGTGCGTTTGCCTGTGGAGGAGCGTTTATTGGAAATGACCGTGCCGAGCAAAAATCCGGCTTCGTCAACCAACGCGCGGCCGGTTTCGAGAATCAACAGCGGCAGATTTTCGGTGTTGAATTCCGAGTTGAGCAATGCCGAGGCGATCTCTTCTGCAAAATCCTCAAAACCTGGGTTGGTGTCCTGTCCCGGCAGGTATGCCCCTTTCAAAGTGTTTTTCGACGGGAAGCCGCCGCCCAGGTCAATGTACTTGATGTCGTGGTTGAATTTGCGCTTGATGCCAAGTGCAAGGTCGGCCAGCTTGCCGGCGGCAACACCGTAAGCTTTGGCACTCAACATAAAAGTACCGATGTGACAATGCAACCCGAGAAGCTCCATTTTTCCCGAAGCCATGATCTTGTTCAGGGCATCCCATGCCTGTCCGTTTTCGTAGTTAAAACCAAAACGATCCCACATGGGATAAATGCCCGTGTCCATGTTGACACGAATGGCCACGCGGGGTTTTTTGTCGATGGTTTCGGTCAGTTCGATGATCGTATAAAGCTCGTCAAGATGATCAATGTGGATCAGCGATTCATTTTTGATGGCTTTGGCAAGGTCCTCTGTGGTTTTCTCCGGTCCGTTGAAAATGATCTTTTTGCCGGGCACTCCGTTGTTCAATGCCTTATCGTATTCAAATCCCGAGACCACCTCGGCCCACGAGCCTTCCTGATGGTAGATCTTGCATACCGAATCCAGATAGTTGGTTTTGTACGACCAGGCAAATTGCACCTTCGGGTAACGCATTTTAAATGCTTTTTGTGCCTTTTTCAATGTATCCCTGATGGTACGTTCCGAAAGCACAAACAACGGTGACCCGTAGTCCCTTATCAAATCAGTGACGGCAACACCGTCAATATGTGTTTTTGGAAATGTTTCGGTACGCATGCCGAATTTATTCAGCATTTCACTTTCAACACGCTTAATGACCGGGCGTTCATATCTTAATTTTTCCATATTGTTAAA
>JAOZMX010000153.1:1855-8494 GCA_029934065.1 Bacteroidales bacterium
CCCGTTGAGGAAATCGTTTGAAACTCGCTGATGTCCACGATCATGTCCCAGGCATAACGAACAAACATTTTACCCACGGCATAACTGTCGAACGGTTTCACTTTATCGCCCATGGCAAGGTTTACCAGCGCTTCGGGGATATTTTGTCCTACGCCGACGGCAAGGTAGATCCACGCCGGCATGCGCGGGTTGATCTCAAGGAAATAAAACTCGTTGTCACGGTTTTTCATCAGTTCCAGTTCAAAACCGCCACGCCATTTGGTCTGGCTGACGAATTTGTCGGTGAGGGCCAGTATCTTTTTGTCCGAAATGGATATTCCGCCCCAGGCCTTTCCTTTTTCGGTGATGTATTGCTTACGCATGGGCACGGCCGCAATGGTATTTCCCTCTCCGTCACCCAAACCCGTTACATTGTATTCGGTTCCGTAAATAAACTCCTGTATCACGATGGGCAAGCCCCATTTGGCGCTGATTTTATTGAAATATGTCCTTACCTGCTCGATGTTATAGGCCACATAAGCATCGTAATACTTCCCTTTGACAAGAACAGGGAACATGAATTTTGAAGCGATCTTTTGAATCCCGTATTCATCGTGGATATTTTCGCTTTTCGGTACCCGGAGATCATACTTATCACCGAATTTGTTCAGGTTCATCTTATGGCGTTCTTCAAACTGTTCCATGGTAGGCAGCCACATGTGAATCCCCATCTCTTTCAATTGCTTTTTAAGGCGGATAAAAGGGTAGAGCTCGGCATCGAAATTGGGAATGATCACATCCAGTTTTTCTTTTTCATGGATATAGTTGATCCGGTCGAATATGCTGTCGATACCCGAAGAGGGATAAGGGATCTGATAGGTTTTGTCCACCAGATCGTGCATAAAGATGCCGGGTTCCAGCGATTCGTACGACAAACCGATGATTCTGCAATCGAAACTCGTTGCCTCTTTCAGCCCGCGTATCACCGCTACACCCGGCCCGGGGCTGTCGATGGCATTCAGTCCCGACACAGCGATCGTCAATTTCCTTTTACTGGTCATCTTCTTCTAATAATGAAAAATTTCTTAACAAGCCGATAAAATCGTCGTAATCTTTCTCAAATGTCGAGGGTTCCACATTGTATTTTTCCGTCACGGCTTTGCTGATGTTTTCGGGTGAACTACCCTCCTTAACGGCAGAAATGATCTCGGCACCAAGGGGATTTACCGTAAAGGTCTCTCCCGTGTCGGGATTAAAGATCATCCCGGCGTCACTCACTGCAATATTTTTTTTGATCTTCATATTTTTAATCTTTAAGGGTTAAAACAATAAACATGTACCTGTTGTTTACTCCACAATCAGCTTGTTTGCTTTTGAAGCATACGCTCCGGCAACAAGCCTGTAAAGATACGTACCTTTCGGGAATTGCCCCGTGTTGATGCGAACATTGTCGAAGGTGCGATCCACGTCAAATGTTTTAACGACTCTGCCCTGCATATCCGAAATCTGCAGTTCGCCCTTGTCAGTGCCGTCGGGTAATGTAAAAGGAAGCACCGAGAACGATGTTGACGGATTGGGGTAAGCATTTCCCGGTGCACCGATCAATTCGCCGGTCTGTTTCGTTGAAACCAAATGCCCGGGCAAATCGTAAATAACCGTTGTGATGGTATAAGGAACCACGCTGTAATCGTACAGGTATGCGATGAGTTTTGTGTTTTCATCGTCAATGTTGTAACCATAGGCATATTCTGCCTGCGAAAGCGAAAGAAGTTCCGTTCCGCTTTCGTTGATGATTTTCATGTAGTATGTATAATATTGTGCAATGTCATCGAAATAATAATAGAAATAGCACAGCGATACCGAATTGTCGTCGGTGAAAAGATTTTCGGAAACATACTTGATGTCATAAAGGTAATTGTCGGGCGGAACAGGCAGGTTGATGGTTTTCCAGAGCGAATGATCCGTGTTGTAGATCCTGCATTGGTTGTTCACCACATCCATGACGTAAAATTTGTATCCCGACTGGGCCAGTTCAACATAAGTTCCCGAATATTCGTAATCGGCTTCAAAGGTGATTTGCGTAAAGCCGAAACTTACGGCTGTCAGGAAAAGCGTAACAGTAATGAGCAGTTTTTTCATATTTGATTAGATTATTAAAATTGAATAAAAATAATTAGCAGGTAAAATAATGCTGAAAAGGCCGTATTTAGTTTATAATATTTTCTAAAAATTGTACAAAATTTTAATGTTGTTTTCAAAGTTAGAATTTTTTTTTGGGAATATTGACAAAAAAAGAAGCCGCCCCGAAAGACAGCTTCTTTTGAAATAAAGAATTCTTGAAATAATTATTCTGCGGTTTTCGGCGAATCATCATCTTTAACCTGATATTGGCAAATGCAAAATCCGTTGCCGATCTCCCAGCCGGAGTTAACGATTGCGTCGTACATTTCCTGTGAAATGTATTGCGGAGTGTAAACAAGGCTGTGGAATGTGAGGTGTGCGGTAAAGGCCCGCATGTGATTACGCGATCCTCTCCAGAGTTGCGACAGCGCATAACCAATATCTGCGTTATCCACGTCGTTTTCGATGTGTTGGATCAGATCGTAGATGTCCACATCCTCGATGGTTGCTCCCACAATAAGTGCATCGTTCAATGATGTTGAGCCCTGTGCAACAAGTGCATCGTAAAGTGCCTGAATCTCGGGGTTGACAAACACACCCGTGTCATGTTCTGCTCCCGGATCGGGAAGGTTGTATTTTTCCAACAGCGCTTTCATGGCCGTGGTGTGAATAAATTCACTTTTGGAGATGTTGTTGAAAACCGGAATATGATAGAGCTCATACATTTTGATGTAAACATCCCGTGCCAGAAATTCCTCTTCGCGTACATATTGTAAGGTAGCAAGTTCGGAATCGCTGATGTCTTCAACGGGCATTCCGTCAATACATGTGTAAATACATTCAATAATGTCTTCGATACTTTCGGTACCATCCATGCCTGCATCAAGGGCAACGGCTTTTTCGTATTGTGTGACTTCCGACACATTGTCGCCGGGTAGGTTTTCCGAAATGTTTCTGCCGGTTTTATTACAACCGGTTATAAACATTGAAAAAAGCAAAGCGAGTGAAAAAAGACCTGCAATTTTGAATGCTGTCCTCATTTTTATAAATATTAAATTTGACATTTTTTTAACACTGCAAAAATATATCGGCTTTTCAAAGTAGCTATTACGATATTTTAAAAAAGATGTATGGAATTTTAAAGTATGATTTTTAACATAAATGAAAACATATTTTCCTTTTTGCATGTTTTGATTTGTATTTTTGACGCCTGAAAGATAATTTGATTCGTACATTATGAAAAAAATATCCGAGACAATTTTTTCCATGCAGCTAACGGTGATTTTGATGTTGTTGTTTGCCCTGTCAGCTGGTATCGCTACTTTTATTGAGAACGATTTCGGAACCACAGCGGCCAAAGTTGCGGTTTACAATGCAACCTGGTTTGAAGTATTGTTGTTGCTGCTGACCGTTAACCTCACGGGAAGCATCTTTTTGCACAAGTTGTGGCAGCGCCGCAAGTACACCCTGTTGTTGTTCCATCTTGCTTTTATCATCATGTTCATCGGAGCAGCCGTCACCCGGTATTACGGTTTCGAAGGCATGATGCACATTCGCGAAGGGAGTGCCTCCGGCAAAATGATTTCCGACAAGACATACATTTCGGCGGTATTTACATACAATAACAGGGATTTTGTTAAACGAAAAGCGGTACTGTTGTCCGGCAGCGGAAACGAACATCCGGCTTTTACAATCAATACGGATGCCGGGCCACTGGATATCAAAACCCTCGATTATGTTCCCGGTGCCACCATGGAAATGGTGAGAAGCGACAACGGCGGAGCAATGTTGTCTTTGATGACGGTTACGCAAACCGGACATCACACATTTTATTTACAACAACACGAAACCAAAAACCTCGACTCACTGAACGTGTCTTTCGACGACCCGGAAAATGCCGGTGATGTGCGGATCACTTTGAAAAATGACGGCCTGGCCATTGTTTCGGCAGGCAGAAAAATGGTTATGATGAACATGCAGATGACCGGAGCCGATACCATACCGGCCGGTGTCGAAACGGCTTTCCTTCCCAGGTACGTGTATGTTGTCGGGAAAGATATGATCGTATTGCGGGATTTTGAAAAAAATGCCCGCCTGAAACCGGTCAGGTCGAATCAGCCGGGTGCTTTGGATGCGCTGGTGCTGGAAATTTCGGCCAACGGAACAACGAAAGAGACGGTAGTGTGGGGCAAAAAAGGAATTGTCGGGGATTTTACGCCGGTTGATATCAGCGGCCAACGCATACGATTGGCATACGGTTCGGTTGATATCCGGCTTCCTTTTAAGGTAAAACTGAACGATTTTATCCTTGAAAAATACCCGGGTTCCAACAGCCCTTCATCATTTGCCAGTGAAGTTACCGTTTTGGATGAAAAGAACGGAAAACAGTTTGACTTCAGGATATTTATGAACCATGTCCTCCGCTACAAAGGATACCGGTTTTATCAGTCGTCGTACGACAACGACGAACACGGGACGATCTTGTCGGTAAATCACGACGGTGCCGGAACAGCCATTAGTTATTTCGGCTATGCACTGATGACCCTGGGAATGCTGCTGTCGTTGTTCAGCCGGAAAACAAGGTTCCGCAGGGTGCTGAAAATGATTGACGAGACACGGAAAAAACGGCTTGCATTGCAGGCATCGGTATTGTTTGCAGCAATGCTGATCCCTTCCGTTACCTTTGGCGGTGAAGAAACCAGGGTGATCAGTGGGGTGGAAGTGAATATCGTTGATAAAGATATTGCCGCGGATTTTGGCAGATTGATCGTGCTCGGTACCAACGGCCGCCTGGAGCCGGTAAATACGTTGAGCAGTAAGATTTTGAGAAAATTCACGGGTAAAAATACTTTTGAAGGGCTTACTCCCGATCAGGTGGTGACCGGCATCCTGTCGCAATCCGATCGTTGGAAAAACGTTCCCGTCATCAAGATCAAAAACCGTCAGTTGAGGGAGGTGCTCCGCTTGAAAGGAAAATATGCCGCATTTACCGATTTTTTCGACTATACCGGTCAAAACGGTTATTTGCTTTCGTCGCTCATCGAACGGGCTTATCAAAAGAAAACCATGCAACAGACAAAATTTGACAAGGCGGTGATCAAAGCGGATGAGAAGGTCAATATTTTTTATATGCTCTATACGGGCAACCTTTTGCATCTTTTTCCGGATCCGGATCATCCGGGGGCGAAATGGTATAATCCGGCCGACGAGTTGAGCGGCCTCGACACACAAGACAGCCTGTTCGTAAAAAATATCATTCCCATGTTTGCCCAGACCCTGCAAATCGCTTTTCAAACCGGTGATTTTACCCAGGCATCCAAACTTATTGAAGGCATTGCCGGTTTTCAGGAAAAATATGCCGCGGGTTTGTTGCCGTCGGCCCGAAAGGTCAACGTGGAAATATTGCTCAACCGGGCAAATGTTTTCGAAAGGCTGTTCAGGTATTACGGTCTGCTGGGCATAGTCTTTCTGCTGATTCTTTTTCTAAATCTGATATTTCCGAATTTTAAAACCGGCTGGGTCAACAAAATAATGATCGGCATTTTGTCGGTGTTGTTTGTTTTTCAAACGCTGGGTCTTGCTGCACGGTGGTATGTTTCGGGACATGCGCCGTTGAGTAACGGTTACGAGTCCATGATCTTTATTGCCTGGGCCACCATGCTGGCGGGCTTTCTGTTGGTGAGGAGGTCACCCATTGCCCTGGCGGCCACTACCGTTTTGGCATCGCTCACCTTGTTTGTGGCACATCTCAACTGGATGAATCCCGAAGTAACCAATCTGGTGCCCGTTCTAAAATCGGTTTGGCTGACCATCCACGTTGCCGTCATCACTTCCAGCTATGGATTCCTGGGACTGGGGATGATCCTGGGGTTGTTCAATCTGTTGCTGATGATTTTTCAAAATAAAAACAATTTTGAGACCTTTGACCTTACCATCAAAGAGATATCTCTCACTATCGAAGCTACACTGACCATCGGATTGTACATGATCACCATCGGCACATTTCTGGGTGGTGTATGGGCCAACGAGTCGTGGGGACGTTATTGGGGCTGGGACCCGAAAGAAACATGGGCGCTGGTCACGGTTTTGGTTTATGCCGTTATCATTCACCTGAATTTTATTCCCGGTCTGGTGGGTCGCTTCCTTTTCAATGCCTTGGCGGTGTTGGGATTCAGCTCGGTGCTGATGACCTACTTCGGCGTTAACTATTATCTCACCGGCCTGCACTCCTATGCCGGCGGCGAACCCGTTCCCATCCCCGCTTTTGTGTATTACACCATCGCTTCATTGGTCATGGTCCTTGTGCTGGCGGGGGTGAATAATTACAGGTTGCGTAAAATGAAAATCAATTCATAATACCCGCTCATACCCAGAGAAGAAAGGTCAGCGTCGCTAAATTTTATAATAAAACAGTCTTTTGCCCAAACCGGTAAATCCTGCGAACATATTTAATCGTAGAAAATCCGTTGAATGTTCCGGGCAGGAAAACTATTTGAATTTTTTCAACACATCTTTTACCGCATCCTTATGGATCGTGAA
>JAOZMX010000154.1 GCA_029934065.1 Bacteroidales bacterium
AAACTGCTTTCGAACAGTTGAACAGTACCGCTCCGCGTTCTGTTGATCTTTCGGGTCTGTCCAAAGGAATTTACTATCTGAAGGTTGCTTCGGACAGCTTTATCAGAATTGAAAAAATCGTGTTACGTTAATTGGTAAAACCCGGAAAAAAAGGCGTCCCGGAATGGAGACGCTTTTTTTTGTATGGGGAAGTAAAAAATATTTCGGGTTAAATCCTGTTTATATTGTTTTGAAATGATTGGGAACAAGCCTCCGATGAAGAAGATATTTTATTTTTTACTGCTTTTTGTTATTTCGTTTCCGGGATGGGCTACGGCACAGGACGGGTCGGGAGCGGTGCGTATTGAATTTGAGGCGGGTGCGGAGGTGTTTCAGCTTGTGCCCTGCGGGGAACTTGGTGCTTTGATGTTTTATGAAAGTGTAAAGCAAGCCGATGAAACGAACAAAGCCTGGGTTTTCATTTTTTATGATACCAACCTTGAAGCGAAATGGTCGAGAGAAATCCCTGTGGTAAAAGGTCTTGGTTTTGTCAAATCACAGGTTGACGGGGAAAATGTATTTCTCTTGTTCCAGAACAGCAATAAATCGCGGAATGATATTTTCAACATGCAGTTGCTTCATATCAATGTCGTCAGCAACGATTTCAAACACACCGGAGTTTTCATTCCCGAGAAGGCTCATCTCGTAAATTTTGAAGTGGCGGGTGAAATGGCCGTCTTCGGGCTGAATTACTGGAAGGAGAAAACTTTGGTGCTGATCAAAAACCTGCGGACCGGCCGGGAGATCAAAATTGATTTTACCGAAAATCCGACATTTCTCGAAGACATCAGGTTTAATCAAAAAGGAACTTTGATATTTGCCGTTCTGAACGTCTATTCCACCCGTAAGAAAAGCGCCTTGTATCTGAATACCTACACCACAGCCGGCGAGATGAGGAGTTCAACGGGTATTATTCCCGGGCATGAAATGGTTAAACTGATGAATGCCAAAATTACGCCCGAAGACGACGAAACCGTTTACATTCTGGGGTCTTACAACCATTTGAACGGAAAATTATCAAGGGCGGAGGAAGAAGATATGGGAGAAGAATCGGAAGGCTTTTACATTTCAAAAGTTACCAAAGCCGGGGTGAAATTCATCAAATTGTACAATCTGCTGGATTTTAAAAACATTACCGAGATACTCAACAATGAAGAGTTGATTGATGTCAACAACATCATCAGTAAAAACAACAAAAAGAAAAAGAACGAACCGGTTTACTATGATTTTCTGATCCATGAGCTGGTCAGAAGCGATGACGAGTTCATTATGCTTGCCGAAGCCTATTATCCCGAATACCATCAGGTGTCAACCATGAGCTACGACTTTTACGGAAGGCCTGTTCCATACTATTACACTGTTTTTGACGGATACAATTATTTCAATGCTTTTGTGGTCAGTTTCGATAAAAACGGCAGGCTGAACTGGAGCAACGGAATGAAAATATGGAACATGCTGTTGATGAAACTGAAAAAAGTGGTTGAAATTTACAAGGACAGCAGTGATGTCGTTCTTTTTTACAATTACAAAGGCAATGTGGTTTCAAAGGTTATCAATCAGTACAGCAAAATAGGGGAGGTGGAGCAAACGAAGATCGCCAAAGGTCATCCCGACGATGTACAGATCGAATCGGGAGTGGGCATGATCCGGCATTGGTACGGCAATTATTTCATTGCTTACGGATACCAGACATTACGCAACAGCACGCTGGGTGGCGGCAGCAAACGGAAGGTGTTTTATGTCAACAAACTGGCTTATGATTAGCCGGCCGAAAACCGCTGCAAAATTCTTTCCATTTGATCAAATTTGTCTTCGACGGATTTCAGTAACCTGATCTGGTTTCTGGCACGGTCGAGATTATGAGCGGGTCTGCTGATTTTATAATACAAATCTCCGGCAAGGTAATCGGTGAGAAACCTGACGGCCATGATGTAGGTCATGAATTTGACGGAATGAGCAAGGTATTTGATCTCGATGGGAGTGAGGAATCCGCCGGCACCTTTCAGGTATCCCCGGGCAAACGGTTCGAACAACGCCATGTTGAAATCCACCCGTGAGAGATTCGGGTCGTCTTCTGCAGCAGTGTTCCCAAGCGTTCGGAGTGCATCGCCGAAATCGTACAGCACTGCGCCGTTCATCACCGTGTCGAGGTCAATGATGCAAAGGGCATTTTCATGTTTATCGAAAAGGATGTTGTTGAACTTGGTGTCGTTGTGGGTAACCCGCCAGGGGATCGTCCCGTTGCGGGCCAAGGTATCCACGGCCAGCATCTCTTCTCTGCGTAATTCGATCTCTTCGATCTCGCCGGCGGCAATGTCAATCCGTTGTTGCAACCCGTTTTCAACGGTGATGTCAAAAGAATGAAGCCGTACGGCAAGATGATGAAAATCCGGAATGGTTTCGTACAACGGCCCTCCCGGCAAGTCAAGCAACATCGCCTGGAAATCACCGAGGATTTTGCCGCCCTCATAAGCACGTTTAACGGAAACATCCTTGAAATGATGATAACTGTTGCGGCAATATTCGAAACATCTCCAGTAATTCCCCTGCTCATCAAGATAAAAAGAATTGCCTTCCACAGTGTAGATCAGTCGTGCGGTTTTTTCCTGCTGAAGCTCACCATCAACACCCGGTTTGATGAGGATGTGACGCACAACACGGGCCATATTTTCCATTAAACCCGGGACATCTGCAAAGACCGTATTGTTCACCCGCTGAAGGATGTAATCGGGATCGGTTTCATCTCCGGTCTTTATCAGAAAAGTATCGTTAATGTGTCCCTCTCCCGTGGGGCCGATGGCGGCAGCTTTTCCCGAAAGCCTGAAATTTCCGGCTATTCCGTAAAGGTCATATTTTCTTTTCGAATCAGTGGTCATTGTTGTATCCGGTCATTCGTTATGGCAAAATTTCTTATCCCCAGAGGTTTGAAGGATATTTCCCCGAGTGGATCAGCTCATTGATCTTATCAATGGCAAATGCTTTGTCCTCACGGTAAGTTACGCCGAACCATTTTGCATCCGTTTGGAGGATTTTCACTTTTCCCTCCTGATTTTCTATCATATCCATCAAAGGTTTTGCAATGTAGTACTCGGCTTTGGGATCATTATTGGCCTGCCGGATAAATTTTTCGAAACCGGTTTTGAAAATATCAAAAATACCGGGATAAAATCCCCAGGCATTCATCGAAACATATTTTGTTGGGTCCACTTCAACCCAGCCGTTACCGGGATCTTGATAACCTACTTTTCCGTTTTTCCGTTCGATGTTGGTTACTTCGGTAATTTTTTTCAGGTTAAGGTCTTCGTCATAGGAACAAACACCCCGCGAAACCGTGCCGAACTCCGAAAGTGTAAAGCCCAGCTCGTATCCGACCATGCAATGGGTCTTTTCGTCTTTGTTGGATTTGAAAAAATCAGCAACCGTCTGGAATGCTTCCGCACCGTAAAAGTCGTCGGCATTGATGGCCAGAAATGGCGTGTTGATGGTATCGGCTGCAACAAGAATGGCATGCGCCGTACCCCATGGCTTTTTTCTGCCGGCCGGAACCGTCAGCCCCGCGGGAATGTTGTTTAACTCCTGATAAACATATTCCACTTCGATCTTCCCCTTCAGTTTGTCGCCGAAAAATTCCCTGAAGTCATTTTCCAGCTCGGGTCTGATGACCAGCACCACTTTTCCGAATCCCGCTCTGACGGCATCGTAAATCGAATAATCTATGATTGCTTCGCCGGAAGGGCCTATTTTGTCGATCTGCTTTAACCCGCCGTAGCGGCTGCCCATGCCGGCTGCAAGAATTAATAATACCGGTTTCATAAAATTGAGATTTTGTTTTGATAATTTTCGCAAATCTATTCAATTTTGTGAATATTCACCGGCAGGATTCATTTTTTATCCGGCGGTTTTGCCGTCGAATAAATTTTGCCCGAACCGTTGAAGCAAAACATCAAAAATCTATCTTTGCGGCACAGAAATCAACAATGAAACGCAAATACACATTTATTCCGGTAGTTTTCCTCGTATTGGCATTGTCGTTCGGAGGGTATTCGCAGCAGGCCGATACCACCGACCGGCCCGAAGCCATTCCCATGATCTATCCGGCCTATGCCTTTCAGTGGCCGGGCGGGGATCTGGCCGACTCTTTCGGGCCTGCCTCAAATATCGGGCTTGGTTTTTTGATGAAAAGCCATAAAAACTGGCTGGTCGGCGTTGACCTGAATTTTATCTTCGGCAACAAGATCAGGATAGACAGCCTTTTGCAAAACCTTTATACTTCCGACGGTTACATCATTGATCAGGAGGGCCAGTATGCCGAAATGGGTTTGTATGAGCGCGGCTTTTACAGCTCCTTCAAGCTGGGTAAGGTGATCCCGGTTTTCGGATCGAACAAAAATTCAGGCCTGATGCTGCTTTTCGGAGGCGGCTATCTTCAGCACAAAGTGAGAATTGAAATCAAAAACAATAATGTTCCGCAACTTGACAAAACCTATCGAAAAGGGTACGATCGTCTGACGGATGGTTTTCAGGTTAATCAGTTCATTGGTTACATGCACATCGGCGATTCGCGACTGGCCAATTTTTTTGCCGGTGTCGAGCTGGTGGAGTCGTGGACAAAAAACCGCCGCTCGATGAATTTCGATATCCGTCGCCGCGACGACAAGGAACGGTTTGATATGCTTTACGGCATCAAGATCGGATGGATCATTCCGTTCGTCAAAAGAATGCCGAAGGATTTTTATTATTATTAAAAAAAATCGTGGTTCGACTTTCCAATTCATGCCGCTACTTTACACCATAAGTATTTATCTCTACACCCTGTTGATCAGGTTGGCTGCACTTTTCAATCCCAAAGCAAAAAAGTGGATTGACGGCCGAAGGCATCAGTTTGAAAAACTTGCTTCCGCAATCAAACCGGAGGACAAAACGATCTGGGTACACAGTGCCTCACTGGGTGAATTTGAACAGGGGCGTCCGGTGATCGAAGCTTTGAAAGAAAGATACCCCGGCCATCAAATCCTGCTGACGTTCTTTTCGCCGTCGGGTTATGAGGTGAGAAAAAATTACGATAAAGCCGATCACGTTTTTTACCTTCCGGCCGATACGCCAGCCGATGTCAAAAGATTTTTGACGATCGTGAAACCGGTCATTGTTGTCTTCATCAAATATGAATACTGGTTCAATTACATTCGTTTGCTGCATCGAAAGGGTATTCCAATGATTGTCATTTCGGCCATTTTCAGGCCGGGTCAGCGGTTTTTCAGGTGGTGGGGCAAATGGCAGTTGAACATGCTCCGGCTGATCACTCACTTTTTCGTACAAAACGAATCTTCGGCCCAACTACTGAAAAGCAATGGCATCGGACAGGTTACCGTGAGCGGCGACACCCGTTTCGACAGGGTTTTTCAGATCGCCCGGCAACAAAAGCCCTTTCCCTTGATCGAACAATTTTGTGACGGGAATCATGTGCTCGTGGCAGGCAGTACCTGGCCACCCGACGAAGAGATCATCATTTCATACTTGCACAAACAACCGGAAAAGATAAAGGTTATCATCGCGCCTCACGAAGTGGCGCCCTCACGTATTGAGTTGCTGTTGAACAAAATCCCCGGAAAAGCCTTGCGGTTTTCTGAAGCCACAGCGGAAAATATCTCTTCCGTTAATGTTCTTGTGGTTGACAGCATTGGAATCCTTTCCCGGTTGTACCGCTATGCCGACGTAGCTTATATCGGCGGCGGCTTTGGAGTGGGTATTCATAATATCCTCGAAGCGGCAACATTCGGCAAGCCGGTAATTTTCGGGCCGAATTACAAAAAGTTTCAGGAAGCCGTTGAATTGATAAAAGCGGGAGGTGCATTCAGCATTTCATCGGCCGAAGAATTCAACGCCATCACGGACAAACTTCTTTCCGACGATTCCTTCAGACAAACTTCTTCCGGAATCTCAAAAAATTATGTCGAAAACAAAAAAGGGGCAGCTTCGGTCATTATTAAATATATTGAGAATAATCTGATGAAATAAAAAAAGCCCGCTCCGGAGAGCAGGCCGGTTATTAAAGGTTTTACAGTTATTCTACGGCAATTTTCCCCGTCAGTGTTTGACCGGAAGTGCGGATCAATACCAGATAGATCCCATGTTGGTAATTTGAAACATCAAGGGCTATCCGGTTATTTCCCTGAGAAAGTTTCAAAGTACGGATCGTCTCAATCTGTTTTCCTGAAACGTCATAAATTTCCAATGTTGCCGTTGCGGGCTGTTCCGTTTCAAACGTCAATTCTGCCGAACCGGTGCAGGGATTAGGGCTGACGACAATAGCCTGCTCAACATGCTGTTCGTTTTTATCCGTATCAAAGATACCTACCACATCATCAAAGGCCACGTGCCAAATAGTGTTTGTGGTGGGATCGTGATTGGCTCCCGAAGGATTGTCGGCTAAACCCGGGTAATTATCAATGCTGTAAATCAGGTTGAAATGTGCATCCCATGCGCGTGTGGCAAGCGTAGGATAAACACATTCGTCTAATGTATGAATAAAATCATCGTCCAGATCAACGAAGTTGCTCCACGTTTGGCCGTTATCGGGCGAATACCTTGTCCAGATATGTTTGTAATAATAAATGGTATTATCGTATCCTTCTGTTGTTGAAGAATAAGCGAGCAAAATGACATTGTTGTTGTCAATACTTATGGTCGGCATGGTGGACAAACCGATTGAGGGATAAATCATAATGTCTTTGTCGTAAAGGTCCAGTTGACCGTTGCCGTTCACATCCTGCGACCAGCCGACGAGCAGTCCGAGCTCTTCAAGATGATCGGGCGATAAGGTGTAGTGCGGATCGTCGGCCTCTTCGATTGGTTCCATGTATTCGTCCCAATAACCGATGCCGTCAGCCATGTAAAAGAGATTATAGGTTCCTCCGGCTTCCCAGTGTGCCACATGGCAAAGGGCGAAAACCACGTGCGCCATCTCCTGATTATCGAGGGCAAGACTTATGGAACCGTCGGGAGCCCACAGTGTATCGGACGGGTCCATGATGGTTGTTTCCCAGTCCCAGAAAGGATAGGGATGCTCCCATATAATGGTTTTCTCCCAGCTTTCGCCGTTATCGGACGACTTCAACAAAACCATGTCCATCCATGAACTTCCAATAACCAATGCAACCGTGTTGCCCCTTGCATCCATGGCATAAACATCGGCATCCATGTTGTTGTAATAGCTGCTGCCGATCTCATCTATCAGTTCATAATCATGATCCAGCGTAACACCTCCGTCACTTGAACGGCAATAAAGCATCGCTGCATCCTGACCTTCGTACGGATCATAAGAATTGACGAAAAAATGAAAATATTCGTTGTTTTCACCGCTTGTGGCTGCTCGTGCCCAGCTTGGCCAGGGGATTCCTTCGGGGCCGTAGTGCACGTAATAGTCCCATTCGCCTTGACCTTTATTGGGACGCACCGAGACACCCATCCCTTCATTCAGATGGGCAACATTGATCTCTCCGTTTTCGCCCCAGGCGGTGATCGTAGGCCAACCCGACCATTCATCTTCAATGCGCCCGGCAGGGATCGGCCCCCATTGGGTGCCGTCAAAATAATTGTATCCCGTACCGCGGTCTCCGTATCCGGGTTCCTGAAATCCCATGCATTCCACTGCTGCCAGTGTGCCGTCGGGCCAGGCATACAAACGGTTAGAGACGCCTTTGTTGCTTTGCAGGTCGTATTTTGTCTGCATCACCTCCAACTCGGTAAATCTGGAGTTTTTGTAGGGGTGTGGCACCAAAGTTTTTGGAGCGGCGGTAAACTGCTCAATGGGTGAGACCACATCGCGAACCTGTTTGTGTTCCACAACTTTGGTTTTTTTCATAAATTCACTTTTTACCCGGACCCTCTTTTGGGCCGAAACAGTAACGGATAACAAAGCGATTAGGCTTAACAGTAAAAGTTTTTTCATCATTTCTTAATTTTAATTTACAACGGTTAGCAGTGCAAATATAAAAATTATACCGATTATTACGCTAAAATAGTCCAATTCTGATGCCTGTCCGGATCGGACCATATTAAAAGCGTAACCGGCATTAAATAAACTTTCCCGGATAAAGCCTTTCTTTCATATTAATGAGGGTATAAATAAAAAAGGCCTCCCCTTTCGGAGAAGCCTTTTCGTTATCTTTAAAATTGACCTTATTGAACGATCATTTTCTTTGTGATCTGATTTTCACCGGCTTTTACTGTATAGAAATATACACCGTTGGAAAAGTCGGAAGCATCGAAATTGAAAGTCTGAACACCGGCACTGTATTGTTGTGCGGGAACTTCATAAACTTTTTGTCCCATGGCATTCACGATCTCGAAGCTAACTGTTGTGTTTTCCTGCAATGTAACGGCAACTGTTGTGTTTCCGGC
>JAOZMX010000155.1 GCA_029934065.1 Bacteroidales bacterium
GAAATCTACTCCCCCACTCCTTCCCCGAACAACCCGAACCTTAGGTATTTGATCTTTTCGCCCTGCTCGCGGAACAGCATTTCATAATAAGTATTGATGGTTACCACATCATCGCTGCCCGGATTTTTATCCACATCGTAAGTATGAAAATACAACGGGAGATTCTGATCTTTGATAGTTTCCAAGGTGTAATCAAAAAACATCGTGTTGTCGGTTTTCAGGTGGATGATACAGTTGCGGCTGCAAATTTTGCGGTAACGGTCGAGAAAACCCGGCGAGGTAAGACGCTTACGGATGCGTGGTTTTTGAGGCTGAGGATCCGGGAAGGTGATCCAAATCTCACTCACTTCACCGGAGGTGAAAAAATGCTCGATCAACTGGATACGGGTACGGACAAAAGCCACATTTTTCAGGTTCTCTTCCAGTGCGGTTTTTGCTCCCCGCCACATGCGGGCACCTTTGATATCCACCCCGATGAAATTTTTTTGAGGATAGCGTTGCGCCAGACCGACGGTAAATTCGCCCTTTCCGCAACCGAGTTCGAGAACAACAGGGTTATCGTTCCCGAAAAAATCCTTTTTCCATTTTCCCTTTAGGGCAAAGCCTTTCGACAACTCGTAATAGTTCGGCTGAAAAAAATGTTCGAAGGTCTCGTTTTCGGCAAAACGATCAAGTTTTCTTTTGGTCACGGCGTATTGATCTTTGGATGAAAGAAGGAGATTCGTTCAACGGGGTTTATTTCCTTAATACCCATGCGTGCGGGTTTACACTTTCCCTTATTTTTCGCAATTCGGCAAGGGCTTCATTTTTTCTTTGATAAGCAGCAATGCTTACCCGGAAAAAACCGTTGGGCGCCCGGCCGATGATCCGGGAATTTTCATAACCCAGACTCCGGTACTTTTCCGATTGTTTTTCGGCATTTGCGTCACTGGCAAACGAGCCGCCGATCAGATAGTACATTTTTTGTGTGATGACCGGTGAAGCGGCAGAAGTGTGTTCTGCGGACGGCTTATCGGCAGCTTCAACATTCCGTTCATTTTCCGGTTGCTGCGTTTTAATGGTTTCGGTTTCCGGTATGACGGTCGTTTTTTCGGAGGGAATTTCACCGGCCGACAAATGGTTTTCATCATTGTTCGAAAAAGTATTTTCGTTGGTGGCGGTTGTGACCCCTTCCATATCCGCTTCGGCATTCGAAATATCGGCGATGCCGTCGGGATTCGTTTGTGGTGTAAGGTCAGCCGTTTCGGCAACCTGTTCGGTGATGCCGGGCACCAGGCTGGTCTTGTTTGCCGGCGACCCGTTCCACATCCCCGTTTTAACGGTAACCCAGCCGAACAGGATCATAAGCGGCAAAAGGATCAACATCAGCGTGACAAGCTCTTTTCTTTTGCGAACAGGTTTTTTGTCGCGCCGGTCAATGAAAACAGGTTCCGGGCTTTTAACGGTTTTACGGTATTTGCGGCTGATGGCCGGAGAAATGAAACTGCCCAGGCCGTATGATGCTTTCAGGTAGTTGATCTTTTCATCCTGATCGAAAAGCAAAGTTCCTTCGACGCCGGAGTAGAGTTCCCCCACCGAAGCAAGTTTTACCCGTTTGCCTGCTCTGATCTCCGCCAGGGTATCTTTGGCAAATGCTTCAAGGGCTTCAAGAGCCTGAGCAAAAGGGATGTTTTCGGCCCCGGCGATGTGTCCTGCCAGCAGGCCGTCGTTGTTGGTGAGTTCGGCATTGAACAAAACGGTTTTTGCAGGAGGACGAAAGAGATGCTGCACCGGATGGATGGTTGCCGGACGGTAGTTGGTAACAAACCCGCCAAGCCCGGGAACGATAACACATTCGTACTCAAACAACAAGTCGCTGATATATTTGCTGATGTCCATTTTCATGGGTAAAAATATTTTTCGTTACAATCTGCTAAAATAATACATCCTTTCGCAGGTTTTGTCATTTGTTGAAAATTTTTGACAAGTCTTCCGGCGTGTCCACGGCAATGCTTTCGAAATCAGTGATTCCGGTAAAAACGGAAAAACCATGCTCGAGCCAGCGAAGTTGTTCCAGCTTCTCAGCCTGTTCGAGCAATCCTTCGGGCAAGCTTACAAGCTTTTTCAACACCTCCGTCCGGTATCCGTAAATGCCCACATGCCTGTAAAAAAGATGATTTTCCGGTTTTTCATCTTTGCCAATCCTCATGAAAGGAATGGCCGCACGGCTGAAATAAAGTGCTTTCCCGTCGTTTGCCACAACCACTTTCACCACATTGGGATTCGACAACATCTCCGGGGCATCAATCTTTTTGATCAGCGTTGCGATGCCGGCATTGCTTTTTTGCAACAACAAAGCCACTTGCGTGATCTGCTGCGGGTCAATGAAGGGTTCATCGCCCTGAATATTGATAACGGCTTCAAAATTTTCGCCCCGTTGTTCCAGCAATTCCACCGTTTCGCAGCACCGTTCCGTACCGCTTGTGTGATGCGGAGAGGTCATCAGCACTGTTCCGCCAAAACCTTCCACCTCCCCGGCAATCCGTTCATCGTCGGTGGCAACGATCACCCTGGTGAGGGCGTCGCATTTCAGGCACTGTTCATAAACCCTGCGGATCATGGTTTTCCCGCCGATCTCCGCCAGCGGCTTTCCGGGAAATCGTGTGGAAGCCCATCGTGCCGGAATGATTCCAGCTATTTTCATGTGTTTATTTTTTTATAATTATCTGATATTTACTTTCTCCGGTTTTGGCATAATTTTCGGCTTCGCTATCGAAAATTCCGCCAAAACCTTCTCCTTTTTTTCTGGTTTCCCACGGGCTAAAGCCCGTGGTTATGAATGTTGTGCCCCTTCAGGGCATTTAATCATTTATCTGGCCTGCCTTAACAAACCTCTATTTGGACGGATGTGCCCGCATTGCTTTCTCTGATTTCCGGCAGTTGTTTCATTTTTGAGGTTTGTTTTTCTGTCCGAATTCCATCAGGTAGGCTTTGATAAAATCGTTGATCTCACCGTTCATCACCGCCTGCACATTGGAAGTTTCGTAGCCTGTACGCAGGTCTTTCACCAGCTTGTAGGGATGCATCACATAACTTCTGATTTGCGACCCCCACTCTATTTTGCGTTTATTGCCTTCGATTTCGGCGATGGTTTCGCGTTTTTTCCGCATTTCAATTTCGTACAATTGAGATTTGAGCATCCGCAGGGCTTTATCGCGGTTTTGCTGTTGCGAGCGGGTTTCCTGACATTCCACAATGATGCCGGTGGGTTCGTGGCGCAGTCTCACGGCTGTTTCCACCTTGTTGACGTTTTGTCCGCCCGGCCCGCTCGACCTGAAGGTATCCCACGAAATGTCCGCCGGGTTGATGGTGATCTCTATGGAATCGTCTATCATGGGATAAGCATAAACGGAGGCAAAGGAGGTGTGGCGCTTGTTTTGCGAATCGAACGGCGAGAGCCGCACAAGGCGGTGCACTCCGTTTTCGCTCTTCAGGTATCCGTAGGCATAATCTCCCACAAACTCCAGCGACACCGATTTAATACCGGCCACATCGCCTTCCTGAAACTCGATCTCTTTTATGTTGTAATGGTTCAGTTCGCCCCAGCGGAGGTACATGCGCATGAGCATTTCGGCCCAATCCTGACTCTCGGTGCCCCCGGCGCCCGGATTGATGTGCAAAATGGCACCCAGCTTGTCTTCGGGATCGCTCAACATGTTTTTAAATTCAATGTCCTCAACCAGCTTCAAAGCACGTTGATAATGCTGATCCAGGTCCGCTTCGGTGGCTTCTCCCATCTCATAAAAATCATTGATGACCGTCAGTTCCTCAAAAGCGGTCATCACCTTTTCGTAAGCTTTGGTCCAGTATTTTTTTTCGTTGATGGTTCTTAAAAGTGCTTCGGCTTTTTTCGGATCATTCCAAAATCCGGGTTGATTCGTCAATTCTTCTTCTTCGGCAATCTCTTTCATCTTTTTATCGATGTCAAAGATACCTCCTCAGAACCGAAACCCTTTTTTGCAGCTCTTTGATATTTTCGGGTAATGTCATTTTTTACTCCTGATGATTTAAAAATTTTTGTATTAATTCGGACTCATATCCTTTCGAAAGCATGAATTGCAAAATCTTTTGCCTAACCTTCAAAGGGTCTGTTCCTTTCATTTCATTTATTTTCCGGCTGATCAAAACAGCGATGTTTTTTTCGTATTGCTCTGGATTGATCTGCTCCATCGCCCTGCTGACGACCTCCTGCGGAATACCTTTTTGTTGCAATGCGTTTTCGATCTTCAGCCTTCCCCACCGGTTCTGATTGATCTTGCCGGTGACGAACATTTCGGCAAACCGCCTGTCGGAAAGAAAATTTTCCTTTTTCAGCAGAGCGATAATGCCGTCAGCCTGATCTACATCCGCACCCCAACTTTGCAGTTTCCGGGCGACATCCGCTGTGCAACGTTCCTGATATGCACAATAACGTTTTGCCCGCCGGGCCAACTCCTCCGGGGTGATGCGCATTTCTTTCATTTTATTCTTCCTTTAACAAACGTTCTACCAGGCCGGGTAGTACTTCCGCCGCTTTTCCGGCAATGGGCGTAAGGTTTCGCATTCCGCCGATATTTTTCGCATTGGGATCCACATAATATTTCGGCACAGCGGCATCCACATCATAGATCAGCCCTGCTGCGGGATAGACCACCAACGAAGTACCGATCACCATCAAAATATCAGCCTGCCGCATCAGCGCTTCGGCGCGCGGCATCAGCTCCACCGGTTCGCCGAACCAGACCACATGCGGTCTCAACTGGCTTCCTTTTTCGCATTGATCGCCCCATTTCAGTTCCCATCCTTCGATATCATAAATGAGGGAAGGGTCGGCAGTACTTCGGGCTTTACGCAATTCGCCGTGAATATGCAGCACGTTATTCGAGCCGGCTCTTTCGTGCAGGTCGTCAATGTTCTGTGTTACGATCCTCACATCGTATTTTGCTTCAAGATCAACCAAAGCATAGTGGGCAGCATTGGGTTCCACTTCCAGCAACTGCTTCCGCCGGATGTTGTAAAACTCAAGCACCAGTTCGGGGTTTTGCGCCCATGCCACGGGACTGGCCACCTCCTCAAAACGGTAGTTCCGCCACAGCCCGTTGCTGTCCCTGAAAGTTTTCAGCCCGCTTTCGGCACTGATGCCCGCTCCGGTCAAAACCACAATTTTTTTCATTGCCGCCCTTCATTAAAAAACAGAAAAAGGCATTCCGCGGTTAAAGCACGAAATGCCTGTATAAAATTATTTTATGCTTTTCAGTCTCCGAAAAGATTCATGTCGTCAAGAACCTTTATCACGCTTCTGACCTGATCGGCCGATTCCTGGAAGAGTTTGTATTCCGCCTGATTGAGGTTCAGTTCGAAGATCTCTTCGATACCGTTTCTGCCCAATTTTACGGGAACACCGATGTACAAGTCGTCAACGCCGTATTCGCCGTTAAGACGTGCGCATACCGGGAAAATCCGTTTTTGGTCGTCCACGATACTTTCCACCATCTGTGCGGCAGCAGCACCGGGAGCATACCATGCCGATGTTCCCATCAGGTTAACCAATTCGCCACCACCTTTTCTTGTTCTTTCCACAATTTTATCAATCTCATCTTTGCCGAGCAATTCCGTGATGGGAATCCCTTTCACCGAAGTGTATCTTCTTAATGGAACCATCGAATCGCCGTGCCCGCCAAGTAATAATGCCTGAATATCTTTCGGGGAAACGTCCAGTGCTTCGGCGAGAAAGGCGGTGTAACGACCCGTATCAAGGATACCGGCCATACCGAACACTTTGTTGGAGGGTTTGTTGGCGGTTTTCCATGCTGCATAGGTCATCACATCCAAAGGATTGGATACCACAATGATGATGGCTTCCGGAGAGTATTTCACAACTTTTTCGGTCACTTCAACAATGATCTTTGCGTTGGTCTTGATCAGGTCGTCACGGCTCATGCCGGGTTTGCGGGGCATTCCCGAAGTGATGACCACCACGCCCGAGCCTTTCGTGCGCAGGTAATCGTTTGTAACACCGACAACCCTGGTGTCGAAATTGTTGATGGCCGCCGTTTGCCAAATGTCAAGCGCCTTACCTTCGGCAACACCTTCTCTGATATCCACTAATACGACCTCATTTGCAAGGTCCTTATGTGCAATGACATTTGCACATGTTGCGCCAACATTACCGGCGCCGATTACGGTTATTCTTTCCATATCAAAATTTTGTTTTAACTGATTAGAATATATTTGATTTCTGTCAACAAAAGTAATACAATTAATGCAATATGGGATTTTCTATGAAGCCTTTCCCTTTTTTTATTTATGAAAATTTAACAAAGGGATTTCGCATACCATGTTTCCGCCCGTCACATGATCTGCCTTACATCGGTGTTGATGGACCTGAGTGACAGCAAAACCGAAATGATGAGCATGACAAACCCCACCAGTCCGATGAGCAGAAAATCGTCGGCCAGAATGCAGAAAATATAAAACCCCTGAAAAAAGATCGCTGCAGCCAGCCCGGTAAGGTAATCAATATGCTGTTTCCTGAACTTGCCGAATCCGACAAAAAAGCCGAGAATGATGCCGATGATAAGATTGGCAAACGGCAAACTGTAAGCCACTATGGGCTGGTTGAACGGCTCCGGCAGAAAAAAGTAGAAGTAAATGTTGGCAATGGTGGAAAACCCCATGGCGATCATCACCGAATAGAGAATGCCGTCGAAGGGTTTTGCAATGACGTCTTTGCGAATGAAATAATACCTCAACAGCAGGTATTTGGAAAATTCGGCGAGAAAACCGACAACAACAAAGGAGAAAAACAATGACCTTCTGAAACTTAATATGTTCGAGATCAAATCGTATTCAAAAGCCAGTTGCAATCCGATGACCATCGGTACTACCGTAAGAATGCCAAGAAAATAGGCGCTTACAAATTGCATGAGCACCCTCTTTTCGAGCACCCGCGAGGCCATTAATGTTAACAACAGGAAGATAACAACAGGGATTAAAACTGAAATGATTTCCGACTGACTGATCATAATTTTCGTGTTTGTTTTGATTAATTTTGTATAATTTTACAACAAATTTAAGAAAAATATCACAAATAAAAAATAAATGATGAAAAAGATTAAGATTGAACACCTCCCGGATGATGAAATCAAAGCAAGAGGCATTACCATGTGGCCGGTCTGGGAGAAAGAAAAATCGCGTTTCGACTGGGAATACGATGTGGACGAAGAGTGTCTGATCCTTGAAGGCGAGGTTGTTGTTGAGACCGATAACGGTGCCGTGGAAATAAAGGCCGGAGATTTTGTAACCTTCCCCAAAGGATTGAAGTGCACCTGGGATATCAAAAAAGATTTGAAAAAACATTTTAATTTCAAATAGCGGTTTTGGAAGGAATTGTCATCAAATCGACGGGTAGCTGGTACAGGGTGCGTACCACTTCGGGCGAAGAGACCGAATGCAAGCTCAAAGGGAAATTCAGGATCAAGGGGATCAAAACCACCAGCCCGGTTGCGGTGGGCGATCATGTGGTTTTCGAAAAACCGCCCGGTGACAATGTGGGGCTGATCACCGAAATCAAACCGAGGCACAATCACATCATCCGCAAATCCATCAAGCTGTCGAAGGTTTCCCACATCATTGCCGCCAACATCGACCTTGCCGTTTTGGTGGTTACCATCAAAAACCCGCTTACTTCACCCGGTTTCATCGACCGGTTTCTGGTTACTGCCGAGGCTTACCACATCAATGCCGCACTGATATTCAACAAAATTGACATTTACGGCGAAAAAGAGATGGCGCGGCTGGATGAGCTTGCCGCCATTTACGAAAATGCGGGGTATCCGTGTTTGAGCGTTTCGGCGCTGAAGGGAGAAAACATTCAACAGGTCAAGGCGCTGATAAAAGACAAGGTTTGCCTCTTCTCGGGTATTTCGGGTGTGGGCAAGTCGGCGCTCGTCAATGCCATCCAACCGGGATTGAAAATTAAAACGGGCAACATCTCGTACTACCACAGCCGCGGGAAGCATACCACCACTTATCCCGAGATGCACCCGTTGTCGTTCGGCGGCTACATCATTGATACGCCCGGCATCAGGGAATTCGGCCTGGTGGATTTCAGAAAAGAGGAAATTGCCGAGCGCTTCCCCGAAATGCGCCGGTACATGCACCAATGTCAGTTCAACAACTGCACCCACATTCATGAGCCCAACTGTGCCGTGAAAAAAGCCGTGGAAAACGGTGAAATACCGCTTTCGAGATACAACAGCTACCTGAAAATCGTTAACGACGATTACCTTGAAAAAGAAAAATGGGAATGGGAGTAGGAGGGAATTTTGGCGCTTAACTTGAAAAACTAACTAACATGTTGTTTTTAAGTAAAAAGGCAGAAGGCAAAAGTAAAAAGTTATGGGTTA
>JAOZMX010000026.1:0-10661 GCA_029934065.1 Bacteroidales bacterium
CGTTGCATAAAAGATTAGATACTGATGCTAAATAGGCTGTTCAGCGTTCGGCGTTTGCCCTTCGGGCGTTTAGCGTTTGGCCTGCGGCCGTTCGGCGTTTAGCGTTCCGTCGTTCCATCGTACCATCGTTCTATCGTCTTATCATCTCTCCAGTCCCTTCAGTCTCTTAACTCTCCCCTTCTGCCTTTTTCCTTTGAGCATTAGCCTTTAGCCTTTGCCTTCTATGTAAGATATTGTAACTGTTAAATAAATATTAAAATTTCCTAACCAACAATCCTCTACATGGATTTCAAGTATCTTTGCCCTCCGGTTTTGCAAAGTAATTTTGATATTGCAAAAGTTAATGTGTTAAATCAATCAGAAAAATGGGATACATCAAATTCGATAAAAATCAACTAATTAATCTTGAATATTCGCTTCGTCGCGAGTTGCTGAGAACCAACCGTGCCGGAGCGTATTCAAGTACTACAATTGTTAATTGCAACACGAGAAAATACCACGGATTGCTCATCGTTCCGCAGCCACAGTTCGGGAACGATCTGCATGTTTTGCTCTCTTCGCTGGACGAAACCATCATCCAGCGGGAAGCCGAATTTAACCTCGGCATTCACCAATATGCCAACAATGTGTATAATCCGCACGGACACCGTTATGTGAGGGATTTCGAAAGCGATCCCATTCCCAAGATCACTTACCGGGTAGGAGGGGTGGTGCTCACCAAAGAGATGTTGTTTTCCTCACGCGAAAATCTGGTGTTGTTCAGATATACGCTCGTGGATGCCCATTCGCCGACCAAACTGAAATTCACGCCATTCCTTGCTTTCCGCAATGTGCATTTGCTTTCGAAGGCAAATATTGATGCCAATAAGAAATTTGTTCCCGTGAAAAACGGTATTCAGGTAACACTCTATGATGGTTATTCGCCATTGAATTTACAGTTTTCGAAAAAGCCCGAATATACGCATGTCCCCGACTGGTATTACGATATTGAATACACCCATGAACGGTTAAGGGGATATGATTACCATGAAGATCTGTACGTGCCCGGTTTTTTTGAGATTTCCATCAAAAAGGGTGAATCGGTCATTTGTGCGGCAGGTACGAAAGAGATTTTGCCGGGAGGGCTGAAACAAAAATTTGCTGCCGAGGCCCGCAAGCGGGTTCCGCGCACCGATTTCAAAAATTGTCTGGTCAATGCGGCCGAGCAGTTTATGGCCCACCGCGAAAAGAAGACCGAGATCATTGCCGGTTATCCATGGTTCAATGTGGTCGGACGGGATACTTTTATGTCCATGCCCGGCCTGCTGCTTACCCGTGGCGAAACGGCAACCTATAAAGCGGTGTTGAATTCGATGATTTCCATGATGAACGGACCGTTTTTCCCCAATGTGGTCTTCAACGATCACATCGAATACGATTCGGTGGATACGCAATTGTGGTTTTTCTGGGCACTTCAGAAATATGCCGAACACCTCGGAGATACGCAAAAGGTATGGAAAGAATACAAAAAGGTCATTCAACTGATATTGAATGCTTATCGTAACGGCACCTGGTTTAATATCCGGATGCAGGAGAACGGTTTGCTTTACGCCGGTGAAGCGGGACATGCCCTTACGTGGATGAATGCGGTGATCGGTGATCAACCCGTGACGCCGCGCATCGGTAACCCGGTTGAGGTGAATGCGCTTTGGTACAATGCGGTCATGTTCAGTTTGGAGATGGCGCGCAATGCCAAAGACAACCGGTTTATTTCCAAATGGAAAATGTTGCCGGAACTCATCGAAAAATCTTTCGTTGAGAATTTCTGGAGCGAAGAGAAAGGTTATCTCGCCGATTACACCAATGGTGATTTCAAAGACTGGGCGGTACGGCCCAATCAAATTCTGGCGGTTTCGATGCCCTATTCACCGCTGTCGGAACTGCAACAAAAGATAGTACTCGATGTGGTGGAGAGTGAATTGCTTACACCGCGCGGGTTGAGGACATTGTCGCCCAAGAACCCGAAATACAAAGGGATTTACCGCGGCGATATTGCCGAGCGCGACAATGCTTACCATCAGGGGTCGGTGATGCCCTGGACGCTGGGCCATTTTGCCGAGTCGTACCTGAAGGTTTTCGGGAAAAGCGGCCTTGGCGTGGTAAAAAATCTTTACAAAGGTTTTGAACCCGTGATGCAGGATTACGGTATCGGCACCATTTCGGAGCTTTACGACGGCGACCCGCCCCATACCCCTTCGGGTGCCATTTCACAGGCTACGGCAGTGGCCGAGTTGTTGAGGATGAATGCCTTGATTGAAACGTTCGGAAAAAAGAAATAGAAATTAATCAGATAATTAACAGATGAGAGTATTGATGTTTGGCTGGGAATTCCCGCCGCACATTACCGGAGGATTAGGGACTGCCTGCTACGGATTGACCAAAGGACTGGCCAAACAGCAGGTGCAGGTCATCTTTGTCGTTCCCAAAGCCTGGGGCGACGAAGACCAGTCGGCAGTGAAGCTGGTGAATGCCAGTGATGTTGTGGTGGATAACACCGACAGCGATTATCAGGAATTCTGGAAAAAGATCACCTACATGGAGATAGGCTCCAACCTGATCCCTTATGTGACACCGGAAGAGTTTAAGAAAATTGCCGAGGAGGATCGTCTCGAAGGGGTTTCGCTTCAGGAAAAGGTGATGCGTACAAAGTTTACTTTTTCCGGCAAATACGGCACCGACCTTTTGGCCGAAGTGTCGCGTTATGCTCTGGTAGCCGCCGGCATTGCCCGCAAACAGCAGTTCGATGTGATCCATGCGCACGACTGGCTGACCTATCCCGCCGGTATCGCTGCAAAAAAACTTACCGGGAAACCGCTTGTGGTGCATATGCATGCCACCGAATTCGACCGCTCGGGACAAAACATCAACCAGGATGTTTACGATATCGAACGCAAGGGAATGGAAGAGGCCGACAGGGTGATCACCGTCAGCAATTTTACACGGAACATCGTCATCGAAAAATACGGCATCGATCCCGTTAAAGTATTTACGGTTCACAATGCCATAGAACCCGGTGAAAAAGAGATTGGAAATATCGGGAAAAATGTCAAGGAAAAAGTGGTCACCTTTTTAGGGCGGTTAACCCAACAAAAAGGGCCGGAATATTTTATTGAAGCAGCCCATTTGATCCTGCAACGGGATCCCAATGTCCGTTTCGTCATGGCCGGCTCCGGCGACCTGATGAACAAGATGATCAGAAGGATAGCCCAACTGAAAATGGGGACTAAATTTCATTTTACGGGCTTTTTGAAAGGTGCTGACGTGGACCGGATGTTTGCGTTAAGCGATGTGTTTGTCATGCCCTCGGTATCCGAGCCCTTTGGGTTGGTGCCGCTGGAAGCCATGCGTTCCAATGTCCCGGTGGTCATCTCCAAACAGTCGGGTGTATCCGAAATCCTGAAACATGCCCTGAAAGTGGATTTCTGGGATATCAACGGGATGGCGGATGCCATTTACGGTTTGCTGCACTACAAAGCCCTCGGGGATATTTTCCGTAAATACGGAAAACAGGAAGTGGACAGCCTGAAATGGGACAATGCGGCGAGAAAAGTACTCCGCGTTTACGAATCGTTGTTCAATTAATTTTAATCAAAAGAATAAAATAAAGTTTAGATATGAAATCAGTTTGCTTTTATTTCCAGGTTCATCAACCTTATCGTTTAAAAACTTACCGTTTTTTCAATATGGGTACCGATCATCATTATTATGATGATTTTGAGAACAGCCATATTATGCAACGGATAGCACAAAAAAGCTATTTGCCGATGAATGATCTTTTGCTGAAACTGATCAAAAAACACGGCAAGGATTTCAAGGTAAGTTTTTCCATTACGGGCACTGCCATAGAGCAGTTCGAAGCTTATGCGCCGGAGGTTTTGGAAAGTTTTAAAAAACTTGCGGCAACGGGTAACGTGGAATTTCTCGCCGAGACTTATGCCCATTCTCTGGCTTCGCTCAAAAGTAAAGACGAATTCAGGAAACAGGTGGAGTTGCACAGCCGGAAAATGGAAGAGTTGTTCGGTGTTAAGCCCACGGCATTCAGAAATACCGAGCTGATCTATTCGGATGAGATTGGCGAAATGGTTTATGATTTGGGTTATAAAACCATGCTGACCGAAGGGGCCAAGCATGTGCTGGGATGGAAAAGTCCCAATTACATGTATTGCAACGCCCGTAATCCGAAGCTCAAGTTGTTGCTGAAGAATTTTAAGTTGAGTGATGATATTGCTTTCAGGTTTTCGCTCAGAGGCTGGAACGAATGGCCGCTGACAGCCGAAAAATTTGTAGGCTGGCTCAATCAGATTGACGAAAAAGAGGAGGTGGTGAACCTGTTTATGGATTACGAAACCTTTGGCGAACATCAATGGAAAGAGACCGGGATTTTCGATTTCATGACGGCATTGCCCGAGGTGATGTTCCGCAACAGCGAATTTAAGTTTGCCACACCGTCGGAACTGGGAGCGCTTCTTCAGCCGGTTTCGGCCATACAGGTGCCTTTCCCCATTTCATGGGCCGACGAAGAACGCGACATCACCGCATGGCTCGGCAACGAAATGCAGGACGAAGCCGTGGACAAACTTTATGCCCTCGAATCAAAAGTGCGCAATTGCAACGATCCGGAAATATTGAACGACTGGTACAAGCTCCAAAACAGCGACCATTTTTATTACATGTGCACCAAATGGTTTTCCGACGGTGATGTACATAAATATTTCAATCCTTACGATTCGCCTTACACCGCATTTATCAATTACATGAACGTATTGTCCGATTTTATCATCCGTGTGGATGAACATTGCAAGGAAAGCGACGATGATATGAAAAAAATCCTGGAGTCAACGGCCGAACTGGGCAAGGAGATCAAAGCGGCAGCGCAAAAAACAGCTTCGCGAGCAGCCAAAAAAGTCAGGTCGGTCATTGATGAAAAGAAACAAAAAGCCTACTCGTTTGAAGATATCAAAGACTTGAGTGTGACGCAATTCAGAAAGCTGGTCCGCGAGATTGATATCGAACAACTGGTTTATGCCATGAAAGATGCCGGTGAAGAACTCAAGGATGATGTGCTTCCGCGGCTTACCAAAAAAGCAAGAAAAGAATACGACAAGATGGTTTCGGAGCTGAAGAACGTGAAAAAATCCGACATCAGAAAAAGTCGTGATGCCATCGCCAATAAAGTATCGAAATTCTTTACAAAATAAATGGCGGGTTTTGCTGTTTGTTTTATCAACCGAATGGCTATCTTCCCGAAGGTAGCCTTTTTTGGTTTTTTAACAGGGGCAGTGGTTGCAACCCTTCGGAACCTCGGTAATTTTTATAAAATTTGCAACCGTTTTTTTTAATTAAAATATGACTATGACAGCTAAAGATTTAAAGAAACCGAATTATATTTTTGAGACCAGTTGGGAAGTATGCAACATGATCGGCGGGATTTATACCGTGTTATCCACCAAAGCTTCATTGCTGAAGGCCGAATACGGGGACAATTACATTACGGTAGGCCCCGATGTATGGAAGGAAACCCAGAGTAATCCCGATTTTATCGAAGACAAGACCCTCATGGCGTCATGGCGCGAAAGTGCTGCCGCCGACGGGCTCCATTTCAGGATAGGTCGCTGGAACATTCCCGGCAGGCCCATTGCCGTTCTTGTGGATTTTACCACCTTATTCCCCGAAAAGGACAAAATCTTTTTCAACCTGTGGGAAAAATACCGGGTTGATTCCATCACCGGACAATGGGATTATGTTGAACCTGCCCTGTTCGGCTATGCCGTGGGAAAGGTCATCGAAAGTTTTGCGGGTTATCACCTTTCGTTTTCCGAGAAAGTCGTGGCCCATTTTCACGAATGGATGACGGGTACCGGTGTGCTCTATCTGAATGAATACCTGCCGGGTGTCGCCACTGTTTTCACAACGCATGCCACCACCGTAGGGCGTGCCATAGCGGGCAACAACCTTCCGTTGTACGGAAAGATGGACGAATACAACGGCGAAGAGATGGCACGCAGGTTCGGTATTTTGTCGAAATTCACGCTCGAAAGAGCCGCTGCCGAAACCGCCGATGCCTTCACGGCCGTAAGCGCATCTACTGCCGTTGAATGCGAGAAATTGCTCGGTTGCAAAGTGAGCACCATTACACCCAACGGTTTTTCCAAAGAGCTGATCCCCGGTGAACAGGATTACTTTGACAAACGACTGAAAGCAAGAAAGGTGATCCTCTCGGTGGCTGAAGCTTTGTTTAATCAGAAAATACCCGAGAATGTCTTTCTTGTGATCACCAGCGGCAGGTATGAATTTCGGAACAAGGGCATTGACCTGGTCATTGATGCCATTGGAAAACTCCGGAAGAAAAATCCGGACCATCCTGTGATTGCTTTTATCAAAACACCGGCAAATCACACGGGGCCACGTCCCGAATTGTTGCAACGGCTTGATAATCCCGATTTCGACAATCCGCTCTCGCGTCAGTTTTTAACCCATGGTTTGTATGACGAAGATCATGATGCCATCTTGAGAAAGATTCGCGAAAACGGTCTGGAGAATCTACCGGAGGACAAAGTGAAGATCATTTTTGTGCCGGCATACCTCAATGGCAACGACGGTGTTTTCAAATTGCCCTATTATGATCTGCTGATGGGTTTCGATTTTACGGTGTTTCCGTCCTATTATGAACCGTGGGGCTATACACCGCTTGAAAGCCTTGCCTTCAGGATTCCGACACTCACGACATTTCAGGCTGGTTTCGGACAATGGGTACATCAACATTTCGGAAAAAACCATAAAAGTGTGGTGATCGTCAATCGCAAGGATGAAGAGAACAACGGTGTGACGGACGAGATCGAAGAAGCCATCCTGCATTTTAAGAACATGGATGCCAAAACGTTGAATGCCGTCCGTGATAATGCACAAAAAATTGCGGGCGAGGCCGTATGGGACAAGTTCATCAACCGTTATTACGAGGCCTTTTCCAAAGCACTCACAAAGATGGGCTCCCGTAGCCAGACGGTTCAACCCGAATTTAAAAAAAGCAGGAAACCGCAACTCACCGAAACCCCCACACGGGATATCCCCATCTGGAAAAGGATCATCATCGACCCCTGCATACCCGATCAGTTGAAAGGGCTGCAGGAACTTTCAAGGAATTTGTGGTGGTCGTGGAATTACAAAGCCACCGAGCTGTTTGAGTACATCGACAGCGAAAAATGGAAGGAGTTAAACGAGAATCCCATTCGTTTGCTCGACTCACTGACGGTGGATCAGTGGCGTGTGCTGGAAAAAGATCGTGATTTTATCAAAAAATACGAAGAGATTTACGAAAAGTTTAAAGCTTATCTTGCCGAAGGCGAAAAAAAACCGAAAGAACAGATTGCATATTTCAGCATGGAGTATGCGCTGCATCGCAGTCTTCAGATCTATTCCGGCGGCCTGGGCGTGCTGGCCGGCGATTACCTGAAGGAGGCCAGCGATTCCAACGAAAACCTCGTGGCCATCGGCCTGATGTACCGTTACGGTTATTTCAGGCAGCGCATCTCACTCTTTGGTGATCAGGTGGCTGAATACACGTTGCAAAATTTTTCACAACTTCCCATCGTCAAAGTCAAAGATGACCAGGGCGAGCAGTTGAAGATCAGCATCGGCCTCCCCGGCAGGACATTGTTTGCCCGCATCTGGCGTTGCGATGTGGGACGCATTCCGTTGTACCTTCTCGATACCGACTTTGCCGATAACAATGAAGCCGATCGTACCATCACCCATCATCTTTACGGCGGTGACCGCGAAAACCGGCTTAAACAGGAGATTCTTCTCGGTGTCGGCGGTGTGAGGATGCTCAATGTCCTCGGGATTAAACCCACCGTTTACCACAGCAACGAAGGCCACGCTGCCTTCAACGGTCTGGAGCGTCTGCGCTATCTGATACAGGATGAAAAGTTGAGCTTCCCGCAGGCCATGGAGGTGGTCAGGTCATCCACTTTGTTTACAACACATACACCGGTGCCCGCCGGACATGATGTTTTTCATGAAGACCTGCTGCGTACCTATTTCCCGCATTACCCCGAACGCCTTAATATCACCTGGGATGACCTGATGAACCTCGGCAGAATGAAAAACAACAACGCCGACGAGAAATTTTCCATGAGCGTCCTTGCCGTGAAATTATCGCAGGAGGTGAACGGTGTAAGCCGTATCCACGGAAAAGTATCGCAGGAGATGTTTGCCGGTTTGTACGAGGGTTATTATCCCGAAGAACTTCATATCAGCTATGTGACCAACGGCGTTCATCTTCCGACATGGGCGTCGAAGGCCTGGAAGCTGATGTATAAAAAATACCTCGGTCACGATTACAAGTATCGGCAGCTTGATTTTAAGATGTGGGGAAACATCATCACTGCACCCGACACCGACATCTGGAAAACCCACATCAACCTGAAAAAGGAATTGATAACCTATGTAAAGGCCAGACTCACGGACGAGATGACCCGCCGTCAGGAAAACCCGAAACTTATCCTGAAGACCGTTGATTCCATTGATGAAAATGCACTGACGATAGGTTTTGCACGACGGTTTGCCACGTATAAACGTGCCGGGCTGTTGTTTTCAAATATCGAACGGCTTGCACGTTTGGTGAACGAGTCGGGGCGGCCGCTTTTGTTTATCTACGCCGGAAAAGCGCATCCCAACGACAAGATGGGGCAGGATTTGATCAAACATATCGTTGAGATATCGAAAAAAGATGAGTTTGTGGGCAAGGTCATCTTTCTTGAAAATTATGACATGGAACTGGCACATAAGCTGATCCCGGGTGTGGATATTTGGCTCAACACGCCGACCAGACCACTGGAAGCCTCGGGAACAAGCGGCGAGAAAGCCGTGATGAACGGCGTGGTGAACCTTTCGGTGCTCGACGGATGGTGGGCCGAAGGTTATCAGGAAAATGCCGGATTTGCCATCAAGGAAAGCCGTACCTACGATAACCAAAAACTGCAGGATGAGCTGGATGCCGAGATCATTTACAATCTGCTCGAAGATGAGATCATTCCGTTGTTTTTTGATGTGAATGATGAGAATGTGCCGGAGAAATGGGTACAGTATATCAAAAACACCATTGCAGGCATTGCACCGCATTTCACCATGAAACGGATGCTGGAGGATTACCGGCGGAAGTTTTACGGTAAACTGATCGACCGGACAAAACTGATAACCGCAGGCCGTTACAAGGCTGCGGCCGAATATGCCGGGTGGAAAAGAGAGATGCGGGAAAAATGGCATGAGCTGAAACTGGAAAAACTCATGATTCCCGATGCTTCGCGGGGCTCGCTGACGCTCAAAGATACCTTCTCCACCGAAGTGACGATCTATACCAACGGCATCAACCCCGAACACCTGGGTGTGGAGATACTTTTCGGGAAACGTGAACAGGGAAATGTGAAAAAAATCCTTTATATCAAAGAGATGCCGATGAAATCAGTGAAAGATAAATATGCCACATTTTCTGTGGAAGTGCCGCCTTTCCGTGCCGGATCATACAGCTATGCTTTCAGGATATTCCCGAAACATCCGTTGATGCCGCACCGGCAGGATTTCTGTCTTGTGAAATGGGTATAATAAAAGTGATTTTTTCAGGTTCATTCAAAACCGTTTTTAGCAGGCAAAATAATTTATGGTAGGGGAGAGGGTGGAGAACGGAATATTGTGTATTTTTGAATACCATTAAACAATGATGTTATGAAATTAAAAAGGGTATTTGTCCCGAAGGACTGGACACAGCTTCAGGGGCTTTTGTTCAATGATTCGTTCAACAGCAAGATCGACAGAATACGTTCGCCGTACATTTACCGGGGATTATCCCGGTGTGATTACGATCTTCAGACTTCCCTGCAGCGTCTCGGAGGTTTTTACGAAACCCTTGAATTTCATCTTTTGAGGAATTTCAAAAAATATGCCCATTTTACCGACATGGGGGATTACAACGAATGGGACTGGCTGGCGATGGCACAGCATCACGGACTGCCTACACGGTTGCTCGACTGGACCTATTCACCTTATGTGGCGCTTCATTTTGCCACGGCCGAACTGGATAAATTTCAGAATGACGGGATCATCTGGGCGCTGAAATATGAAGTGTTGAAAAAATATCTCCCCGAAAAATTAAGAAAAGAGTTGTTGGAGGTGGGGTCAAACAGCTTTACCAGCGAGATGCTTGTTAAAGTTTACCGGAATCTTCAGGAACTGTCGAAAGAGAAAAAGGAGTTTCTCGTGGCTTTCGAATCGCCGTCGCTCGATACGCGTATCGTCAACCAGTTTGCCATCTTCACCTTCATGTCGCACAATACTTCGCTGCTTGAAAAGTGGCTTGAAGATAAACCCGATCTGTATTTCAGGATCAAGATACCCGCTTCCATGAAATGGGAGATCAGGGATAAACTCGACCAGGTGAACATCAACGAACGGGTACTTTTTCCGGGCTTTGACGGCCTGTGCAAATGGCTTAAAAGGCATTACTCTCCAAAATAAATCACAACGGATTGAATCATTTCCGGCTTTATTACGGCGCCTGCGAATGAAAATCCTCTTTCCGACCGGCATTGACGGATATGGGAATCCATTTTAAATGATTGAAGGAAACC
>JAOZMX010000026.1:10761-26437 GCA_029934065.1 Bacteroidales bacterium
TTTCCGACCGGCATTGACGGATATGGGAATCCATTTTAAATGATTGAAGGAAACCATGGCGGAAATGCTTCGGGTCAGCCGGTCCTTTACAGTATCAAGCAGCATTTCAAGGTAATCCGGAAAATTCCGGTTTGGCTTTGGTAAGGGTTGTGATGAAGTAGGAGAGGCGACGGCAAAGGAAAAGCGTTTTACTCCCGTTGAAGGTCGTTGTACGGGCTCTGTCTGCAATGCCGGAACATTACTTTGGACAGGTGCTTCCCGCACAAGAAAAATTTCCCGGTTCACAATTTCCAGCTCCGGTATTTGCATGTCGGTGTTTGTGGTAAAAAACCTGTTTAAAGCGATCAGTTTTTTTTCAAATACTCCGGCAATGATTTTGGTGCTTTGGTTAAAGGGGTCTTTAATGCGTCGGCGGAGTTTTTCCCGGTAATCCTGAAAGAAATTTATCAGAGCGCGCTTTCCCAGAGTTTTGCCTTCCGGTGGCTTTCTGCGTTTCGTTTCGGTGTCGTACTCCATCTCGATAAATTCGTCCATCCATTCGTAATAGGCCCATTTGAAATCATCCGCCATTCGGTTGATTTTTGTGAGGAGCCGGATTGTTTCGTGGCGGACAGCCATGAACCATACCAGCAAATACCGGAAGGAAAAATGCCCGGAATGATCCGGCAGAATAAGGACGGAATCCGTTGGAGCAACGAAATTGCTTTTTCCGGTACCGTTTCCCGGAATATTCCGGACATTTGTGGGTGGGAGACTAAATCCGGATCTTTCCATCCGGCTGGTTTTGGTTTCAGGGGCAGCTTTGGTGTCATTCGCTGTCGGCAGGGGAGTGGTGTTGATGTTTTTCATAATGGTTTTAGGTTTTGTTCAGGAATTTAGTTAAATACCTTTTATTATTGTTTTAGCATCATTGAATTTGTTGTTGAAACTTTGATTTCATGCAGCGAAAGTATTTCCCTATTGCATTATAAAAAAGGGAATTACAGTGTTTTTAGCTAAAATTATTTTTCCTAAAGCCTTTACTTAATTTTTCAACATCGGTACTAAACTCCTGAACAAAAATTAAATTTTTTACTAAATTATTTGCTTAATTCCTTAATTTTATATTAATTTTACAACCGATTACGGGCCGGAGCCTGTACACATCGTAAAGCGCTGAAAAATAACAGTTTCAATATATTTCTGTTTTTTATTAATCAATAATATCCGTAGCGATGCCTGGACAGTTTTCTTTTATGGGTTATCCGGCTCAAGTGGTTTTGAAAGCGTCAAAACTGCTGGTTCCCGGCATTGAGCGGGTAGATGTCGTCTATTACGATCCTTCTGCCAAAGGCCTTGTTGCAGGGATGATCTGCAAACATGAAAACGGCTATTCCCAACACTCGCTTGAGATTGACACGGCATTGAAGGTTTTGAAAAAAATGCGCCGGAAAAAAACACCTGCGGAATGGTATGAGCCCGAGGAAATACCTTATCAGTTGCAAAAAGATACACTGCGCAGCGGGGTCTTCGGCGAAATCAACAAACGTGTTTTGCTGGTGAGATTTCCCAATCATTATGACGGTGAAAACGACCTCTCCTTTTTTTATTTCCAGAATGATTTGAGCAATTATTTGATGTCGGGGAAACCCGGAAGGCTTACGCCAGATATGAAACAGGTCGTTGCAAAGAATTTGAGAAATGCCATCATGACGATACTCACCCACGCCGAAAACGACAGGCAGGTGTTGCAGATGATCTCGAAAAACTTTTCGGCAGCGGGCGAAAACCTCGAAGACCTGAACAAAAAGATCAGGGATGTCCGGATGAAATACGAAGAGAGTCTGGTGATATCCTGCAAACATTACCTCTATAAAGCGGAAACAAAATACGGCGGAAAATACAGGTTCTCGGATGCCGCCGTGATGAAGATCAGGGAGTATGACGGTGAGTTTCATAAGTTGGAAGAGATCATTAACAAAGCGGTTGACATGGTGAACAACCTGACATTTTCCGATCATACTGGGGATAGAATCATCATGGCTGGGCATCTGAATTTCTCTGATATTTCGTCGAGTGAGCGTAAACCAGATGAGCCCGAACTCGGCATTTACACCAAAGCGGCCAGATTTTTGAACCGCCTTGAAACGGGGTTGGCAAGAGCCAAAAAACAAAACCTTCCACCCACAAGCAAGAATGTCTCCGCATTGATGGACGAACCCGTAAAGCCGCCGGCCATATCTTATTCGGTCAATTACCATCAGGAGAACATCAAAAAACTCTTTAAGATGTATCCTGATAAATGGAACGGGATCAAGACGGAATTCAAACCGATTATGAAACTTGTGCAGCGGAATGTTCCTTCTTCCGGCGAAAGTGCGGGACAGGCATCGGCATAAGCGGACAAACCTTGAAAAATGCTGAAAATGAATGTGAGGGGAAAATACTATTTGCGTGGAAACAAGCTTCTGGCCGGGCCGGACAGGGCGGAGCAAGTGATTGCCCGGACACCCAATGTTTATGAGGTGGTAAGGATCATCAACGGACTTCCGTTGTTTTGCGAGGAGCACTGCACGCGGCTGGCAAAATCGGCCGGTCATCTCGGATTACAGTATGTCATTGCTCCGGACGAAATGTTTTGCCGTATCCGGCGGTTGGTTTCCGCCGACGGCATTCTCTACGGTAACATCAGAATTACCCTAACCGTTCCGGGGAACGACGAAAATCTGTACCTGTTTTTCATCCCGTATCATTATCCCGGTCAACAAGATTACCTTCGTGGGGTTGAACTGCGTTCGATGCAGGCAAGCCGTCCCGATCCCAATGCCAAGATCGCCAACCTTGCGTTGAGGGAAAAAGCCGATGCAATGATAAAAAGGGAAGGCGTTTTTGAAGTATTGTTGGTTGACGACAACGGTTTCGTTACGGAAGGCAGCCGGTCGAACATCTTTTTTGTGGATGACAATCAGCAAATCGTAACACCGGAATTGCGGCAGGTGCTGCCCGGAATTACACGCCAAAAAGTGATTGAGATTTGCAAAGCGCATCATATTGCTGTTCGTGAATCGAAAATTGAATACGACGGCATCGGATCATACCGCGGGGCTTTCATCACCGGAACTTCTCCCAAGGTACTGCCCGTTGCTAAAATCGACCGGGCGGCATTTGCCGTTGACCTGCCCGTGATCGGGAAGCTTATGGGAGAATACGACAAACGTGTTGAGGATTATCTGAAGGGTTTAAAGTATATTTGTGAAGAAAACCGATGACATTGCAACATAAAAGCCTTTCGCCGATGAAAAACATTTTGAGATTTTCGGGAATCATCATAATTTTTTTGCTGATGAGTTACATTACACACGGCCAGCCGCTCACAGTGGGTAACAGCTATTTGCAACTGAATGCCGCAGCCGACGATCCGCTCTACACAACCTATGCCGCAGCCATGCAACGTTCGCGCTTGTATGGCGATAAGGCATACAAAATGGATTATTACTCCGGTAACGTTCCACTCAACTATTCAAGTGATCAATCAGGTAAAATGTATAACATTTGGAAGGTCAATCAGGTAGTGGTTAATAAAATGAGTGAATACCACGTGCGTCCGAGGGTTGTTGCCTCTTTTCCCGATATGGCCATTTTGGAGTACGAACCTTTCCGGGGAATTGCAGTACAAGAGTTGTTTTTTGTGTACAGTTCCCGGACGGCATTGGTCAGGATGTATGTCACCAACACCGACAGCATTTCCCATGCCGTAGAGGTTTATCCGGTCATTGACCTTGATAAGGATTCATTGTTTGCCGACAGGTGGGATGAGGCCGGAAAGGCATATTTTACGAAAAGATATGAGACCAAAAAGCGCCTCATCAGCAATCTTTATGCAAAAGCACCTTATCCTACCGATGTGATGGATTTGTTCACAGCCAATTTTGAGATTTATTCCTACGGCGGTTACAACCAGACGCCGGATGAATTTTACAATACCATTAAAACCGACTGGTATGCCGAAAACAGGAACGACTCGCTTAACGGGATTACCGGAAAACGGGTACGGATGATCGCCCTGCACGGCAAGTTTGTTCTTCAGCCTGGTGCATCGGCCGACATCAGGTATTTTCGCGGAATTCAAGGCTTGCAGGAAGACACCGACAGCCTGATGAAAGAGATCGAAACACTGAAAAACATCAACCTTCAACCCTTTGTGGATGAGAATGTCGCGCTCTTTGCATCCGTTCCTGAAATTGAGTTTGAAAATCCGGATGAGAAGTTGGTCTATCTCGGTGCACTGAATCTGGTGAGAGGATGCATGTTGCCGCCCGCTGGAAAGACCACGCACAACTTTTACGTTTTCTCGCGCAATCCGGTATGGGGGTGGGGGCACGGGCATCAGGTGCTGCACGAGTCGTTGAGCATGATGGCTTATGTTTACCTCGATGCCCTGTCGGCCGAAGGGTCGCAGCGTGTTTACATGGAACAGCAGGGCGACGACGGGCTTATCGCCTACCGCCACGGGCCGCGCGGCGCACAAACTTATCCCCACAAGGGAAAGCCCACAACGTCAGCACCGTTTTACAGTTGGATCAACTGGGAGGTGTATGAGGTGAGCGGCGACAGGCAGTTTTTATCGGATGCATACAAATCGGGTGTTGAATATGTGGAATGGCTTTTCAAAAACCGTGACACCGACGGCGACGGCCTTTTTGAATGGGGCCCCTACGGCATCATCGAAAATGTGAGAGACTGGTACAATGCTGTTTTTCAGGTGTCGGCCGAGCGTTATCTTGATGTGGATAAAGAAGATATCTCGGATGAGCTGGAGTGTCTTGACTTGAGCCTGATGGTGGTGAAAGAGTTGCGCAGCCTGTCGAAAATGGCCGGTGCACTCGGCAAAAAGAAAGATGCCCGGAAATGGTCGCATAAGGCCGATGAGATTTCGGAAAAGATCAACGACCTGATGTGGGATGAGGAAACGGGATTTTATTATCACATCAATAAAAAAGATCATTCGTGGTATTTTATGAGCCGCGACCTGCGCCGGCAGGAGATCATCGGTTTTTTGCCGTTGTGGGCCGAAGCCTGTCCTCCCGAAAGGGCGGAGCGGTTGGTTGAAACGCTTACCGATCCGGATAAGTTCTGGCGGAAATACGGTGTGCCCACCCTTGCTGCCGACGATCCGTGGTACAGCCCCTATGTGGACTACTGCTGCAAATGGAACGGCCCGGTGTGGCTGCTTTGGGATTACATGGTGTTCGACGGTCTGGTGAATTACGGTTACAACGACCTGGCACGTCAACTGGCCGGCAAAATGATGCTTGCCGTTACAACGCAGTTAAAGAAAAACCACAATTACTGGGAGTCGTTCAGCCCCGACAACGATGTGCTCAATTGTCCGTCCAATTACATTTGGGATTCCATCATGGCAAAATTGCTGATCAGACTTCAGGAATTAAAATGATTTTTTGCGGCTTGAAGGATTTATGTTTTTTCAGTACAAGCCTGAAAAAGAGTCCTTTTGAGGGAAGGCTTTGGTGCAGAAGTCTCTTTTTTCTTGTTTTGTCACGATTTTTGCTATTCGGCAAAAATCCCGCCAAAACACTCTCACATTCTTTTTATTATCCCGGGGTTAACACCCCGAGTTATTAACGTTTAACCTCTTCGGGGTTATGAATATTGAATATTGATTAACGATTTCAGATTTTAGAAGTATCCCACCCACATGCCATTGCGGGCGCAGTGGCAGGCGGGGTCTCCCTTTTAGGGGATCAAGGGGTGCGCCGGCAGGAACTTCATTATTCAATATTCGTTAATCGGTGTTCGGTGTTCGAAAAAATAGCATTTCCCCTGTCATGCACTTTCCACCCATAACCCATAACACTTAACTTTTTACTTTTGCCTTTTGCCCTTTTCCTTTTCATATAAACAACATGTTGGTTAGTTTTGCTCCCCAAGAAGCTAAAGCACCACCTCGTCAATCAGCGCTTCGCCGGCTTCATCATTCATCATTTTTTTGATCTTTTCGCGGGCATAAAAAAGTTCATTGCGCAAAGCGGCCGAGTCCAGCTTGATAAATAGTTTGCGGTTGTAAATCCGTATTTCGGTAGTATGTGAGGCAATCATCTGCCCGACGATTTTTTCCCAGGCGGCAATCACTTTCGCTTCCGAAAGTTTTCTGCCGATCCTGTAGGTTGCTATCATTTCGCGGATGGCATCACCCAGTGTTTGTTCGTTGGTTTTTTTTACGGGCATGGGCTAATTTGTTTTATTGTTTACCAGTTCGGAGATGTTACCGTTGGTGATTTCAAAAATCTTATGATCAATATCAATTTCACGGAGCATGTATTCGATGCGTTCGCGTTGGGTATCGGTGATAAAAACCTGACCGAAATTGTTATCGCTGGTCAGTTTGATGAGTTGAGCCACCCTTTTGTCGTCCAGTTTGTCGAAAATATCGTCGAGCAGCATCACCGGTTTGTAGCCTTTCAGGTTTTTGATGTATTCGTATTGCGCAAGGCGGATGGCAATGATGAGCGATTTTTGCTGGCCCTGCGAACCGAATTTCTTTACGGGATAATCTTCAAGCAGAAAGATCAGGTCGTCTTTGTGAATGCCTGTTGTGGTATATCTCACAGCTTTATCCCTGTCGAGCGACGTTGCCAGCAACTCCTCCATGCTGCTGTTTTCCAGTTGCGATTCGTAACGGATACTTACCTGCTCATGTCCACCCGAAACGATTTCGAAGTACCGGTTAAAGATGGGGATATAATGTTCCAGAAATGATTTTCGCTTGGGATGGATTCTGTTGGCAAGCTCCGTAAGTTGCTTGTCCAGTACTTCGATCAGTTCCCTGTCGAATGTTCGTTTATCGGCAAACTGCTTGAGGAGGACGTTGCGCTGGTTGAGCACCTTGTTGTAATTGATCAGGTCGTCGAGGTAAAATTTATCGAATTGGGAAATGACGCTGTCGATGAATCGGCGTCGCACATCACTGCCTTCGTTGATCAGGTCGCGGTCGTAGGGTGATACCATCACCAGCGGATACAATCCGATGTGGTCGGCCAGCCGTTCGTACTCTTTTTTGTTCAGCTTAAAATGCTTTTTCCGGTTGCGTTTTTGAACCACATGTATCGTATCGGTTTTGCCGCCGTTGATCTCATATTTGCCGAGAATGGAAAAATAATCTTCACCATGCCGGATGTTTTGCGAATCAATGGGGTTGAAATAGCTTTTGCAAAACGATAAATAATAAATGGCATCCAGCAGATTGGTCTTACCGGCTGCATTATCGCCGATGAAGCAGTTGATCTTCGGCGAAAAACCCAGGTCAGCGGTTTCGTAATTTTTAAAATTCTGCAAATGCAATTCCCGTAGGTTCATAGTTGTACGTTAGTTGGATAATTTATTGACGGCATCGGCCACATTCTGCATGAGCCATTGCGGTGTTGAAGTGGCGCCGCTGATGCCCACAGATGAAGCTCCTTCGAGCCATTGCGGGTTGATCATGGCGGGATTTCCGATGTACCATGAGTTGGGATTCGCCGATTTACAGACTCCGTAAAGGCGGCGGCCGTTGGATGAATGTTCCCCGCCCACAAAGATCACCACATCGTGTTGTCGGGCAAACAATCGCAATCCTTCGTCGCGGTTGCTCACATGCCGGCAGATGGAATCATTGGCCTTGAGCTGTACGTCCGATAAGGGTTGCGCATCATGCAGCCGTTCTTCGATTTTCCGGATGATGTGCGCAAAGTCATTTTTGCTTTTGGTGGTTTGCGAGTAGATGCAAACGGGTTTGGTAAAATCTATCTTCCCGATATCCGATTCCTTTTCGATGATGATGGCCCGCGAGCCGGCTTGCCCGGCCAGTCCGCGAACTTCGGGATGGCTCTCCTTGCCGAAAATTACCAGTTGTTGGCTTTCATGTTCCGGGATTTCGGAAGATTTTCTGATCTGTTCCTGCAGCTTCAGTACAATGGGACAGGTGCCGTCGATCAGGGTCAGGTTGTTCTGCTCCGCAATGGTGTAGGTTTCGGGCGGTTCACCGTGCGCCCTGACCAAAACCCTGGTGTTTTTCAGTTGACGGTAGGTTTCCGTGTCGATTACCTCAAGGCCCATTTGTATCAGCCTTTTTTCTTCCTCTTCGTTGTGCACGATTTGCCCTAGACAATACAAATGACCCGTACGCCGGAGTTCTTCCTCCGCCATTTTGATGGCTCGGCGTACACCAAAGCAAAAACCAGCTTCCGGATCAATGGTAATCTTCATTTTGAAATTTTTTCGTTTGCGGGTGCAAAATAAGGAATTTTCGGGGCATGTTGAAATAAAAGTTATGAACGGATTGTTACAAAAAAAGAATAATTTTGGGCATTGATAAACCACGTAATAAAATAGAGCTATGAACGACGAAAACCGGCCTGAAAAGCAACACCTTATTCAAATACCTCCCGTATTTTACGAATCCATCAGCGGGCAACCCTTCAACAAATGTCAGGTTTGTGAAAAACCGTTGCTGGAACCCTCGGCTTTGTATGTGGTCGAAAAAATGTTCCGGAAAAATCCGGTCAATAACAAAGTGGAACCCCTGTTTGAATTTGCCATTTGTCTGGATTGTGCACGGGATCTGTTCAACAGATTTTCGGAAGAGTCGAAAGCCAACATCAATAAATATTTTATGGAAAACAACCGGATGATCGACATGCTCTCCAACAGGCAGGAAGAATTACATGTGGAAGATTATCTTGGAAAATGTGCCGTTACAGGCACTCCGGTTCATCAACTGGAAGAATATCAGATTTACGGACAATTTCAGGGAAACATGCTCAAGCTTGATATGCCGCCCTACATGATCAGTGCTCCGGTTATGGATGATGTGCAGGATTTGCTTTCGGACAAAACCATTGATGAGCTTGACGATTTCACCGGGAAATACCTCACCGGCCCGCCGGAGTTCAGGGAGTTTTTTAAATCGCCCCGCAGAAGACCCGTTTTTATCTAATCGATACCTGCAAAATGTTTCATGAACTGCACCCTTTCGTAGGCAGCAGGATTTTCGGCCGATTTAACGCTTAATTTGCCGATGAAGTCTTCGGTTTTTGCAAAACCGTTTTCGTCCATCCAATCGTTAAGGAAAGTGTTCATTTTTTCAATTTCGCCAAAACCGTTTTTGTAAAGTGTTGTGGCAATCTGTACGGCTTTGGCACCGGCCAGCAATTGCTTAACCACACCTTCTCCGTCGTGCACTCCCGTGGAGGCGGCTATGTCGCAATGCAACCGGTCGGACAACATGGCCACCCAGCGCAGCGACATGGCGATCTCTTCCTTCGACGAAAAGACATTTGTGGGAATGACCTTGAAATTTTTGATGTCGATGTCGGGCGAAAAGAAACGGTTGAACAAAACCATCCCCGCAATACCCGTCCATGACAATTTTAGGGCGGTTTTGGCCAGACTCGAAAAATAATAACTGATCTTGACCGCCACCGGGATGGAAACCTGACGCATCACCTCCGTGACCACGTCGAAATAAATCTGTTCGTTCTGGGTGCCGTCGTGCTTGGTGTCCGACGGCAAAACGAAAATGTTCAGCTCCAGGCCATCGGCGCCGGCATCCTCTATCCTCTTGGCAAAAGATACCCATTCCAGTGCCGAAACACAGTTGATGCTTGCGATCAGTGGTATCGATACCTTTTTTTTGCCGTCTTCAATCAGTTGCAGATAATCGGATACATCCTTCTCCCGCGTGTAAGCGTCGATGTAATCTTCGGCTTCGGGATAATAAAAGTCTCCCATCTCGCTGCCGTGGGTTACCGATTTGTTGATCTCGTGCATGATCTGTTCTTCAAACAGCGATTTCATCACAATGGCAGCCGCACCGTGTTTTTCAAGTTCCTGAAAATGTTCAATGGAATTGGTTAGACCCGAGCTTCCGGCAATCACCGGATTCTTTAATTTAAAACCCATATAGTTGGTACTTAAATCAGCCATAATGTTATATTTGTTTGTATTCAACTTTTGTAAAGAAGTTAACAAAAATAATGATTCATTTCAAAATGATTCCGTTTGTGTATTTTTTAGGGTTAATTTTTATTGAAAATAAATAGCGGTTCATGCCTGTTGGGTTGGCTCGGCTTCTAATATACATGCCGATACCTTTACGATGTTGGCAAAATAAAGTACATTTGCCTGAAAATATTAACGGTTATCCCATGAAACAATTTACACGAATATTAAAGTTATCGTTGCTTTTCTTCTTTTTGGTATCGTTAACGGGCTGTTATGTCGGCCGGTATTTTATTTGGAATTTTGCCGATATCAATGATTATAAGAAATTCCCAAAAGTCCCTGTTCATCATGGTGAGACGACATTTTATTTTGCCGAATCGGCAGACAAACCCGATCTATCCCTTCCGGCGCAATTCGATCCGGAAGGAAAATACGGCTCTTTGGACAGGTTTAACGAGAAAAACAAAACGGTGGCATTTTTAATCATCCGCAATGATACCATCCTGTATGAAAAATATTTTGCAGGATATGGCGATACATCCGTTTATCCGTCGTTCTCGGTCTCCAAAGCCTTTACATCGGCACTGACAGGAATTGCAATCGGGGAGGGGTATATCGAAAGTACCCAGCAACCCGTGACCGATTTCCTTCCATTTTTAAAGGAGAGCGATCCGGCTTTCGAAAAGGTTCGTCTTGAAGACCTGCTCAACATGCGATCCGGTATCAGATTCGACGAGGGGTATGCCAATCCGTTCGCTTCAATGGCAAAATATTATTACGGAACGAATCTGAAAAAATATGTTACCAAACTAAAAACCAAGTCTCCTCCCGATCAGTTTTACAATTATCAGAGTGTGAATACGCTTTTGCTCGGTATGGCCATCGAACAGGCCACCGGAAGGCAACTGAACAAATACCTTGAAGAAAAGATATGGAAGCCGCTGCAAATGGAGTCCGATGCCAGTTGGAACATCGACAGCAAAAAAGATAACCAGATCAAGGTCTTTTGCTGCATCAATGCGCATGCCCGCGACTTTGCCCGTTTCGGAAGATTGTATCTGCACAAGGGAAACTGGGAAGGAAAGCAAATCGTACCGCGCGAATGGGTGGAAAGATCAATGAGCATCATCAACGACTCGCGCGATTCGCAAAATTACCCCTACACCTATCAATGGCGGGTGAAAGAAGACGGTGCCGTGTTTGCCAAAGGAATTCTCGGACAGTACATTTACGTCTATCCCGCCAAAAACATCATCATGGTAAGGCTGGGCAAAAAAACGGCCGGCGTCAACTGGGCCGACCTGATGGAAAAGTTGTGCCCGGAATTATAGAGCAACAAACCGGTCTGCAAATCACCAAACATCGAAAAGCCCTATTGCCGCCGGGAATTCCCGTGCAGGAGGCTTTCGGTCATTAACCGGCTTTTAGTCGTTATCAAAGAATTTTTCCGGACCGGGGTAAAAATACCTTTCTTTGGCGATTTTGTCCGGAAAGACAAAATACTGGATTTGTGCATAAGCACAAAGTTGACCGTCGCTGTCAAAGAGTTCGCAATAAAAATCGGCAAGGTTGCGGCGTTGCTGTTGCAATTTGGCTCTCAATTTCAATTTACCGCCTTTGTTGATGTAAACCGGTTTTTTGTACCTCACTTCCATTTTGGAGGTCACGCCGGCGGTTTTCAGCTTGGCATAAACATACCAACTGGCAATTTCATCCATCAGCGTAGCCTGAATGCCACCGTGCAGGACGTTGTTGTATCCCTGAAAATATTCCCTCGGTTCCCATTCCGAAGTGAGGTATTCGCCCTCGTCGGTAAACGAAAGGTTCAGCCCGTATTGATTATCGGGCGAACACCCGAAACACCGGTAACCTTCCATCCCCACAAAAGGGTTTTTAACCTTTCTCACCTTGAATGCGTGAAGTTTATTTTTCAATGCCTTTTTTGTATTTTTTTTCACTGACGACTTTTCCCGATTCGTCATATTCCGTCCAGGTTCCGTCTTTCAGGTTGTCTTTGTAATGTCCCAGGATTTTCAGTTTTCCGTCCTGAAAATATTCGCGGTATTCTCCGGTGCGGAGATTGTCCTTGTAGTAATCTTCGGTTTGCAACGTTCCGTCCGGGAAGAAATTTTTCTGTACTCCGTCGAACATACCGTTTTTGTAAGTGTATTCGGCGATGACTTTTCCCGACTGATTGTACCATTTCGAAACCCCCGACTTCAACCCGTCAACATAATAGGATTCCTCCTGAACTTTGCCGTTGTTGTAAAATGTTTTTTTCAGGCCGTCCAGCTTACCGTTTTTGTAAGTCTCTTCCAATATCACTCTCGACCCCCGCTCAAATGCCCGTTTTCTCCCGTCCAGCTTACCGCTTTTGTAATAAGCCTCGGATACCAGGTATCCTTTTCTGTCCAGCTCGATTGCCACACCATCCAGTTTTCCGTCTTTGTAGGTTTCGATGAGTTGCGGGATGTCGCTGGGATGGTAAGTTACCCATGAACCCTCTTTTTTCCCGTCAACATAATAGCCGTGTGATTTAATGCGCTGCTGTTCGATTACCCAGTAGCCCTGTTTGTTTCCGTTTGCATCGGTGTAATTGATGGAATCTGTCTTCGGAGCTGTTTCCGTTTGTGCTGCTCCTGTTGACACAAACAACATTACCGTTACGATCAATGAGAATAATGCTTTCATAATTAATGGTTTTTTTTATTTGCAGCAAAAGTAAAAACTATCGCACACAATGCAAATCAAACCACATTAAAAAAAACTAAAATGTTTATTCAGCGATTTCGGCGATAAGGTCAAATGCTTCGGCATCAATGATTCTGACTTTGTGGAAGGTGCCCTTTTCCAACGGTTTCTCCGGGCGGATCAGGATCTCATTGTCCACCTCCGGCGAGTCAGATTCACTGCGGGCGATCACGTAATCTCCCTCATGTCGGTCAATGATCACTTTCATGGTCTTGCCAATTTTTTCACGGTTCAGATCAAAGGATATTTCTTCCTGAACTTGCATCAGTTCGGCGGCTCTTTTGTTTTTCACCTCCTCGGGGACATCATCTTTCAGCTTGTAAGCATACGTGTCCTCTTCGTGCGAATAGGTAAAAACTCCCAGCCGCTCAAAGCGGGATTCTCTTACAAAATCCAGCAACGCCTCGAATTGTGCCCCGGTCTCGCCCGGATAACCGACGATCAGGGTTGTACGCAGTGCAATGCCGGGGACGAGCTTTCTGATGTTTTTGACGATCTTTCGCGTTTGCGCTTCGTTATGGCTGCGCCGCATGGATTTCAGGATGGGGTCGCTGATATGCTGAACAGGAATGTCGAGGTATTTGCAGAGCTTCGGATGATCGTTGATCATCTGAAGCATTTCGTCCGTCAGTCCGTCGGGATAGGCATAATGCAATCTGATCCATTCGATGCCGTCAACTTTTACGAGCTCTTTCAGCAAGGTGGTGAGCATTCGTTTTTTGTAAAGATCAATGCCGTAGTAGTTCAACTCCTGGGCGATCAGGATCAATTCCTTTACTCCTTGTGATGCTAAAAATCCGGCTTCTTGAACCAGTTTTTCAATGGGTTGGGAGATGTGACGTCCTCTAATCAGCGGAATGGCACAAAACGAACAGTTGCGGTCGCATCCTTCGGATATTTTCAGATAGGCAAAATGTTTGGTGCCGGGCAATGTGCGCTCGCCGATGAGTTCTTTTTTGTAATCGGTTTCAAAAAAGGCAAGGATATTTTTCAGGTCGGAAACGCCGAAAAATGCATCCACTTCGTGAATCTCTTTTTCCAATTCCTTTTTATACCGTTGCGAGAGGCAGCCCGTTACCACCAGTTTTTCGATATCACCGTTTTTTCGGGCGCGGGCATAATCCAGGATCGTCTCCACCGATTCCTCCTTGGCATCGTTGATGAACCCGCAGGTGTTGATGATCACTGCGTCGGGTTTCCGGCTGCCGGAGTCGTCATCAACGTTGTAGCCGCCGGCTTCAAGTTGCCGCATCAGGACTTGTGAATCAACAAGGTTTTTCGAACAGCCCAGGGTAATGATCCGGAGATTTTTTGTGAAATGTTTGGTCTTCAAATGCAGAAAATTAACGAATGGGATTATTTGTTGAACAGCGAATCAACAAACTCAAATTTATCAAACAGTTGCAAGTCTTCCTTGCCTTCGCCGATGCCTATATACTTCACCGGCACTTTAAACTGGTCGGAAATGCCGATGGCTACACCGCCTTTGGCCGTGCCGTCGAGCTTGGTCAGCGCCAGTGCATTCACCTCTGTGGCAGCGGTAAACTGTTTGGCTTGCTCAATGGCGTTCTGACCTGTGGAAGCGTCCAGGATGAGCAGGATCTCGTGCGGTGCATCGGGGATCACCTTTTGCATCACATTTTTGATCTTCGTGAGTTCTTTCATCAGGTTCACCTTGTTGTGCAGCCGTCCAGCCGTATCAACGATCACCACATCGGTATGGTTTGCCACTGCCGATTGCAACGTGTCGTAAGCCACCGAAGCCGGATCGGCACCCATGCCCTGTGTCACCACCGGCACGCCCACACGTTCGGCCCAGATGGTAAGCTGATCAACAGCCGCAGCCCTGAAGGTGTCCGAGGCGCCCAGGACCACCGACTTGCCGGCTTCCTTGAACTGGTAGGCCAGCTTCCCGATGGTGGTTGTCTTTCCTACGCCGTTCACTCCGACAACCATAATTACATAGGGCGTTTCGCGTTTCGGGAAATCAAACCCCAGCAATTCGCCTTTGTCGTTTTCGGCCAGCAGGGCGGCAATCTCCTCTTTGAGGATCTGATTCAACTCGGCCGTGCCGAGGTATTTGTCCCGGGCTACCCTTTGTTCGATGCGTTCAATAATCTTCAGCGTTGTGCTTACCCCTACGTCGGAAGTCACCAGTATCTCCTCCAGATCGTCCAGCACTTCGTCGTCAACCTTCGACTTGCCGGCAACAGCCCTCGATATCTTTGAAAAAACATTGCTCTTGGTCTTTTCCAGACTCTCGTCCAGTTTTTCTTTTTTCTTTTTCGAAAAAACGGAAAAAATTCCCATGATTATTCAATTTTTTTTATGAGCATAAATACAAAAAAAGCCTCCCCCTCAACGGAAAAGGCTCTTCATCATCCATGTCAGACCACATGCCTGAAATAAATGTTCGTCTATTTTAGAAATTCTTTCACTTTATCGTTGGGAACAATTGTTTCCTTAAAAGTGTAAGCATTGGTCTTTTTTGACTTTACTACCTGAATCACCTTTGCGAAATCCTTTCCGGTAGTTTGCAGTGTAGCAACAACTTTCTTTGCCATATCTTAAATTTTTATTTGATTTCCCTGTGTACTGTCATTTTTTTCATGATGGGGTTGTATTTTTTCAACTCCATTCTCTCGGGCGTATTCTTCTTGTTTTTGGTCGTGATGTACCGCGATGTGCCGGGCAGCCCGCTTTTTTTGTGCTCCGTGCATTCCAGAATTACCTGTACTCTTGCGTCTTTCGATTTCTTTGCCATTGTTTTATTGAGCTATATTTTTTTGGGGTGCAAAATTAATAACAATTCCCAAACCGACAAATGTTTTTGTAAAAAAAATATTTTTTTAGCCAAAAAAACCGGAGCAATCAAAATGATCCTCCGGTGGTTTGTGCGGATGAAGGGACTCGAACCCCCACGCCTTGCGGCACCAGATCCTAAGTC
>JAOZMX010000156.1 GCA_029934065.1 Bacteroidales bacterium
TAACGCCATTGCAAGCATATGATTCGATTGTCAACATCCGGCAAGGACTCATTTTCGGCCGGCTCATCAGAAATATTCACCACTGGAGTGGCATGTTTTTGCTCATCATTGCATTTCTGCATCTCGTCAGGGTGTTTTTGTCCGGGGCGTTTTTGCCTCCGCGGCAATGGAACTGGGTGATCGGGATCGCTTTGTTCACAGGTGTGATAATGAGCAATTTCACAGGTTATCTTTTGCCGTGGGATCAGCTTTCCTACTGGGCAGTCACTGTTAGTACGGGCATGCTGGAATATTTTCCGGTTATCGGCTCCCGTTTGGTAGAACTGATAAGAGGAGGCGAAGAAACTGGTGCCGCCGCTTTGTTGAATTTTTATTCTTTTCACACAAGTTTGTTTCCTGTTCTGCTTTTTGTTTTGATGTTTGTCCATTTTTGGAAAGTGAGGAAAGCCGGCGGGGTTATTTTACCGCGAAATGCCCACCCTTCCGCTGTGAAAAAGGTGAAAACCAATCCGTATTTAATCCAAAGGGAGATTGTCGTGGCGTTGGTATTGCTGGCCTTTGTCTTTTTGTTCAGCCTGTTTGTTGATGCACCGTTACGGGAGAAGGCAAATCCTGCCTACAGTCCCAATCCGGCAAAGTCGCCCTGGTATTTTCAGGGAATACAGGAACTGATCGTTCATTTTCATCCCTTTTTTGCGGTTTTTGTCATTCCCCTGATTTTATATGCCGGGCTGATCGCCCTGCCGTTTTTAAAGTACGGATCGGGAAACGGGAAAACGGATTTCTCGATGCCGGTGTTTCGAAAGATCATTCTCTGGTCGGCATCAACCGCAGTGGTCGTAACCCCTGTTTTGATCCTTCTGGACGAATATGTTTTTCGTGTGGGGGAACACAGCATGGGGATGCCGCTTGTGATCAGCGACGGGTTGTTTCCGTTTTTGATTCTTGTCGGATTAACAGGGTTGTTTGTCCTGTTTATCAAAAAGAAATTCAGCAATCAAAGGATTGATCTGGTGCTGGCACTGTTCGTATTGTTTACGGTTTCTTATCTCGTGCTGATGTTGGTGGGTATATTTTTGCGCGGTGAAGGAATGAAATTAATTTTGTGATACAATGGCGAAAAATAAATCAAATACGATTCATGGCAAAGCGGCCGGCGAAAAGCATTCAAAATCTTTTTCCGGCGTTCACACTTCGAGAAGGAATTTTCTCAAGTCCATTTGGGGATGGCTGGGAGTGATCCTCTCCTTTGAATTTGTGTGGATGGCCTTTTCGTTCCTTTCGCCCGCCAAAAGCTCTTCCGGAAAAAAGAAAAATTTCATCACGGTGGGCGCATTGAAAAACATTCGCAAAAACGAAGTTGTCCCCGTCAGGAGCGGAAAATTCTATCTGGTACGTCAGGCCGACGGCGAACTGTTGGCTTTGTCGCTGAAATGTACGCATCTTGGATGCATGGTGGTATGGGATCCGGCAAAAAAACATTTTGTATGTCCGTGTCATTCCTCTGAATTTGCCATGAACGGCACTGTGCTCAATCCGCCGGCTCCGCGGTCGCTGGATCGTTATCCCGTTATTGTTGAGGATGGAATTGTAAAAGTGAATATCGCTAAACCGGTGAAAAGAAGTTGATTTGAACAAGCAATGGAAACATATCGCTTTGTTTGCGGCCATTGTGCTTGCCCTCACCATTCCCGGCCAATGGGTGAAGTACCGTTATTTTTCGCCGGTGGGTGAACCATCTTCCCTGCAGCCTTATTTCGTCGGAGGTGAAAAGTGTGTGGAATGCCATAAAATTGAATACGATCAATGGCTGAATTCCCACCATGATCTGGCAATGGATACGGCCACCGAAAAAAGTGTTCTCGGCAATTTCGACGATAAGGTCTTTGTGTCGAACGGTGGCGATACCAGCAGATTTTATCGAAAAGAGGGAAAATTTTATGTCCATACCAAAGGCCCCGGCGGCATTCCCGGAGATTTTCAAATTGCTTACACCTTCGGCTGGTGGCCGTTGCAGCAATATCTGATCCCTTTCGACAAGGGAAGACTTCAAACCCTGAACCTTACATGGGATTCGGATAAAAACCGCTGGTACGATATGGCAGAGGCGGTTTATGCCGATCAGAACATCACTCCCGACGACTGGTTGTACTGGACCAATCAGGCCCAAAACTGGAACGGCATGTGTGCCGAATGTCATTCAACACACCTGCAAAAGAATTTCAATCCTTCCACACATGCTTACCATACCACCTGGTCGGATATAAATGTAAATTGCGAATCGTGCCATGGCCCGGGATCGGCACATCTGGACTGGGCCGCATTGCCCGAAACGGCAAGGCCGGCGAATAACAATGCCGGGCTGGTGACCGTGACCCACGATCTTTCGGCACCCCAATACGTGGATCAGTGTGCCCGGTGTCATGCCCGGCGTTCGGCACTCGGCGATTTCAGCCATTTTGATCATGCTTTTTTGGACAACTATGTGCCGGAGTTGCCCCATGAACCTTTCTATTACAGCGACGGGCAAATACTTGAGGAAGACTATGTTTACGGGTCGTTCACACAAAGCAAGATGTTCACCAACGATGTGAAATGCAACGATTGCCACGATCCGCACAGTCTCGATCTTGTGAAAACCGGAAATGCCCTTTGTCTGCAATGTCACAGGGCTGAAATTTATGATACGCCTGCACACCATTTCCATAAAATAGCCGACAATCCGGAACTACAGCACGGCAATCACCGCAAGATGGTGTACAAAGAGGGTGAAGGTGCCTTGTGCATCAACTGCCACATGAACGGACAATATTACATGGGTGTTGACTATCGCCGCGATCACAGTTTCCGCATTCCGCGCCCCGACCTCACCATCAGCCTTGGCGTGCCCAATGCCTGCAACAGTTGCCACACGGATAAAACCCCACAATGGGCCGAAAAATACATCACCCTTTGGTACGGCAAAAGCCGCAATGCCCATTACGGAAGCACCATCGCCGGCGGTGAAAATGCCGACACTTCCGCCATCCCCCGCCTTATCGGGATCGCCACCGCTTCCGACGATCAATATCCCGCAATTGTAAGGGCTACGGCCATGTCGCTGCTTGCCGGTTATCAGGATCAACGTTGTTATCAAACCATCGTAACCGGGCTCAACAATCCCGATCCGCTGGTAAGAACTTATGCCGTACAGGCCTACCAGCCGTTTGATTATGATAACCTGAAAAATGATTTGGAACCGTTGCTCAACGACCCCGTAAATGCCGTAAGGATCGAAGCAGCCGACAAGCTCACCCTGTTGCCTCCGGAACAAATGGATTCCATGTTCATCCGGCCTTACCATGAGGCACTGAAAGCGTTTGAAGATGCCATGAATTATACCGCTGACTTTGCTGCGGGAAGGCACAGCCTGGGGAATTTGTACGCCAACCTCGGGGAAAAAGACTCCGCAATTGCGCAATATCTCGAAGCTCTAAAAATCGACAAAGCCTTTTATCCGGCAAAAGTGAACCTCGCCATGATATACAACAAAAACGGAGAGAACGAAAAAGCCGAAAAACTTTTCAGGGAACTCATTGCCGAACACCCCGACCTGTACGACATCTATTATTCGCTGGGGTTACTGCTGGCCGAAATGAAAAAATACGATGAAGCTGCATCGGTATTGCAAAAAGCCTCGGAGCTAATGCCGGACCGGTCACGGATTTATTACAACCTCGGGTTGTTATATCAATACCTCGGCCGGACGGATTTCGCCGAAAAAGCACTGCTCAATGCTTTGACGCTTGAAAACGGAAACCCCGAATACATCTATGCTCTGGCCGAGTTTTATGCAAAACAGGGTAACCGGCAAAAAGCCGAATATTATTACAAGATGTTAAAAAGATAACCGTAAAAAAAAACTTTGTTGTAGATTTGCATCTGCAATCGGGTTTTATTGATAATTATTGAAAAAATGCACATAAGTTTTACACCATTCACCAAGAAGATATTTTTAAATTACACCTTGCTCATCTTGGTTGTCTTTACCATGTTTTTTATCAATTTTTTCCCACCGGCCTATTACAAGGTGATGTACGGAGTTTTTTTCTCGCTGATCTTCATTAATGCTGCTTTAGTGGTGAAAAAAAACCGCAAACAGGTTGTGGTCACTGCCGTTATCATTGTTGTGCTGGAATTGCTTTCTTCGCTGCTGGATATGAAATTGCTCAACTGGTCCTCAAAGATCATCAATATTGTTTTTTTCGTTTTTATTGTTTTTAATTTCATCATCATGATTGCCCGCTCCAAAACCGTTACGGCCAATGTAATTCTCGAATCCATCAACGGATATCTGTTGCTGGGGCTTGTCTTTGCACTGATGATAGCCGTAGCCATGCTATACGATCCGAATTCATTCCGTTTTCCCGAGTCCATATTAAAACCGGGCAGTGGTTATAACTTTTACAATTACATCTATTATAGTTTGGTTACGCTGTCAACGCTTGGCTACGGCGACATTGTCCCGGTTCTGCCCTACACCAAATCGCTGGCAACCATAACAAGTATTACCGGTCAGTTGTACATTGCCATCATCATTGCCATGCTGGTCGGAAAATATTCGGCACAAGTTTCCAAAAACAAATAAGTAAACATTTATCATTATCGTTTGTTATTGCTATCCGGCTTTTCGTGTAAAACCGGATTTATTTTTAAAAAATATTTATCAAATTAAAATTTAGAAAAATGAGAAAACTGATTATCATGGCACTTGCCATTTTTGCAGGCGTCCAGTTAATGGCCCAGACCGAAACTGATTACATCGAAATTGCACGTGATGTGCTGAAAACCGAAAAAAAAGCAGCCATTTCCGAAGTGTTGAATCTGACCCAGCAGCAGGCCGATGTTTTTTGGCCGCTTTACAATGAGTACAATAACAAAATTGCGGAAATCCAAAACGAAAAAATCAAAGTGATCCTCGATTTTGCTGAAAATTTCGATAACATGTCCGATGAAAAGGCCGATGAGCTGATGACAACCGTGCTGAAAGTGGATCAGCAATTGCTCAAACTGAAAAAAACCTATTACAAAAAGTTCAAGAAAATCTTGCCCGCAGGTCTGGCCGTTAAATATTTTCAGGCTGAAAATAAGATCAATGCATTCATCAATGCCGAGCTGGCTTCCGAGATTCCGTTCGTCGAGATCAAAGCCCTTCCGTTTTAACAGGACATCAGCGAATTGCATCAGCGGGATGTTTCATTTCGAAACAGCTACCCGGGCTTAACTGTAAGTGCCGGGCCGTACGTTCCGATGGTGTAATCCTCCTGTGGAGAGATGGGGGGCTGAAGAGACTGAAGCAACGGAGTATAAACGTCCTCCTTCGTTCTTCGAGCTTCGGCGGACAGGCCGAACGCCAAACGCTGAACGTAATCAACAATACTTTCCCGCAACAGTTCTTTCAGACAAGAATTAATTGTTGCGGGATTTTCTTTTCAATATCCATAAATCTGCAAATATCATTTTCTGCAAAACCGGATTTGATTCCTTGATTATAAATCCTTCCCGCATTACCACCTTCCCCCCTTCCTTCCTTCCTTCCTTCCCGCATTGCTACCTTACCGCATTATTACCTTATCGCATTACTACCTTCCTACCTTGCCGCATTCCTACCTTCCCGCAAAAAAATAGAATTTTACCTTTTCCCCATTAATTAACCGTAGAACCAATTTTTTTATACTTTTACTGTCGCAATAAATTTTGTGTATTATGAGACATCTTTATTTGTTGAAAAATTTATTCATGATCATGCTTCTCTTGTTTGGCACATTGACCACCAGCGGTCAGGCTGCAAAACAGGAAAACGACACCACAACGATCCGCATCCCCAGAATACCCATTTCTTCCATTCCCGACGAGATTGTTAAATTCGCAACACGTTCGCAGGAGATCGAAAAAAGCATCATGCCCGACCATGAGATACAGGAAGTTGATTCTGTCTTGACACAGTCTGTGGAATACCTGAATAATGCGATTAAATATTTTGATGAAAATCCCATTTCCGACCTGAAGCTACGCGATGCCGAGAACAAAAAAAGAGAGTGGGAGGGGTATTTGCAAAACCTCACTTCGCTGCGTGATGAAATCAATACCCGGAATCAGCATTTGCAAACCATTTTCGAAGAGCTCAATACCGACGAGATCATCTGGACCAAAACACGGGATCATGCCATCGAAAAAAAGGTGGCCGGAGAAATCATTGCCAGTACCGAAGATGTTTTGAATAAAATCAAAGTCTTAAAAAAGAAAACCAAAAACCGTCAGGATCGTGTTTTTATCATTTACAAAAACGCCTCCAACGAAATTACAGAGATTGATCAGGTGATCACACAACTGGAAACACAGATCAAAAAGCTCAAGACCATGATCTTTGTCCAGGACAGCCCCGCCCTTTGGAATGCAGCCGACAGCACATCCACCTTTTCATTCCTCAAAAAAGAGTTCATCAAATCGGTTTCCGAGAACAAACGCATCATCATGCTTTATGTGAACAACAACATACAGGTGATGTATTATCAGATCGCCTTTATTATCCTCACCATTTTTTTATTCTTGTATCTGAAAAGAGACAACAAGGTCAGGGCACTCAACGAAAAAGACATTGACGAAGTGCGCAAGGTGGTCATCCTGCACAAACCGGTGGCCTCGGCATTGGTGGTCAGTTTGCTCATCAGCTATTTTTTCTATCCCAACCGGCTGCTACCCGTTACTGAATTGTTCATCATCATCTACATGATCCCGGTTGCGATCCTGTTGCCCTACATGTTCCATCACCGGCTTGTCAAGCTCCTTTACATCCTGATCGGTCTGTTCATCATCGATATCCTTTTTTCTTACATCTACATCTACTCCCTGATTTTCCGCATTATCCTTTTGCTTTTATCTTTCCTGACGCTTTATCTTCTTTCGCAATCCAAAAAATTCAAACGCAAAATAACCAGCAAACCCGGGAAATGGTTGTACAAATTTGCTAAATTCACCATTTCGGTTTATATCATCATCATCTCCGGTTCCATCCTCAGCAACATCATCGGAAGTGTCGAGTTTTCGCTCAAGCTCTTCAGTGCAGTGATCCGCTCGCTGATCTTTGCAGTATTTTCTGGGGTTATCGTTTCCATTCTCACCAGCCTGCTGATCTTTCTCACCAAAGAAAATAAGTCCCAGCCCTATCAGCTCATCATCAAGTATCAGGGCTTTATCATGAAGCGCATCAAGCCGTTCATCGAGATTTCCGGGTTTCTTTTCTGGGTATTTGTCACTTTGCGCGTTTTCGATATTTACGAAGCGATCTTCGTGTGGATAGGAAGCCTTATGGATGTCACATGGTCGCTGGGAAAAGTTGATTTTTCCCTCGGCGGCCTCATTTCGTTCATCATCATTCTCACGGTTTCGTTTGCACTGGCCAGGATGGTTAAAGTGATCCTCACCGACGATTACATCAAACGCTCGCGGATACCGCGGGGCATCCCCGAAGCCATCTCCATGACGCTGCGGTACATCATCATCGGTTTCGGCGTTTATCTTGCCCTCTCGGCGGCCGGTGTCGACCTCGACAAGTTCGGGCTCATCGCCGGAGCACTTGGCGTTGGTATCGGTTTCGGCTTGCAGGGCATCGTGTACAATTTCATCGCCGGGCTGGTGCTCTCCTACGAACGGCCATTCCACGTGGGCGACACCATCGAAGTGAACAACCTCATGGGCAACGTCACCGAGATCGGGGTCCGCTCCAGCAAAATACTAACCTTCGACGGCTCAGAAGTGATCGTTCCCAACGGCACATTGCTCTCCGATCAGGTCATCAACTGGACCCTCTCCAACCAGCAAAGGCGACTTAAAATACCCGTTCGCACATCGCTCGAAGCCAACCCGAGAACCATCATTGACATGCTGCGACAAATCGCCGTCAGCCATCCCAATACACTGCCCAACCCCGAGCCCATGGTCATTTTCGAAGGCTACGGCGACAGTTCGCTCAATTTCACCCTCTATCTCTGGGTCTATTTCAATGTAGGCATGAGCACCAAAAGCGATGTCGCACTGCAAATCTACGACGCCCTCAAAGAGGCCGGCCTCGATATGCCCATACCGCAACAAAAAGTCTTTTACACCACCGAAAAAAGCAACAAAAGCCAAAAATTTCCTCCCGTCGGGTAAACGGAGCACATGGCATGCATTGCCCCGGCTTTTTCCCCGGTGTGCTGGAATCTTTTGTTGATTTTCCATTACAGAATTGCTCATCGCCAAATGCTTCGTTTTGTTTTTTTTGCAAATACAAAAGCAGATACCGGTTGCGCAATGCAAGATTTTTATTCGGAAAACGTTGGGCT
>JAOZMX010000157.1 GCA_029934065.1 Bacteroidales bacterium
ATCATTGCTGATTCAAAAGGTCGCCGATTGTTCATCACCGATGGCTTTTCTTGTTACTTTTCCTTTTCACTTAAACAACATGTTGGTTTGTTTTGCTTCCCAAGAGGTTAAACTCTTTCATAAATTTCGAAAGTATAATTAAAACTACCGTCCGGCATAGCGAATGATTCGGAGATTTCAACGCGTTTCCAAATTTTGGGATCGATATCCGGGAAAAAAGTATCGGCTTCAAATTCCTTGTCAACCCTGGTGATATAGAGCTTATCGGCCAGCGGCATGAATTGCCTGTAAACGGAAGCCCCGCCAATGATGAAACATTCTTCGTCTTGGGAACATTTTCCCGCGGCTTCGTCAATGGAAAACACCATTTCGCATCCTTCAAAATGATCCTCCCTGTTATCGGTAATCACAATGTTCGTCCTGTTGGGCAACGGCCATTTGGGCAACGACAGAAGCGTATTCCGTCCCATGATCACTTTGTGCCCGGAAGTAAGACGCTTGAACCGTTTCAGATCTTCCGAAATATGCCAGAGCAGACGGTTGTCTTTTCCAATGGCATTGTTTTTTGCTATTGCTACAATTATTGATATCATCGAAATAAAACTGATTAAAAAAATGATTAAACGGATATCTCACCTTTAATATGCGGATGTGCCTGATAGTTGACAAGTTCAAAATCTTCGAACCGGAAGCCGAAAATATCTTTCACGGCAGGATTGAGTTTCATTTGCGGCAAAGGATAAGGTTTCCGTGTCAGTTGTAATTTTACCTGTTCAATATGGTTGAGGTAAATGTGGGCATCGCCGAGTGTATGAACAAATTCACCGGGCTGCAGGCCGGTTACTTGCGCCATCATCAGCAGCAGCATCGCATAGGAAGCAATGTTGAAAGGCACCCCAAGAAAAATATCGGCACTGCGCTGATACATCTGACACGACAATTTGCCGCCGGCCACATAAAACTGAAACAAAATATGACAGGGCGGCAAAGCCATTTTATCCAGCTCACCCACATTCCATGCACTGACGATGTGTCTTCGCGAATCGGGGTTGTTGCGAATGGAATCCACCACGCGACTGATCTGGTCAACATGTCCCCCGCCGGCCAAAGGCCATGACCGCCACTGGAAGCCGTAAATATGCCCCAGATCGCCGTTCTCATCAGCCCATTCATCCCAAATGGTAACCTTGTTGTCGTTGAGGTATTTGATGTTGGTGTCACCCCGCAGGAACCACAGCAATTCGTGAATGATGGAACGCAAATGAAGCTTTTTGGTGGTCAGCACCGGAAAGTCCTCCGCCAGATCAAACCGCATCTGATAGCCAAAAACGCTGATGGTTCCCGTCCCAGTACGGTCCGATTTGCGGACACCGTTTGTCATTACATGATCCAGTAGGTTTAGATATTGTTTCATCCGATCAAATGAATTTTTCCGTTCGTAAACTGCAAAAGTAAGTTTATCCGAAAAAAAACGGGAAAAGATTTTATCAGCAATTATAAACAACAGCAAACCCAGACCAAACACTACTTCGGCAGGAACATCAATATCAACCGATAGCGGAAAGATTTTATCGTTTAAAATTATTTAACAATAAAAGAAAACGAAATTTTCTTGTAAACGGGCAAAAAATTGCTTACTTTTGCACTACTTTTAGGGAAAGATAAATAAAGTATATATATATAATATAAGGGATTATTTCCTTTATATGAAGAATTCAAAATTATTATCCCAAAAAAATAAAACAGCAAAATAACTGTTTTAATTAAGGTTATTACCGGGATAATTGAATTATTGGCTAATAAATCAGAAAACTTGTAAAGCTATGCTGACAAAGAACAGAATTGAAAAAATCACCATCGACGTTGCTTCACACAGACTGAAGCAAAAACTATTATCGGAAAATCCGTTTCTTTCAAAAATACTAACCCATGCCAACAATCTTGACGAAGCACTTGATGAATTGAAAGCATGGGTTTTATCGTTTTTAAAAGCGCATCAGAAGGCATACGATTATTACCTTGGCAAAGACGACAGCCGTGAAACATTTGAGGCTTTGGAATGGTGCGAGATTGCAGCCATCCGTATCCTGGATTATATTGACCACACGGGCAATACCGTGGAAGACCTCAACCTGCACGGCGAAATACTTACCGTTAATCCGTTTTTGCCTTTGTGGCTGGCCGTAAAGAAAGGCAAGGGAGGCGGAACAACAGCTTATTTCGAAGACATGATCGAACTTTTCAGGCAATTCACCGGAAAGTCCGTGAGAACACTCCCCTCCAAAGCGGAAGTAACCACATGGATGGAACGACACACATCGGGCCTTGACGAGGAGATCATCAAAATCAGGGAAGCCAACAAGGAAAGGATATTGAAGATCATCATCCGCAACATTGAAAAGGGTGAAGTGGTAAGTTCCAAATACAAGTTTGAACCGGGGATGACACCCGAAGAGAAATACAAGAAAGCGCTTGAGTGGTGGAACACCTCCCATTTCCACCTTAAATTTGCCGTCAGAAGTCCGGAGTTGCTGAATAAAATGCTGGGACATTCGCTCGACGACAATACCATTGCTTTGCTGGAAAGAGCACGCAAGAAAGGCATTCCCTTTTTTGTCAACCCCTATTACCTGTCGCTGGTCAACATCAACGTGCGCGACGCTTTGGTGGGCACCGATCAGGCCATTCGCGACTACATCTTTGTCAGCGAGGAACTGATTGACGAATACGGTGAGATCGTGGCATGGGAAAAGGAAGACATCGTGGAACCGGGCAAACCCAATGCCGCGGGATGGATATTGCCGGTCAAGCACAACCTCCATCGCCGTTACCCCGAGGTAGCCATCCTGATCCCCGACACGGTAGGACGTGCCTGCGGAGGACTGTGCGTATCGTGTCAGCGGATGTACGACTTCCAAAACGGCCATCTCAACTTCGACCTCGACAAGCTGAAGCCGAAAGAGACATGGAGCCACAAGCTGAAACGGCTGCTGACCTATTTCGAAAACGATGCCCAACTGCGCGACATCCTGATAACCGGCGGTGATGCACTGATGAGCAGCAACCACAACATCAAGCTCATTCTGGATGAGGTTTACGAAATGGCACTGCGCAAGATCAGGAAAAACGAATCCCTGCCCGAAGGTGAGAAATATGCCGAAATGGTGCGCGTCAGACTGGGAACACGTTTGCCGGTATATATTCCTTTCCGCATCACCGACGAGTTTACGGCAGTGCTTGCCGAGTTCAAACAGAAAGCGTCCAAAATAGGGTTTAAGCAATTTATCATCCAGACACACTTTGAGTCGGCCATGGAGGTTACACCGGATGTGAAAAAGGCAGTGGATAAGATACTCAAAGCCGGCTGGATCATCACCAATCAGCAGGTATTTACCGCCGCCGCCTCCAAAAGAGGACATACGGCCAAACTGCGAAAAGTTTTGAATGACATCGGCATCCTCACCTATTACACTTTTACGGTAAAAGGATACATGGAGAACAAACATAATTTCGCCACCAATGCCAGAGCCATTCAGGAACAACTGGAAGAAAAAGTCATCGGTAAGATACCCGAACAATATTACGACGAGATCACAGAATTTCACGACCATTGCGGCAACATGGTTGAAAACATCGATCATTTGCGAAAACGTGCCGGATTGCCGTTTTTAAGCACCGACAAAAACGTGCTTAACCTTCCGGGAGTAGGAAAAAGCCTTACATTCCGCACCATTGGCATTACGCACGACGGCCGCAGGATACTGGAATTCGACCATGACAAAAACCGGCGTCACAGCCCGATCATCCATAAAATGGGAAAGATCAAAATCGTTGAATCCAAATCCATTTACGAGTACATCAATCAGATGGTGAAAATGGGCGAGGATTATTCGGAATACCAAAGCCTGTACGGTTACTCGCTGGGAGCCAACGAACCGAGAATGCCGGTTTACAAATATCCGGACTATGATTTTGAGATCACCGATGAATTGTCCAATTACGGCGAGACGGAAGTTTCGCAGGAACAGGAAAAACAGAATTTGTAGCTGATACGAAAAATGAAAAATATGACCGAAATGATAACATTTGATCAATACAACAGCCAAAGTGCCAACATCGAAGAGCGACTGAAAACTTATCTGAAACAAAAACCGGTTGATGATGAACGCATCGAAGCCTTGAAAACCATCTTAAGTTGTATTGACCTGACCTCGCTGGAAGGCAGCGACACGAAAGTGAAGATATTTGCCATGTGCGAGCGCGCCAGAACATTTCACGAAGAGGGTGACAGCCTTCCCGATGTGGCTGCGGTTTGTTTCTATCCGACATTTGTCGGCCTTGCCAAAGAGGTTCTCAAAGATACCGGCATTAAAGTGGCTACGGTAGCAGCCGGATTTCCTGCCGGACAAATTCCGCTAACCATCAAACTGGATGAAGTGGGATATGCCGTTGCGGAAGGTGCCGACGAAATAGATATTGTTATTTCACGGGGAAAAGTACTCGCCAACGAATGCCAGGAAGTTTTTGATGAAATCAGCGAACTGAAAACCATGGCCAACGGTGCGCTGCTCAAAGTGATCCTGGAAACAGGCGAACTGGAAACGGTGTTCAAGATCAGAAAAGCAAGCGAAACGGCCATTCTAGCCGGTGCCGATTTTCTGAAAACCTCCACCGGAAAAATCAAACCTGCAGCTACCCCCGAAGCATTCCTCATCATGCTGGATACCATCAGGGAGTATTTTGAAAAAACCGGACAACGCATCGGAATTAAAGCTGCCGGAGGCATTGCCACTGCCGATGACGCACTGGTTTACTACCAGCTTGTCAAACAGGTTTTAGGTGAGGAATGGCTCAATAAAGAACTCTTCCGCATCGGAGCCAGCAGGCTGGCAAATTCGGTGGCTGATGAAATCCTCGGCCGAGGGTAAAGGGAAATTCCGCCACCCTTTCTGAACCTATCCTGCGCTACTGATCTTCCGGAGCATTTCGGGGTTCATGATCTCGACGGTATGTCCGTTGATCCTGATCAGGCGATCTTTGCGAAATTCCGACATGATGCGGATCACATTTTCGGTGCGCATGTCGATCAGCTCGGCAATTTCACGCCGCGACACGGGCAGCCGGAACTCGTTGCTGTTATAAATGTTATCGGCAAAATCCAAAAGAATATGGGCAATCCTTCCCCGGAGGTTCTTGCTGCTCAATGCAAATTTCGATTCCAGCACATCATCGGTAATCCTGCTCATGCGGGTAATGATGTCGAGTGCAAACCGGCCGTTGCTGCGAATCTCGTTGAGAATACACTCCTTGGAAATAAAACAAACGGACGAATCCTCAATGGCTGTGATGGAATAATAATATTTGGTTTTAGAAAATACCGACAGCAACCCTACAAAATCGTGCGGCCGGGCAATGCTGATGATCTGACTGCGGGTTTCAGAGACCCGTTTGTGCAATTTTATCAGCCCCTGATTAACATAAATGATCGACTCGATGGGTTCGCCTTCCCTGCAAATCACCTCCCCGCGTCTGATAAGAAACTGTTCCCTGCAGGCATTGAGTTTGTACAACTCATCTTCCTCTAACGCATTGAACAACATCACGCGGAAAGAACAAATCTGACACCCTGTTGAATTTCTCTTTTCACTCATCCTGATTCCCATTTTTGGCGGGGTAAAGATATTACAATTTATGATAAATGTCATTTTATGATAATTATCATATCAATAAATATAGATTTATAGATATTATCCGAATACTTTTGTTAACGAATTAACAATAAATTTCCCGGTTCAGATATCAGGTAAAAAACAAATTAAATCCGAATAAATTTTCACAATCATAAATACAGAAAAAAAAATGAAAAAGACATTGAATTATTTGGCATTGTTGGTAATCGTTTTCGGCATGTCGCTGCAGTCGTTTGCCCAGGAAGAAGAATTATCTCCCTACCTGAAAGTGGGCGATCTGCCTGTTGACATGAACGGATCGACAGAGAAAGTGAAATCAGCGCTCGAATCAGCCGGTTTTACGGTACTGGGCGATTATGCTCCCGAAGGAAGCGCCGATCTGCACATCGTTGCCTATACCAGAAAAGACCTTCAGGACATTTGTTTAACAAAAAGAGAGCGAGGTGCCCTGGCTTCGGTTTTGAAAATCGGTTTTGTAAACAAAGAGGGACTCATTACCGTTTCGATGCTCAATCCCATGTATATTTTTTATGCATACCTCGGCGACGACATTGACGATCACGTCAAAGCGCTGGAAAAAATTGCAGGGGATGCCAAAACGGCCATGAGCAGCGTTGGAGATGAGTTTACACCTTTTGGAGGCAGCGAGGAACCCGACGATTTGAAAGATTACCATTTTATGGCTTTCATGCCGAGATTTGACGATCCTGTGGAGCTTAACGAATACGGTTCGTTTGACGAAGGTTTGCAGGTGATCCGCAAAAACCTGGCTGCAAAAACAGGAAATACGGTTAAAGTTTACGAACTGGTCTTTCCCGAAAAGAAAATTGCCGTTTTCGGCATCGGCCTGCTCGACAAAGAAAAAGGCGAAGCCCATTTTCTTCCCATCATCGGCGAAGAGAATATTGCCGCCATGCCCTACGAAATCATTTTGCAAAACAAAGAAGCTACAATGCTGCACGGCAAGTACCGTTTTGCCATCCTTTGGCCCGAGCTGTCCATGAGCGAATTTATGAAGATCATGAGCACTCCGGGGGATGTGGAAGACACCATGGAAGCCGTAGCAGGCAAGGAATAACAAATTTTTATAAATCATCAATAAACACACAAAATCATGACAAAAAAATTAACTTTTAAAAAATGGCTCCTGATTCCCGTACTCTTTTTGATTTTCTCACTGGCAAGCAATGATATTTTTGCCACCGACGGGTATTTCAGCAACGGGCAGGGAACCAAAAACAAAGGCTTTGCCGGAGCGGGCATTGCCTATCTGCATTCTCCTTTTATGGCGGCGTTAAATCCGGCAGGGATCGGGTTTATCGGAAAGAAATTCAGTTTCGAGGTGGCTGTCGGGTTGTTCAACCCCAACCGGAAATACACGATCATCGGGGAACCCACACAGCCTCAATACTGGCCCTACGACGGAAGGCAAATGATGTTCGGCCTGAAGCCGGGCACCGTTGAAAGCGGCTCGTCGATTTTCATTATCCCTACCCTGGCAGCTACATTGCAACTGGGAGAAAAAAACAGCCTTGGTTTCAACCTGTACGGCAACGGCGGGATGAACACCGATTACGAAACCAAAACCTATTACAGCGATATCATTGCTTCATTCGGCAACCCCATGCCCAACGGCTTTCCTAATCCGATGGCCAACGTTACGGTTCCCGCCGGCGTAAACATTACACAAATGTTCATTTCGCTGACCTATGCACGCGTGATCGGTGAAAAGCACAGCATCGGCATCTCGCCGGTTTTTGTTTATCAAGCCTTTGAGGCCAAAGGGCTGCAGGCTTTCAGAGACATGGGTTCGGCCGGCATGCCGGGCATGCCTGTTGACCGCAGTGCCTATGTGACCAACAACGGATCGGAAAGTTCCACCGGATTCGGCTTTAAAATCGGCTATCAGGGCGAACTGTTTTCCGGATTCAGACTCGGCGGATACTACCAGCCCCGAATCAAGATGAGCAAATTCGACAAGTACAAAGGTCTCTTTGCCGAAGAAGGCGACTTTGATATTCCTGCCAACTGGAGTGCCGGTATTTCGTATGATTTCACCGAAAAATTAACTGTGCTCTTCGATGTCAAGCAAATTTTTTACAGCAAGGTCAACTCCATCGGCAATCCGATGATCGCATCCCAGATGATGCCGATGATTCCCAATCCCGACATGACGTCACCCGAAAATGCTTACATTCCCAATCCCGATTTCGTGCCTTTGGGCAGCGACAACGGAGCCGGCTTCGGTTGGAAAGACATGATGATCTTCAAGGTCGGCGCCGAATTCAGGCAGGTGGAAAACTGGCAGTTCAGGCTCGGCTACTCCTACGGAAAAACACCTGTTCAGGAAAGTGAAGTCATGTTCAACATTCTTGCCCCTGCCGTCAACGAAAACCATATTTCGCTGGGCATTACCCGCATGTTGGGCGAAAATGAGCTGAACCTGGCCGCCACGTATGCCTTATCAAACACAGTGACAGGAACCAACCCTTTCGATCCGGCACAGCAAATCGAATTGTCGATGAACCAATTTGAAATTGAACTCGGATTTAAGTTTTAATTTATTTCGATATAATCTGATTCGTCACGGGCTGATCCATCAAAGATCAGCCCGTATTTTTTT
>JAOZMX010000158.1 GCA_029934065.1 Bacteroidales bacterium
CTTCTTGTTGACCTGGCTTTGTCCTTTCATGTATCCCCCCTGGTATTTCATGGCACCGTTAATGAACGAATTATGGGCAATAAATCCCGGGTCTTTTTCGAGTTTTTTCTTGCTCGGTTTGTCAAGAAATTTCATCAGTTTATCTTCGTTGGCAAACATTGACTCTTCGTAAAGTTCGTCAACATACCTGTCAATGGATCCATCATATTTTTTATTGATGGTGGCAAAGATGCCGGGCAACTGGTCAGGCTTCAGGTCTCTTTGGATCAGTTTCAGCAATGCTTTCATCATGTCTTTGTCCATGTTGTAATTGAAATCCTCAAAAAACAACTTCACATCACCTTTTAGCGCTTCCGCCGTTTCGGTAATGGCGGTTTTGTTTTCTTTTTTATCTTCGAGCATACCGTTCAATTGCCCAAAACTCCCTGCCTCGGACATCATATCCACATTATTCGACCCCAGCATAAGGTAATACAACGGCGCCACATTATCATCCATCATGTCGTAACCGTTCCTGATATTTTCCAGCACCTTGCCGTATTTTTCCTTTCTTGCGGGATCGGTATTCACCCAGTCAGTGAATTTTTCTTCAATCTGTTGTTTTTCACTTTTCACATCCAGTTTTTTCAATCCTTTGGTTTGGCCGATAAAATATTTCCAGCCGTTAGCCAGGCCGGCATAGTCGGATGCATATTCGATGCGTAAGGCGGGATCGCTGTCCATATAGGTTTTCATAACGTCGAGTATCTCTCCCAGAACATTGATGATGGCCGGATTTTTTTGATCCAGAGCAAAATCAATTCCATAGGAAGTCAGATACCTTTCGGTACTGCCGGGAAATCCCCAGATCATGGCAAAATCGTCCTTTTCATAACCTTTGAGCGAGATGGGCAGATGGTAACGCGGTTTGAGCGGCACATTGTCTTTGGAATATTCTGCCGGTGTTCCGTCGGGAGCCGTATAGATTCTAAAGATACTGAAATCCCCGGTATGACGGGGCCACATCCAGTTGTCGGTATCACCACCGAATTTCCCGATGGATTCCGGAGGAGCACCTACCAAACGAACGTCTTTGTAAGTTTCATATACGAACATGTAGTATTCATTTCCTCCGTAAAAACTCTTGACAACCACATCGTATTTGCCGTCTTCGGAGGCTTTTTCCTTGATGGATTTGGTAAGCTCACTTACCTTGGCTCTTCTTTCCCGTGGTGACAAAGTATCGTTAAGTTGGGGGACGATGCTGTCGGTAAGGTCTTCCATACGGATAAGGATGGAAGCCGTCATCCCCGGATTGGGAAGCTCGTCCTTAAAGTTCATGGCCCAAAAACCATCCGTTAGATAATCGTGTTCAATGGTACTGTGATTATGTATTGCATCGTATCCGCAATGATGGTTGGTGAAAACAAGCCCCTGATCGGAAACGATCTCACCTGTACAAAAATAACCACCCGGGGCACTGCCGTCGGCAAGTCCGACAACGGCATCTTTCAGGCTGGAATGGTTGATGCTGTACAATTCTTCGGGAGTTAAACGAAGGCCCATCTCCTGGATGTCAACCCAGTTGAGACGTTCTACAAACATGGGGAGCCACATCCCCTCGTCGGGCCGCGGTGTTGAAGCAAACGACGTAATGCCGGTGAGTATCACGACCAGCATAGACAAAAACAGTTTTTTCATTTTTGTTGAATGTTTATTGATAAATGATATTAGTTATTAAAATAAATACGAACTGACGGGTTAAATCTTACCGGTTATTTTACTTTATTAAAAAATTAAATTTTTAATGCTATGATAATCATCTCCCCGGACCAATATTTATTCGAATATTAATAATATGCCCGAAAACGAATATCGGTCTCCGGCGACAAAAGTACATTAATTTTTTCCTTTTTTTCAGGCCTGTTTTCAGGTGCCATTATTTATCATTTTTGAAATTTCGTAAATTGGTAACCAATTGAAATTTTATGAAAACCTGAAGAATATCGGAATAAACTTTTTGGATACTACGGGTCTTTTACCAAGGCATCAAACATGATTTCAATGGGGTGCAAAGCCCTGCGCCCCGTGCCGTCCTTGATCTGATGGCGGCATGAAGTGCCCGGAGCGGCAATGATTGTTTCGTTGGGTGTTTTTCTTACCTCGGGAAACAAAATCAGCTCTCCCACCTTCATCGAAAGATCGTAATGTTCTTTTTCGTACCCGAAAGCGCCGGCCATACCGCAGCAGCCCGATTTGATCTCTTCCACGCGGTAATTCAACGGAAACGACAACATGGCTTTTGTGGGAGCCGTTGATGCCAGTGATTTTTGGTAACAATGACCGTGCAGCCGGATATGTACCGCATCTTTTGAAAACCGGTTTTTGTCAATTCTGCCCGCCTTGATCTCGCGTTCGAAAAATTCGTCGAACATCAAAGCATTCTTTCCCAGCGTGCGGGCATGTTTCACAAGATGTTTATCCACCAGTTCGGGATACTCGTCTCTGAAAGTAAGAATCCCCGAAGGTTCGATGCCAATGAGCGGTGTGTCGTCATCAATCAGTTTGTACAACGCTTCAACATTGTAGTTGGCAATCTTTTTGGCCTTCCTCACCAGGCCTTTTGACAAAAAGGTTCTGCCGCTCTCTTTGTGGCGTGTCACCTCAACGCGGTAACCGAGGCGGGTAAGCAATTCCACGGCTTTCATCCCGATCTCCGTGTCGTTGTATTGTGTAAACTCATCCACAAATAAATAGACCTTTCCCCTGGTGCGGCCGGCAGGATTGATATGCGGCAAATTCCTTTTCAGCCAACTGCGCAGTGTAAATTTATAAAGCCGCGGAATACTTCGTTTGGGAGCAAATCCCAGCATTTTTTTCACCATCGAAGCGGTGAACCTGTTGGTGAGAAAGAAATTGGTGATTCCGGGAACGATCATTCCCAGCTTGTTGAATTGCGAAAAATAGGCAATTACGCGTGTTCGCAGGGGGATGCCGTGAGCATCGTAATAATGTTGCAAAAATTCGGCTTTGTACTTGGTAATATCCACACTCGACGGACATTCCGATTTGCAGCCTTTACACGAAAGACAAAGGTCCAGCGCATTATAAATCTCACGGCTGTCGAATGGATTTTTAGTGTCTGTCCGGGATAAAAATTCGCGCAAGGTATTTGCCCTGGCTCTTGTGGTGTTGTTTTCATCGCGTGTAGCCATAAAGCTCGGGCACATGGTGCCGCCGATGATCTCGCTTTTGCGGCAATCGCCCGAGCCGTTGCATTTTTCCACGGCGCGCATCATCCCCTCATCCCGCGAAAAGTCGAAGATGGTTTCTATTCCCCTCGTTTTGGCGCCCGGTTCGTAGCGCAACATGGTGTTCATGGGGGGCGGATCGATGATCTTTCCGCGATTGAAAATATTTTCCGGATCCCATGTCTCTTTGATCTCTTTAAGCAAACGGTAATTTTTTTCACCCACCATCAGCGGGATGAACTCGCCGCGCAAACGGCCGTCGCCGTGCTCGCCGCTTAAGGAACCACGGTATTTTTTCACCAGTTTGGCGGTTTCAAACGCCACTTCGTGAAACAGTTCCACATCTTTCGGATCTTTCAGGTTGAGCACCGGACGCAGGTGAAGCTCCCCCGTGGCAATGTGGGCGTGGTAAACGGCATTGAGCCCGAAGCGCTTTAGCAATTCCTGAAATTCGGCGATGTACTCCGGCAGCACTTCGGGATAGACTGCCGTATCCTCCACCAGCGAAACCGGCTTGGCATCACCGGCAATGTTGGACATCAAACCCAGCCCTGCTTTGCGCAAAGCCCAGACCTTGGAAATATCGGCACCGGAGACCAACGGGAAATGATAACCGTAACCGGCCTTGCGCATATCCGATTCCATGGCTTGTGCAATCTCCAGAATTTCCGCTTTGCTCTCCCTTGCAAATTCAATGATCAGGATGGCTTCGGGATTGCCACGGATAAAAAAGCGGTTTTTGCGCTGACTGATATTGTCTTTGGTTTGTTCCAGAATAACATGGTCAATTAATTCAATGGCTCCCGGCTGATGTTTCAATGCGATCAGATTGGCGTAAAAGGCATGTTCCAGCTTTTCGAAATGCACACATACCAGACCTTTTTCTTTTGGCGGAAGCGGCAGCAGGTTTAGCTTGATCTCCACCGTAAAGGCCAGTGTGCCTTCGGAACCAGCTAAAAGTTTACAAAAATTGAACGGCTCGCCGTTTCCGGAAAAGGGTTCCGATTCCAGTAAAAGGTCAATGGCATAGCCCGTATTTCTTCTTCTGATCCGCGGATCGGGAAACGCTCTCCTGATCTCATCCCTGTTTTCGGGGTCAGACAACATACCGGCAATATGGCGGTAAATTTTATTTTCGAGATGATCACCATGTTGTTTTTTGTCAAATTCCTCTTTGGTCAAAGGGCCGAACAAAACTTCCGACCCGTCGCTGATAATGGTTTTCAGCTCCAGCGTATGATCGCGCGTACTGCCGTAAAGCAGCGAATGTGCCCCGCAGGAATTATTTCCCACCATTCCGCCCATCACACAGCGATTGGAGGTGGAGGTCTCCGGGCCGAAAAACAAACCGTAAGGTTCGAGTACGAGATTCATCTCGTCGAGCACCACTCCGGGTTCGATCCTTATCCATCGTTCATCTGCATTGATTTCCAGAATACGGTTCATGTATTTGGACACATCCACCACAATGCCGTTTCCCACCACCTGTCCGGCCAGCGATGTCCCGGCACCCCGCGGGATCAGCGTTATCTGCTCCCGGCCTGCAAAACGGATCAGCTCACGGACATCATCCTTGTTTTTGGGACGGGCAACAGCCAACGGAAGTTCACGGTAAACGGATGCATCGGTAGCATACAATATCCGCGTGGCAAAATTGGTAAACAAATCACCGTTTAACCTGGTTTTCAATGCCAATAACTTATTTTCGATATCCGGATAGTCCATTTTGATGAAAAAATTTTAGCGCATAAAATTATAATTATTCCGATAATATTTGTTTAATAACCAAAACTCCTTTTCTTTTGGCGAAAAAAACAGAACATGCAAAACACTTCAAATCATCACATCGATTACAATGAGCTGATCAATATTTGTATTCACACTGCTTTTGATGCGGGAAACGAAATCATGTACTTTTATCAATCGGGCTATGATGTGGAAACAAAAAGCGACAACAGTCCGCTGACCAGTGCCGACAAAGCGGCCAATGCCGTAATTGTTGAAGCACTGAAAAAAACCGGCATTCCCATCTTGAGTGAAGAGGAAAAAGCCATTCCTTTCGAAACAAGGAAAAGTTGGGAATACCTGTGGATTGTTGATCCGCTTGACGGCACCAAAGAGTTCATCAAACACAATGATGAATTTACGGTGAACATTGCTTTGATACATAACGGAACACCGGTTTTGGGCGTGGTTTACTGTCCGCCGTTAAGGACTTTTTACTTCGGAAGTACGCTCCACGGAGCCTACAAAGCCGTTGTCGGGAAAGATGCTAAAGTTGATGCCGGAAAATTAACGGCCTCGGCCACAAAACTTCCGGTGCAACAGCCGCAAAGAAAATTCAAAGTAGTGGCAAGCCGTTCGCACATGAATGCCGAAACGGCAGATTACATCGAAAAGTTAAAAAAATTGCACGGCGAAATAGCGTTGATTTCCAAAGGCAGTTCACTCAAATTGTGTGAGGTGGCCGAAGGGAGCGCCGACATCTATCCGCGGTTTGCACCCACCAGCGAGTGGGATACTGCCGCTGCACATGCCGTCGTGAAAGCTGCCGGCGGGGAAGTGATTGATCCTGCAACCAATCACCCGTTGCATTACAACAAAGCAGATATCCTCAACCCGTGGTTTATCGTTAAAGGGAAAAAATAAAAAGCGATTAAAAAAATATCCGTTTGCCGTCGGGATACGCGCTTCTGTTGTGGCAATCGCCGTTACCGCAGTAAAAAACCAATATCGCTGCCGGGATCATATTCTTCAGGTTCCACGCCGAATTTAAACAACCGCATGGGGCGCTTTCCCTTCAGTTGGATTTTATCGTTTTCCACCCATAGCAATGTGGCTTCACGCAAACCAACAACCGGCATTTCCCGGTTTACCAGAAGAAACTCTTCGATACGTTGTTGCCGTGTTTCTCCTCCGTGTCCTTCGGGATTGGCATCAAGGTAATGGGGATTGATCTGGAAGGGTATCAGATTGAGGCAATCAAAACTTTCGGGTTCGATAATGGGCATGTCGTTGGTGGTTTTCAACGACGGGCAGGCCACGTTGGAGCCGGCACTCCATCCCATGTAGTGCATGCCTTCGCCGACACGTTTACGGATAGCGTCCATCAGACCGAACTTGTGCATCATGTGAACAAGGTGAAAGGTATTGCCGCCGCCAACGGCAATGGCATCAAAACGTTTGACAGCTTCTGCCGGATCATGTTCATGGTGGATGGAATGAATTTTCAACCCCAGCTCTGCGAATACCCCCTGAACGCGCTGCTCGTACACATCATAGGACTTTTCAAGCGATTCCAGGGAAAGACCTACTCCGGCATAGGGTACAAACAAAATATCCCTTACTCCCGTAGGTTCCATAAATGTTTTTATGTATTCGCGTGGCCATCCGAGATAAGCTTCCCCGAAATTGGTTGAGTTACTGATCAATAAAAGTCTTCTTGTCATTTTATTTAAAATTTTATCATTAATTTATTTTGGAAAGATAATCAAAACGAACAAAGTTATTTCACCTGTTCAACCAAATAATCGTCAATGCGTTTGCCGTCCATATCGAAGTTGATCCCGATCAGGGTTTTCGGTCGTTTGTCGGCAGCGTATTTTTGATGGTAACCTTTTTGTTTAATCTGTTCCAGCGCTTTTGTCGCATCCTGTCCGGCTTTGAATTCAACGATGTAGATGTAGTTGTCGGTGGCGATCACCGCATCGATCCTGCCGTCGATGGTCATCACCTCGGTTTCGATGGTAAAGCCCAGCAACTTGACGATGATGTAAAAAATGGAGTGGAAATATTTTTCCTTGTTGTCGACAATGATGTACGAGATGCCTTTGAAAAGGGTGTTGATCAACTCGAGGAATTTATCAACCTCATTATTTCTTAACGCAAATATCATGTCATTTAGCGTAGTACTGGCTTTGTCCAGTTTTCCATCGTTGAGGTCGGCAAGAAGATGGATCGTAAATGCCTGCTCCACTTCGCTGTTGGGGAAATCCAACAATAAAGTCCTGTCCCGTTGATTGGATTCTTTGATGGTCAGGTATCCGGTTTGAAACAGCAATGGTATCAAAGTAATCGAATCAATCTCATATTTGTCGAGTGTGCTTCTCGAAATGGTTTTGTTCTCCAAATCAAAAATCGTGTAATTATTTTGCTTCACAAGTTTGGTGAGAAAAGTAGGGGTCCCCGTACTGAACCAGTAATCGCCGAATTCTCTTTTGTAAAAAAAGTTGAGAATCGAAAACGGATTGTAGACAAAGTTCTTCCCATCCCACGAATAGCCGTTGTACCAGTGTTTGATCTCGGGCATGATGTCATCGAAAATACCTTTATAATCAGCAGCAACTTTTTCGATATAGTCCGGAAAAAAGTGCTCCAGTTCTTGTTGAGTGTATCCTGCAATGGTAGCAAAGTTTTTATCAAGTGTGATGTCGTTCAGATTGTTCAAATCCGAAAAGATGGAAACCTGACTGAATTTTGAAACCCCGGTGACAAAGAAGAATCGGATATAATCATCGCTGTCTTTGATAACCGAATAGAAACTTTTCAAAATCCGTCTGTTTTCTTCGGCTTTGGGGATGTCGTCTATGTAGTCAATAATGGGTTTGTCGTATTCGTCAATGAGAATTACAACTTTTTTGTCTTTAGATAAAGATTCGATTAATTCTTTAAATCGTAAAGAATAGGAAGGTGAGGTGAGTTTAATACCGTAATTTTTTGCAATTTCGTTAAGTGAGATGTCAATAGCCCTGCCAAGACCCAGATTGTCGTAATCAAGGTTCGAAAACGAAATCTTGATCACAGGATGTTCTTCCCAATTAATCTTATCGTAAAGCCACAACCCTTCAAACAGCTCTTTATTTCCTTTGAAAATCTCCTTGATGGTATTCAAAAGCAACGATTTGCCAAAACGGCGTGGACGGGAGAGGAAATAATATTTGTTTTGGATCAGCTTGAAAATATGTTCCGTTTTATCAACATAAATATAGTTTCCCACATGAAACTCCGAAAACTCCTGTA
>JAOZMX010000159.1 GCA_029934065.1 Bacteroidales bacterium
TTTGCCGCTCTTTTCACACTCTTCCTCACCATCTGGATGGAGGGCTACTTCGGAAAATACGGCCTGCCCTACTTAAGCTGGCCGTTCCTGATCGGCATCTGGATCGTTACGCTGGCTTCGCGTAGTTTTACGGCGCTTCAGTTGAGCGAGCGCGGACTTTACGTTATCAACGAAGTTTACGGCTTCGGAGGTATTTCGCTGGTTAACATTTACGATCTTATCAACAACATTCCTCTGCACGAATCGGTGATGATCTATTTTAAATCGTTGGGGGCCATCTTTTTTCAGTACAATCTACTTGCCGGTATTTTGGTTGCCATCGGGCTGCTGATTTATTCCAGGATTGCTTTTTTGCTTTCGCTGACCGGATTTTTTTCGGCTTATCTTTACTATCTTTTCATCGGGGCCAATATCGGAGAATTGAGTTACGGATACATCGGATTCAATTACATTCTGACGGCAATCGCCATCGGCGGATTTTTTATCATCCCTTCGAGATACTCGTTTTTGTGGGTCGTTTTGCTCACACCCATCATCTCCTTTATCATCACTTCCACAAGTGTGTTTTTTTACAATCTGCAACTGTCCATCTTTTCGCTTGCATTTAATATTGTTGTGGTTCTTTTTATTTATGTATTAAAATTCAGAGAGCGCTATTTTACCAAGCCGGAGCTGGTGAGCATCCAGTATTTTTCGCCGGAGAAGAACCTTTATTCCCATCTGAATTACCGCAGCCGGTTTGATGTTTTTGCTGGTGTACCCGTTCAGCTTCCGTTTCTCGGCGAATGGGTGGTCACACAAGGTCACAACGGCGAACATACCCACCGCAAAGAATGGCGGCATGCCTGGGATTTTGAGATCATTGATGAAAAAGGACAAAAGTATTCGGGCAGCGGAAAAAATCCGGCAGACTATTTTTGTTATAATCAACCCGTTCTGGCCCCTGCCGACGGTACTGTACAGGAGATAAAAGACGGCTTGCCCGACAATTCCGTCGGCGATGTCGATCTTAAGGAAAACTGGGGAAATACCATCGTCATCAGACACAACGAAAAACTGTACACCAAGATCAGCCATCTGAAAAGCGAGAGCTTTAAAGTGAAAAAAGGAGATACCGTCAAGCGCGGCGATATTGTTGCATACAGCGGTAATTCGGGGCGTTCTCCCATTCCGCACATTCATTTTCAGGTGCAGGAAACTCCTTTTATCGGCTCCAAAACCATTGATTATCCTCTGGCAAAATACATCCTGAAAACCAATATCGGTTATGCACTGAAAACATTCGACAGACCGCAAAAAGACGAGATCGTCGGCAACATCACCAAAAACGATACCTTGTTCAAAACGTTCAATTTCATCCCGGGGCAAAAGATCAGCTTTGAGGTCTCCGGCTCGGCGGATCACCCGAAAACCGTTGAATGGGATGTGAAAGCCGACCTTTACGGCAACACTTACCTGAAATGCAACCGGACGCAATCTGTTGCATGGTATGTCAACGACGGCACCTTGTTTTACTTCACCCATTTTGAAGGCGATAAAACATCGTTGCTTTACTATTTTTACCTTGGAACCTACAAAGTATCACTGGGCTATTATCAAAACCTCGTCATCAACGATACTTATCCCCTTGCTGTTTTCAATAACAAACTCATGCTTTTCTGGCAGGATTTTATCGCACCTTTCCATTTGTTTATGAAGGCAAATTACAAGATGAATTATTTGAAAATGGAAGAGGATCTGACCGACAGTAAGCTCTCGCTTGCTTCGGAAGCCGATATGCGGGTTTCCGGAAAATCGCGGGAGAAGGTCAACTTTACGCTGGAAATCGAGGATGCAAGGATCAGCACCTTTAAAGTACATGGGGCACATTTGAACATCAGTGCAAAAGAGATCCGTTCGTGAAGTATTCCGAGATAACATATTGCAAACTTTCCGCTCTCTGTTTCCGGTTGCTGAAACGAAACATGCTTTTCCTGTTGCTGATACTAACCGTTACGGAAGCATTTGCGCAGCAGGGCACATCCGGATTCAGAAAAACCGACAGTCTCACTTATGCCCTTTACATCAACCGGCAGTGGGACCAACTGATTGATGAGGCTGAAAAAGCCGTCGCACAGGGAACGGATTATTACTATCTGCGGATGCGGCTGGGAATTGCCTGGTACGAAAAACAAAATTACAGGGCTGCCCTGCCCAACTTCGAGAAAGCCCTGAAATTCAATGATAACGACCAGACGGCGCTGCAATACCTGTACTATTCTTATTTGCTGTCGGGCAGAGTTCCCGATGCACAAAAAATATTGCCCCGGCTTTTGTCACCGCCTGACGCAAAACATGCCACCGGCTTTTCGATGGCTCCGGACGAAGTTTACATTGAGGGCGGCCCTTCCTTTCCGGCAAACAAAGAGATCGCTTCCAATAAAAAAAACCACCACGCCAACGACTCGCTTTACAATGCCGAAACACTGTTCCAGACCTATTCTTATGTTCATACCGGTATCCGGTTTCGATTATTGCCGGCCGTTACCACCTATCAGGGCTACGGAAATGTCAATGCTCCTTTCACCCAAAAGATCCGTTACGAAAATAACCGGACGGAAAATTTTAACCATCACACACTGCAAAACGAATATTACGGAAATGTTGTCGGTGCCCTGCCCAAAGGCTTTTTGCTGACATCGGCCTGGCATTTTCTTTGGTACAAACAAAAGAACCTGACGGCAACCTTCGATTCGGCAAATAACACCCTGACCCTTGACACGGTACAAAACAAAGGTAACGACTATGTTCTCTTTTTATCGGCAGCCAAAAACTTCAGGCTTTTCGAAGTAAGCCTCGACGGAAGTTTCGGTACATTTAACAAAATAAAAAAGGCTCAACTCGGGGTTTCGGTGGTTTATTACCCTTTCGGCAATCTGAATTTATACACCCGGACAAGCCTTATTAATACCTGGCAAAATCAGATTTACGATTTGATATTCGAGCAGATGATCGGAGGAAAGCTGGCAGGACATTTGTGGATAGAAGGCAGTTTTACATACGGGAACCTGAACAATTATGCCGAAAACAGTGCATTTGTCGTTTATAACGGACCGGAAAAAATCAATTATAAATTCGAATCGGTTTTGATATTCGATATGAACAAACATCTGGAATTTTCGTTGAGGTACCGGATGTTGCAACGTGAAAGTGAGTACTTTTACTTTTTGGATACCGAAAATTATGATATCGTTACCACAAAATATTTGTTTCATTCATTAATCGGAGGTATAAAATGGCGATTGTAAAAGGATTAAAAGGGACGATTGTTGGATTGACCTTCTTTTTGTCAACGGTAATGCAGGTTGCCGGACAAAATTTTACCGAGGTGCAAACCGCCTTTTCGGAAAGCTACAAATATGAAGCGGAAAAAGATTATTCCAAAGCGATAGAGATTTTGACAAAAGTTTACCAAAGTGAATCTTACGAGTTCAACATCAGATTGGGCTGGCTGAATTACCTTGCCGGAATGTATCCGGAATCGTCGGTTTATTACCAAAAGGCCATCGCTTTGAAACCGTTTTCGGTGGAGGCAAAACTGGGTTATACCTATCCGCTTTCAATGCTGGGCAACGTGAATGAGATCAGAAAACAATACGAGAAAATTCTTGAAATCGCCCCCATGAACACCGTGGCCCATTACAATTTGGGAATGATCGAATACAATGCCGCCGATTATCCTTCTGCACTGAAGCATTTCGAAAAAGTAGTCAATCAATATCCGTTCGACTACGACGGCACCATTATGTTTGCCTGGACACACTTCAAGCTGGGCAAACTCCGCGAAGCGGAAATACTTTTCAATAAAGCCCTCCTGATGAAACCGGAAGACGAATCGGCGCTGGAGGGACTGAAACTTGTTCAATAAATCCAATCGCACGGTTGGTCAGGCCTGCAACTCCGCAAATATTTCACTACAACAAAAAAGTTAACAAATCCCCCTTCGAAACCGATTTTTCCTGAATCATATATCCTGAATTAAAAATATAAAACAACTTTCATCAGGTGATTGCTTTTAAAATTGAAATAGCCCCTCAAACAATACTTTGATGCTTGAACCGGACAGGCATGAAAATGATGATAACAATTACTGAATTTTTCCCGTGAACTCGCCGGATTGCATCCCGGTTCAGCTCCGCGACAAAGAGTGTCAGGATCGTTCATAAAAACGTCAAAATGTCAGCAAAGTTTCCTTTGGCACTTTTTTTATGGGAAGAACCGCAAACTTAATGTTTGCTGAAAAAATCATTTTCACAACACTTGATTGAATCTGATCGGAAATAAAAAAAAGTAAAGAATGGAATTGAAGGAAGTTACTTCTCACAGCGATTTGATGAACCACATCGGGGATTTGGAAAAGGCATACCTGTTGCTTTACAAAAAAGGATCGGAGACGAGCGAATGTGCATTGAAAAATCTTCAGAAGGTTGACAACAATGAATTTAAGGTTTTTGCTGCCGATGTAACCAAAGTGAGGGATATTCACCCGAATTACGGTATCAAAACCGTACCCACTTTGCTGGCATTTTCAAACGGTGAGTACGAAAATGTGGTGAAAGGATGTAACGATCCCGATTTTTACCTGTCGTTTTTCGAAAGCACATCGTATGTTGCTTCGGATGAAGAGGGCCCGGCACAACCCGACGTCACGGTCTATTCCACACCCACCTGTACATGGTGCAACGCTTTGAAAACCCATTTGCGCAAGCATAAGATCCGCTTTACCGATATTGACGTTTCGCGTGATGCATCACTGGCCGAAGAGCTGGTACGCAAAAGCGGACAACAGGGAGTTCCCCAGACCGAGATCAACGGCGAGATCATCGTTGGTTTCGACAAAACAAGAATCAATAAATTATTAAATATTAATGCATAAACAATTCCATAGGAGGAATAGAAAATGAAAGAATTACAACCGCTGAATCAAAATGTAATCCTGAATCTGGACGAAGAAAAACAGGAACAGAAAACCGCCGGAGGGATCATTATCCCCGACACGGCCAAAGAGAAACCTCAAATGGCGAAAGTTGTTGCCGTAGGGAATGTTGAAAATCCCGGAATTTCGGTTGGAGATACCGTGTTTTACAAAAAATTCTCCGGCACCGAAATGGAATACGACGGGCATAAATACCTTGTGATCCCTTACGCCGACCTTTTGGCAAAAATCGTGGAAACCGAGGAAATATAAAACCGAGGAAAACGACATAAAAAAAACCCGATGTTCCGGCATCGGGTTTTTTTATTCCTGAAATATCTTCTGACTTACCGTACTACCGTCACCGTCCCGCGTTTTTCGATGGTTTGTCCCTCGGGCGTACGGTAAACAATCAGATAAACATACGCATCGGTTGGAACATATTCGCCTTTGTAAGTACCGTCCCACCCTTCGGAAGGATCGTCGGTGCTGAAGATCATCTGTCCCCATTTGTTGTAAATGGAAAAACTGTAACCGTTGACATCAATAAAAGCCAGCAGCGGTTTGAAAAGGTCGTTGGGCGGTTTGCCGGGAGTAAAGGCATTGGGGATGATCACACGGGTTTCCTGTTCGATGGTAATTTCATTGGAACGGCTTTGATCCTTGAAATTCTCAAAACCGCTGGAGCCGTCGTTCTCGAAAGCTTCCACATAATACCTGAACGTTCCCAGATTCCCGGTAAAACCCGAAACATCATCCGTATAAAATGTCGTCCCCGGAGATACCTGATCAATTTCCGTCCATGAGCCGTTGTCAACACTCCGGTAAATTTTGTATTCTTCCACTCCCGTATTTTTCCAGCCCTCGTATTCGTTCCATTTCAGCATATTTTCATCTCCCGTAAGTGTGGGAAAGCCGGTGAGCTGGATGGTGCGTGCAATATTATCCGAAGCCAGCGTATCCACACCGCAACTGTCGCAGGTTCTTATCTGATAATAATAACTTTGGATTTGAAAATCAGCCGTTGCATCAATAAATTCTTTGTCCGGATCGTATCCGGTCAGGTCGGTGAGATCACCGATGTTATCCCATGTCATTTTATCAACCGACCGCAGGATCTTGTATTTCGAGACCGGAGCGGTGGTATTGGCCACCCATTTGAGCTTGATATGATCGTTGTTTTCAACCGTCACATAACGGATGTAAACCGAATCGGGTTGTTGAGGGGTATGCGTTTCGAGCGTGACCGCACATGAGGAGGAGGTGCGTGAACTTCCTCCGTTGAAAGCCCTGACCCTGAAGGAATACAAAGTGTTTTGCTGTAAGTTTTGGCGAAGGGTGTAGGATGTTTCAGCCGGGCCGACGGAGGCAATTTCGAAAAAAGGCCCGCCGCTTTCGGATGCCAGAATGCGGTAGCCCGCCAGATCGGGGATCATGTGCATATAACTGCTCCATTGCAGAAAAACCGTACTCTCGCAAACATTCCATTCCGGAGGAGCCAGATAAATGGTCCTCAAAGTGTCGGACCACAAAGAGTTGTTGTTGGTACCCTGTCCGTATGCAAACAGGCGGTACCACCGCGAAGAATCACATGCGTTAACTTTTTGATCAATGTAATGCGTTTGTGTAATTCCGACCACCGTATCAATGTCGTGCCAGATAAAGGTTGAACCGTTCCAGTCGCGCCGGATGATGACATACCCCACCGTATTGTCAGTGTTGGGAAACCATGAAAGGATGGGATGATGATTGCTTGTGATGCTGATGGAATCCCATTGCGGGGTTTGCATCAATTGTGCCGCACTGTCGAAGGAAGAAAAAAACAACGGCAAAAAAAGGATCGCAAAAATTATCCTACGCTTGCTTGTGCTGTCATCCGGTTTTTTTTTACTGTGCATCTGGCGTTCAATGATTTTTTTTCGAGGCGGGATCACCCACAATAAGCCTGACCAATTCGTCAGGCTTTAGATATTTAACGGCCAATTCTCCGATTTCTTTTGCAGTAATTGATTTTACCGTGCTGATGTATTGCCTGTAAAAGTCCATTTTGAGCCCGAAGGGCAACACACCCTTGAACAAATCGGCTAGGGCAAAGGGGCCGTCGGCATTGCGAAGGAAATTCCCGGTCAGGTAATTTTTCACCGTTTTCAGTTCGTCGCCGGGAACCGGTTCGGTGTGTAATTTTTCGATTTCAGCAAATATCTCGTCCATGGCACTTTGTGTAACATCAGCCCCTACCTCGGTTGAAATGTAAAACATGCCGGCATGTTGAAACGAGGTGATGCCCGATCCGATGCCGTAGGTGTAGCCTTTATCTTCGCGAATGTTGGTCATCAGGCGCGAGCCGAAATAACCGCCGAAGAGCGTGTTGAGCACTTTGAATTTCAGATAATCGGGATGAAGTTTATTGAAAATGGGCTTCCCCAGACGGATGGCCGATTGCAGGGCGCCTTCCTTTTCGATGAAATGGGTTTCAACGACAGGCTTGACAGATAACGGACGATGATTGTTGCCGGCCTTGCGCACCGAATGTTTCCCGAAATAGCGGTTCAGCTTGCGGATGATATCCTGCGGCATCTTCCCCGAAACAATAATCGAAAATGCAGCGGTGCGGTATCTTTTTCCGAAATAATCCTTTAGCGAGGCAATGTCAATGGTCAGGTAATCTTCGGCTTTTGCCATCCGGCCGTACGGATGTTCTTCCCCGAAAATCAGCCTCGAAAAATTTTGCCGTGCAATGAAATTCACCTTTTCCATGTTCACTAAAAAATCCTGCCGTTGTTTTTCGATGATGGTGCGTACCTCTTCGTCGGGGAATGTTGCATCGAGTGCCACTTCGCCAAGCAGCGGAAGCAAGCGGTCGAGATGTTTGTTCAGGGTGTAAAGCAAAACAAACGCCTGGTCTTTTTCGGTGCCTGTTTTCAGGTAAGCACCGTAAAAATCAAGGGTCTCGGCAACGGTTGCGGCATCAAACGAAGCCGTGCCTTCGATAAGACATTTGTTGGTAAAATACGCCTGCAGCGAACGTTCCTGATAAAATGACCCCGCATCGAAGATCAGTTCGATACGCATCAGTTCCTGTGTCCCCGCATCAATTACGTAAACGGGAATGCCGTTGTCAAGCAAATGCCGTTCAGGCTCCGGAAGCCTTACTTCATCAACATCCTTTAATGCCGGTTGGTTTTTTCTGAAATCGTTGTTCAT
>JAOZMX010000160.1:0-1753 GCA_029934065.1 Bacteroidales bacterium
AGACATTAGACTTTGAGATATAAGACTTTAGACTCCAAACTCAAAACTCTAAACTCCAGACTCCTAACTCTCAACTCCTCCCCACCTTCCTTACTGCATCAATCACGGTTCCGTCCACCCATTTGATGACGGCGATGATCTCGTCTGACAATTCCGGCTTTTCGGGAACACCGCAAATGGCTTCTGCTTCCTCTTTTAACTGTTCAATGGTCTTGATGGGTAACCCCGAATTTTTTGTTTTTTCGATCAGGTCTTTTCTCAAAGGGTTGATGGCAATTCCCCGTTCGGTTACGATAACGTCAATGAGTTCGCCCGGCCCGCAGAGGGTAGTCACTTCGTCGCGGATCACCGGTATCCGGTCACGGAAAAGGGGAATGGGAAGGATGGTGCATTTTGAGAAGAGGCAGTTCTGCCAGCCGCCGATGCCGTGCAACAGGTAACCGTCCGAATGTGTAACCACATTGGCATTGAAATTTACATCCACCTCGGTCGCTCCCAGCACGACAATGTCCACCATGGAAGCAAAATTCCCTTTGCCGTGGTAGTTGTAGGAAGTAAAAGGGGAGGTGTTTACATGGTTTGGGTTTTCACGCATGGAACGCACACCTTCGAGGTCGAAAGTTTGTCCATCGAGAATGTAATCCACCAGCCCTTCTTCGAGCATCTCTACTGCATATTTGTTGCTTCCGGCACGGATGAAGCGGGCCTTCCAGCCGTTTTTCCGCAGGATGTCGCCAAAATAATTTCCGATGGACAATGCCGTCCCGCCTGCCCCTGCCTGGTAAGAAAATCCGTCATATATCAGTCCGGCTTCTTCACAAAATTTAGCTGTTATCTCTGCAATCAGCAGTCGGTCGGGGCTTTTGGTGATTTTGGTGGTTCCCGAGATGATCTTTTCAGGAATACCCACTTTGTCCACTTTTACAACGTAGTCCACGTAGTTCCCATGGATTTGCCACGGGATTGCCGGAAACGGTACCAGGTTGTCGGTTACAACAATTACTTTTTCAGCATACTGTGAGTCGGCGAGGGCAAAACCGAGCAATCCGCAGGCGGCATCTCCGTAAACACCGTTGGCATTACCGAAGGGGTCTGCCGTCGGGGCGGCTATAACGGCTATGTCAATCACCACTTCCCCATCCTGCACGGCCTGGTAACGACCGCCATGCGAACGGAGAACACCCAGCCCTTTCATTTTTCCTTCCGAAGCAAATTTTCCAAGTGGCCCGTTCATGCTGCCTTCAATGCGGTTGATGGTTCCGTCTTCAAGATAGGGTATCAGGTGCTCATGGCAGGGGAATGATGCCGACGGAAACCAACGAAGATTTTTAACCCCCAGTTCACGGGCAATGTCAAATATCTGGTTGGCAATGAGGTCACCGTTGCGGAAATGATGATGCGTGGAAATGGTCATCCCGTCTTTGAGCCCTGCCTTGATCAGCGCTTCTTTTAAGCTTGCGACAGTTTTATTTCCGTCGTCAGGATAGTCGGCACAGCTTGCGATTTTGGGAGCATACTTTCTTCCGTCAGGTTTATATTTTCCCACCCCCTGATAAGGAACATGCTCTTCGCCGTTGATGATTGTGGGGACTGTTCGTCCGGCAGCGTTTTTTACAAGTTTGTCGTATTTCTTCATGGATTTCGTTTTTGCGTTTTATGGTTTTTATTTGCCCTTCGGGCGTTATGCTATTGTCATGCTATTGTCATTTGTCCTTCGGACGTCATGCATTGTCATTTGCCCTTCGGGCGTCAT
>JAOZMX010000160.1:1853-8093 GCA_029934065.1 Bacteroidales bacterium
CTTTTATCTTTCTACTTTTATCTTGTATAATGTTATGCAACTGTCATTTGGCTTTGCCGTCAGGTGTGCTTCGCACGAAAGGCAATTGCTATGTTGTTTTAATTTTTTACTTCTGAATTTTTAAACTTTAAATTTCAAACTTTAAACATCAAACTTTAAACTACTCGAGCCATCCAGTTCTCGTCCAGTTTTCCCACATCCACGGCTATCCGAATTGTTCGCTGGGCTCTTTTAACCACGGGTGGGTCGATCATTTTTGAACCCAGTGAAACCACGCCCAACCCTTTGGCTTCAGCCTCTTTGAAGGCAAGGACAATCTTTTTGGCTTTTTCGATTTCATCATCCTCCGGTGCAAAGTTCTCATGGATAACTTTTATCTGCCGCGGGTGAATACACCCCATGCCGTCAAATCCTAGCGCTTTGGATGCCTGCACATTCCGGGCCAGCGCTTCCATATCCGACACATCCGAAAATACTGAATCAATGGGCTGGATACCGGCTGCACGAGCGGCATTGACTACCATGCTGCGGGCAAAAAACGATTCGGTGGCTTCATTGGTTCGCCGTGCACCGATGTCTGCCGTATAGTCCTCCAGCCCGATGGCCAGTGCGGCAACATTATCCGCTGCCGAAGCAATAGAATAGGCATTAATGACGCCCAGTGCGCTTTCGATAATCGGCATCAGCCAGATGTGATGACCGATATTGTGCTCTATTTTGATCCTGTCGATTACCTCGTTTACCTTGCGAATGTCAGTTGCCTGTTCGCATTTGGGCACAAGGATCAGGTTGACATGATGCGGTATACAATATTCCAGATCGTCCAGCCCCCCGGGTATTTGGTTGATGCGCACCATGCGTTCGGCGCCGTAAAAGTTCATGCTCCGCAGTGCATTTCTGACAAGGAAACGGGCTTCAAACTTTTTATCCGGCGCCACCGAATCTTCAAGGTCAAGAATAATCCCGTTGGGGTTGTGAATACCCGCATTGATCATCAGCTTGGGACTGTTTCCCGGCAGGTACAACCTTGAGAACCTGAAATCATCCTTGTTGCTGACGGATGTATTTTCTTCGATTACCGGCAACAGGTATTCTTTTTCGGTATTCGTTGCTTTTTTGATCGCCGCTTCAATACGGGCAGCAAGCACAAGATCAAGTGCTCCGGCATCTTCTATCATCAACCGGGCATTTTTTATATTAAAATGATTCAGGATTTCCCGTGAAAGTTTTTCAATGGATTTACCGAACAGTGTTTTTACTTTGCTTTTAATTTCCAGCACGATACCACCGGAAGAGGTTATTTCTATTTCGGCATAACAGTCGGAACGCACATCGGGGCCACGGTTTCCTGCTTTTCCTGTATTTCTCATAAATGTTGGTTTAGTTTTTTAGTAATTGTTGCAAAGGTAAAATCAGTTTGATTGATATCTAAATTATATGAAAGAAAAATTTCATGTACCTTTGTGTACCGGTTCCGGAATTTGAAACTTTCTCTCTACTTGCAACATAATTAATCCCGGAGCCGGTTTTTACGTAGCAGAGCCATGTTCAAAGAAAAAATATATCCACCCCTGCTGGTTTTTATCCAACTGCTCTGCCTGGCATATATCCTGACTTCGGCACCTGCCATTGCAGATGATTACTCGGGTATCCTGATCGAAGCTGCCGGTGTGTTTCTCGCGATTGTAGCCATTTTTACTATCGGAATAGGCAACATAAATATTACTCCAACCCCAAAAACGGATGGATATCTTGTAACTTCCGGCCCTTACAGCGTAGTCAGGCATCCCATGTATCTCGCTCAACTGGTTTCCCTTTTGCCTCTGGTTTTTGATTATTTTTCATGGATACGATTGGGTGTATTTCTGTTGTTGGTCGTCGTTCTGATACTGAAAATCGTTTATGAAGAAAAGCGGTTGAGGCAGCAATTCCCCGAATATGCCGAATATGCTTCCCGAACGAAAAAACTGTTGCCGTTTTTATATTGAGTAGGTGCAATGGTTGCAATGGTTGCAATGGTTGCAGTTGGGTAGGATTGGGAAAGAGAGAATGGTTAATGGAGATTAGTTATTGGTTATTGCTCATTTATTCCCCCATACCCAAACGCCAGAGGTGAAATTTTGTCATACCTGCAATTTCGGCACCCGGAAAAGAAGTAATTTTGCATTGGCATATCATTTGATTAGTACGCATAAAATTTTTTAGGATTATGGGATTGAAAGAAATTCGTTCGTTTCAGGAAATGCAGGAGAGCCTATTGGATGACAAAAAGAATTATGTGTTATTGTATAAAAAAGGTTCGGAAACAAGCGAGTGTAGCTATACAGGCGTGGAACAGGCTGCCGGAGAAGTGAAAGATGTAAATGTAGTAGCAGCCGATGTTACGGTTGTGCGCGACATACATCCGAAGTACAACATTACGTCAGCGCCTTCTTTGCTGGTCTTTGATGGAAAGAATTTTGTGAAATCCATTAAAGGATGCAACGATGACGGATTTTACAAGTCGTTATTCGAGAGTGTTTTGTTTACGGCAAAAACCAATGGTGACGGCAAACCTCAAAAACGTGTAACCGTTTATTCAACACCGAGCTGTTCATGGTGCAACGCGTTGAAACGTCATCTTGACAAATATGGTATCCGTTACCGGGATATTGATGTTTCAAAAGACCAGAAAGCTGCCGAGGCGATGGTACGCCGGAGCGGGCAGCAGGGAGTTCCCCAAACGGATATCAACGGTGAGGTGATCGTGGGATTCGACAAGACCAGGATCAATACTTTGCTGGGGATCAATTAGAAATGCAACAAATGATCATAAAATAAATCAAGAAATTATTAACTAACATTAAATCAGATAAAAGATGAAAGAATTACAGCCTTTAAACGAGAATGTTTTGCTGGACATGTCGCAGGAGGAAGAACAGCAGAAGACTCCTTCGGGCATCATTATTCCCGATACAGCCAAAGAGAAACCGCAGTATGCCAAGGTGGTTGCCATTGGCAACATTGAAAACCCGGGCATCTCGGTGGGTGACACTGTGTTTTTCAAAAAATATTCAGGAACCGAGTTCGACTTTGAAGGTAACAAATACCTGATGATTCCTTACGCCGACCTGCTTGCCAAAGTGGTCGAGACCGAAGAGATATAATGACGGCTTTGACCGTTAGATTGTAAGGGCGGCATTAGCCGCCTTTTTTTGTATCCGTCCGTTTTGAAATTCCAAAAATCAAATAACAAACTTCAAATAAATTCCAAAGATCAAATGACAAGTTCCAAATAAATCTCAAAAAACAAAAACCAATTTCCAAACAAATCTGCTGTATTAAATATGAGGAATTTATTCCCGCATGGTCGTAATCCCTGACCCGGTGGGCAGATAGGTTACGGTTGGATTCGGCATAAATCATTTCAACCTGGTGGGAGCAAAACCGCCCTCAAGGTTAAGCAGGCCGTGTTTTCTTAAAAGCTTTCCCAATGTGCTCAATGATGTCTCCCGCCACCACAGCTTCCTGCCCGTTCTTTTTGGCAGCAAGGTCGCCTGCCAGTCCATGGAGGTACACACCGACAACTGCCGCAACACCGGGCGTATAACCCTGTGCCAGTAATCCTGTGATCATTCCTGTCAGTACGTCTCCGCTGCCGGCGGTGGCCATCCCGGGATTGCCGGTGGAGTTGAAATAAATGTTTTTGTCGGGGAAGCAGGTGGCTGTGAAAGCTCCTTTCAGCACAACATACACATTGTATTTGAAGCAAAATTCCCGCAACTTTTTCAGCTTGTCGTAATCGTCGGACCATTTGCCCACGAGCCGTTCAAACTCTTTGGGATGGGGTGTAAGGATACTGTGTGTCGGAAGCCATGGGAGCCATGTTTTGTTTTCAGCCAGTATGTTCAGCGCATCCGCATCAAAGACAATGGGGCTTTTGTAATTCTGTATCAACAGCTTCAGTGCCATTTGGGATTGGTGTTCCATCCCCAGTCCCGGCCCGATGCCAACTGCGTTAAACATACCGAGGTCTGGGACTTCCGAAAAGTAATTCTCATAGCGATCGATGCTCAGCATGGTTTCGGGGGTGGCCGTTTGCATGATGGAGTATCCCATTTTGGGAATATGCGTATGCAACAGACCGACACCTGACCGCAGGCACCCCCTCGAAGCCAGAATGGCAGCTCCCATTTTCCCGTAACTCCCGGCAATGAGCAAGGCATGTCCGAAAGTACCCTTGTGCGAGAATATCCGCCTTTGTTTGATCATGGGGGCGATATCGCGCTTTTGCATGTAGAACTCGGTAACTTTTACGTTGTTTATATATTCAGGAAGCAACCCGATGTCCAATACATGCCATTGTCCGGCAAAACGGTCGTTTTCGGGCAATAAAAACGCAAGTTTCGGGAATTGGAAACTCAATGTGTAATCGGCGCTGATGATGGCTCCCCCTTTGGGGTCGGAATGGCTGTCGGCATAAAGTCCTGTCGGGATATCAATGGCAATTTTAACCGCCGGCTGGCTGTTGATGTGTTCCACCACTTTGCCGATAAACCCTTTGACAGGCCGTGTCAGACCCGAGCCGAAAATGGCATCTACAATAATGTTGTTTTCATCTATTTCGGGTAATGTATCGCCTTCTTTGATGTCGGTAACATTTTTTTCTAATCCTGCCTCATGCAGCCTTTCGTAATTGATCCGGAAATCTTCGGATGTTTTATCAGAATACCTGATGAGGTAAACTTTAACATCATATCCTTTCACCGACAACATCCTCGACAGCGCAAGACCGTCGCCACCGTTATTGCCGAGTCCGGCAAAAACATGGATCGTATGCGTGCGGTCCACGTGCTTTTTGATCCATTTAAACAATTGGGTGGCAGCCCGTTCCATCAGGTCGATGGAGGCAATGGGCTCATTCTTTATCGTGTAGGCGTCTGCCTCTCTGATTTTATCAACCGGTAGTATTTTCATGGTAGAGAACTTTTCACAAAGTTAACATAAAGATAATAAAAGGTAACCGGTTTTTCTTTTTCAAAAATATATTTTTGCCTCCCGGAAACCAACAATGAATTCATGAAAACCATCCTTTTATTCTTTGTTATTTTATCGGTCAGCACCGGTTTGTTTTCGCAATCTTCACATGAATGGAGCATCAAATGGAACAAAGGACTTCAGTTTCAGCGTGCCGATGATCAGTTTAAAATAAAGATCGGGGGACGTATCCAGTATGACATTATGATGATCAGCCAGAGTGACTGGCTGGATACGGATTACCCCGCTCCGAACGGCACCGAGTTCAGGAGATTGAGGTTTTTTACTTCGGGAACGCTTTTCGGGAATGTTAAATTCAAATTGCAACTGGATTTCTCAAAAGGGGATGCCGGGGTGAAGGATGCATACATCGAAGTCACCAAAATTCCCTGGATCGGTCACATCAGGGCCGGGCATTTCAAACAGCCTTTCGGGTTTGAGATGCTGACCAGTTCCAATGATATCACCGACATGGAACGGTCGTTGCCGTATGTTTTTACGCCGGAACGCGACCTGGGGTTTATGGTTTACAACCACCAGTTCAACAAGCGCTTTTCGTGGTATGCCGGATATTTCTTCCCGACAAAAAACATCGGTCGGTATCTTGGAAATCAATACCGTCTGACATTCCGTCTTGCCGGTCAGCCGATCTACAAGCCGGATGCACGATGGTATACTGTCTTTCATGTCGGTGTGGCTTTTGAGCATCAATTTAACGACAACCGTTTGCTGGCTTTTCATGAGCGTCCCGAAGCTCATCTGGCACCCAAATATGTCCGGCTGACTCTTGATCAAACAAAACGCGCCGAAGTGCTGGGCGGAGAACTGGTATTTGTTGCCGGGCCGTTGTCTTTTCAGGGCGAATACATGACAGCCAATATCACGCCTTCCGACTCGATGAATGCGTTTTTCTCTTCCTATAATTATACAACAGGATATGCCATTGTAAGCTGGTTCATTACGGGTGAACATAAGAATTACAGCCAGTCGAAAACCGCTTTCGGACGGGTCAGCCCCAAAAGAAACCTCGGAAAAGGCGGATGGGGCGCCTGGGAATTGTCGTTCCGTTATTCATTTCTCGATATGAACGACAGAGACCTGCGGGGAGGCACAATGAATGACTTTACCGCCGGGCTGAACTGGTACCTGAATCCTGCCGTGCGGGTTATGTTCAATTACATTTATTCCGATGTGGGAAATCAGGGTTTTGCCAACATTTACCAG
>JAOZMX010000161.1 GCA_029934065.1 Bacteroidales bacterium
TTGACAAACTGGTGACTAATAATTACGTCATGAACGGTATTGCCAACCCGCACAAGTCTTTCGGCTATTTGCGAACTCCTGAATTTATCAATGTTTTGGTAAATTTTGTTAACAAATAAATTCTGTTGAATAATTATTTTTTCACCCATCAATAAATAAAGACAAATGACAAGAAAACCAACAGAAGTAAGGCAGGAAGAGATAAAAAAAGCTGTTTTGGAAATTATCAGGACAGACGGAATCAAATCATTGTCAACAAAAAATCTTTCCATTAAGACAGGTATTAGCGAAGGTGCTATTTTTCGTCATTTTAAAACAAAACGTGATATTATTCTTTCGATTATTAATGATGTATCCGTTGATTTGATTGGTAATTTGCGTGAGATTGCTTTTGGGAATAAAAATCCAAAAGAAAGATTTTTTGATTATTTGTGTAATACGATAAACTATTTGACTAAAAATAACGGCATCACCATTTTGATTTTTACCGAAGCCTCGCATTCCAATGATGAGGAAATGATGGAAAAACTTAATTATATTTTTGATTCGCAAAGAGAACTTGCAGGTAAGATCATCTCGGACGGAATGTCGATGGGGATATGGAATGATGCACTTTCCGTTGAAGATATCACCATGCTTTATATGGGAATTCCAATCACACACAATATCAACCTGGTGTTAAAAAAAGGAAAAGAATTGAAGCGGGATTACTGTAATAAAATGATGTCATTGATTGGGAAAATACTGGAAAAATAGTGTTTTTGATACTATTGCTACGGCATAGCCAAGCTGATGTTGGTGATAAAAAATGATTTTTCCCATATCGTGTGCCTTAACATAAACTCTTCCGTTTTTATTTAATGCAATATCCGGTAAGCCATCTCTTTCAGGATTTCCCCGTCGGGCAGGGGGGCGGTTTCCACGCCTTTGGTTTTCAGGTCGTATTCGCGGAGGATGGAAAAAATCTGCCGTAATTTTTTGGGCGGGTAATTGGCCGCCGCCGAGCTGTAGTCTTTTACGAAATAGGGATGTACGGAAAGGCGGGCGGCAATGCTTTTCGGTGATTTGTCGGTGAGAAAATGATAAAGAAAGACCTTGCGGAAATAGGAAAACAATATGACAATGACTTTAATGGCGGGATTTTCCTTCGGGTTGGCTCCGAAATAATTGATGATGCGGTTCACCTTGACGATGTCTTTTTTTCCGAACGCATTTTGCAATTCGAAAATATTGAATTCCTTGCTGATGCCCACGTATTCTTCGATAATCTCCGGTGTGATCATTGCGCCGGGTTCCAGATTGATTTCCAGCTTTTGCAATTCGTTTTCAATTTTTGAGAGGTCGTTGCCGAGGTTTTCGGCCAGTTGGGCGCCCACGGCCGATGAAACCCGAAAGCCTTTGGACTGAATTAATTTGATGATCCAGTCGGGCAACTGATAGTCGCGCAGTTTTTCGGATTTGAAATAAACACCCGCTTTTCCCAGCAGTTTGGCGAACTCGGTACGTCCGTCGGCCTTTTTGTATTTATAATCGAACACCAGTATGGTGGAGGCGGGTGGCTTGCGCAGATAATTCTTCAGCTTTTCGTTTTTCTCGATGTTTTTCAGGTTTTGCGCCTCTCTGACGATGACCACACGATAATTTCCGAAAACAGGATATTGCTGTGCCTGCGATAAAATTTCGATCATGTTGGTGTCGCGGCCGTAAAGGATTACCTCGTTGAAATCTTTCTCGCTTTCGTCGAGCACCGTGCTTTCAATCGTTTTGCTGATCTTGTCGATGAAATAGGGCTCTTCACCCGCCAGAAAATAAACGGGATAATAAATTTTGTTCTTCAGGTCTTCAAGAATGTTCTCGTAGGTCATCGGGCGGTAATAGTGTTTTAAAACTTCAGGTGTTTGACGGTAAGTCCGTTGTCGATTAATTGTTTCAGGGAGTCGATGCCGATTTTGATATGGGCGTCCACAAAATTTTCGGTGACCAGTTGGTCGCTCGATTCGGTTTTGATACCTGTTGAGATCATGGGCTGGTCGGAAACCAGCAGCAAAGCTCCCGTGGGTATTTGGTTGTAAAAACCGACACTGAAAATGGTGGCTGTTTCCAGGTCAACGGCCATGCTCCTTGTTTTGCGGAGGTATTTTTTAAATTTTTCGTCGTGTTCCCACACCCTTCGGTTGGTGGTGTAAACGGTGCCTGTCCAGTAGTCGCGCTGATGGTCGCGGATGGTTGTGGAGATGGCCTTTTGCAGGCTAAATGCCGGCAGGGCGGGCACTTCCTTGGGGAAGTAGTCGTTGGATGTTCCTTCGCCTCTGATGGCTGCGATGGGTAAAATCAGGTCGCCGAGTTTGTTTTTTTTCTTCAGCCCGCCGCATTTTCCGAGAAACAGCACGGCCTTGGGTTTTTTGGCGCTCAACAGGTCCATGATGGTGGCGGCATTGGCACTGCCCATGCCGAAATTGATCATGCTGATGTGTCCTGCCGTGGCACTGGGCATTGATTTGCCGATTCCTTTAATCTCAACATTGTTCCATTGGGCAAACAATTCGAGGTATTTCATAAAATTTGTCAACAGGATATAATCCCCGAATTCTTCAACCTTTGTTCCTGTGTAACGTGGCAACCAGTTTGTTACGATCTCTTCTTTGGTTTTCATTGTATGTAGGCCTTTTTGAAAATTTGTGCGCAAAGGTAGGTTAAAGTGAGGATTTTATTAAATTTGACAAATAATAACGATGATTTTTTTATCAACAATTAGCTGAATAATGAGCGTATTGAACTTTCCGCCGGGAGATTTTAAAACAAGAAACAAAGAAGGAAAAACAGAAATATTTGACGTTGTCCGAAGAAAATATGTTTTGTTAACACCCGAGGAGTGGGTGCGGCAAAACATGATCCGCTACCTGACGGACAGTAAAAATTATCCCCAGTCGCTGATGGCCGTGGAACATTCGCTGACGGTGAACAACATGAAGAAAAGAACCGATATTACGGTTTTCGGCAACAAAGGTCAGCCGCTGCTCATTGTTGAATGCAAAGCCGATACGGTGAAGATCAGTCAGGATGTGTTCGATCAGATCGCGCGCTACAACATCGCTCTGAAAGTGAAGTATCTTGTGGTGACCAACGGCATTGAACACTATGCCTGCAAAATTGATTTTGAAAATCAGCGTTACGAATTTATGGAAGAGATACCGGATTATGCACAGATCAGTGCGGGATAGTTATTTTTTTTCTTCCAGATCTTCCACCAAAGGTAAAAGACCCCGGCCAGAAAATGGCCGATCAGTACGATCAGGATGATGGTAATGATTAATTTATCGCTCACCGGGCAAAATTATCAATATTTTTTGTAATTATGCAGCAACATCAAATCACGACCGAAGATGAAAAAATTAACACATACCGATAACACGGGCAGAGCCAACATGGTGGATGTGGGCGCAAAACCCGATCAGATTCGCGAAGCTACGGCCAAAGGTTTTATCAGGCTTGCCCCCGAAACGGTAAGGCTGATCCGTGAAAACGAAATGAAAAAGGGTGATGTGCTTACCGTTGCCGAAATTGCCGGAATACAGGGCGGGAAAAAGACCAGCGAACTGATCCCGTTGTGTCATCCGCTGGCCATCACCAGGATGGATGTCAAGGCACTTTTGACCGACGATGGTGTGGAAATTACGGCTTACGCCAAATGTACCGGAAAAACGGGGATCGAGATGGAGGCGCTGACTGCCGCAAGTATTGCCCTGCTTACGATTTACGACATGTGTAAGGCCGTGGATAAGAAAATGGAGCTCACCAACGTTTATCTCGTTAACAAAACAAAAACCGATCTCTGATTAACCTGAACCGGAAAAATAAATGAGAAATTAAAATCATCAGACAAAATCCGGATTTCAAACCCGGTTTGAGATTCAAAACAATATTGCCTGTGGGAAAATATGGGGAAGAAAAAATAAAACACCTCTTGAAAGCAAGTACCGTTCAAAAGAGATTTTACTTTCGCCGATGGATCATCCTGTTTGTTTTACTTGTTTCAGCTTTTGTTGCCGGAGCGCAGATCAAGGTTGAATACTTTTTGAACAAAGGGATCAATGAGTTTTACAACGAGCAGTACACGCAAGCGATTCAGACCTTCAACATGTTGATCCGTGCCAAGCCCGATCTGGCCGAGCCGCACATCTACCGCGGTCGTGCCAAGATGATCCTCGGTGATTTCAGAGGTGCCGAGTTTGATTTTACAAGGGCTGTGATGCTCGATTCGTACAATCCCGATGCCTATTATTACCGCGGAGTGGTGAAATCCAATCTCTTTAACTATTACAGTGCGCTGGAAGATTTCAGGAAATCGCTCGAACGGCGTCCCGACAACCCGAATGTGTTTTACAGCCTGGGGACGACCAAGATCAGGATGGGGGATTACAAAGGAGCCATCGAAGATTTCGACACGCTGATCCTGCTTCGCCCCGATATTGAAGAGGCTTTTCTGAACCGTGCGGTTGCCAAAGCCCGGCTGGAAAGGTATGAAGAAGCCATTGCCGATTGCAATGCAGCCATAAAATTAAATTTCCTTTACACCGATGCATTTATTCAGCGCGGTCTTTTCGAAAACGAACTGGGGGAATTTGACAAAGCCATGAAAGATTTCGACCAGGCCATCAAACTGGATGAAAAAAATCCGCTGACCTATTTTTACCGCGGTGCCGCAAGAATCAAAATGGGTGATACGATCGCAGCCATGCATGATTTCGATCAGGTGATCCGGCTCGATCCGCAAAACGACCTGACCTATTACAACCGTGCTCTTATCAAAATGGAGAGAAAGGATTATGAAGGTGCTCTGGAGGACCTTAAAAATGTTTTGCGCATCAATCCCGAAAATGTTTACACATGGTACAACATGGGCTATGCCGATATGCAACTGGAAAGGTATGACGACGCACTGGAAAGCTATTCGAAAGCCATTGAGCTTTTCCCCGATTTTGCAGCGGCTTATATGAGCCGCTCGTCGGTAAAACAAAAAATGGGTGACTGCGAGGGGGCGAAAAAAGATTATGATACCGGAATAGCCATTGTAAATGCCGTTAACTCGGGGGAGGATTTCGGCTCCATCAATCAGGGCTATTCGGCCGATTCAACCTATTTGCGGCGGCTCATCGAATTTGAGGCCGACTTCAACTCCAACGGTGTTTCGGGCGGGCGTGTCCAGTACCGGCAGGTTTTCATTCAGCTCAAACCCAACATCATTATTGTTTATCTGCCGGCCGATGAGGTAATCAGTTTGCAATTGGAAAAGGGATACCATTACAAGTCGCTTGATGAGCTGAAGTACAACGATGACAATTTTGCTTACGGATTATCATCGGGGGAGATCAGACTGTCCGACGAAGTAGCCCGTAACCTGAATGCGAAGATCGACAGCGTTCAGTATTTTGATCCTTTCAATGCGGAGAACTATTTTCGCAAGGGAACTTTCAATGCCATGATGATGAACTTCAACGATGCCCTCAGAGCTTTCAACCGGGCTGTTGAGCTTGAGCCCGGATTTCAGGAGGCCTATTTCAATCGTGCCAACATCAATTTCGAACTCATCGAACACCAGTATTCCATTGAAGAATCGGACCCGCAGATCACCATCACACGCAACGCTCCGCAGGACAAAAAAAAGGTAAAACATCAGGGGATACCGGATTTCAGCAGTGTGCTGGCCGATTACGACCGTGTTATCGAACTAGACCCGCAAATGAGTTATGCCTATTACAACCGTGGAAACATCAAAAACCGGATGCGTGATTTCGAGGGTGCCGTGCAGGATTATAACAAAGCCCTGGCGTTGCAACCCAATCTGGCCGAAGCATTTTACAACCGTGCCCTCACGCTCATCTATCTGAAAAAAACTGCCGACGCCTGTCTGGACTTGAGCAAGGCCGGCGAGCTCGGAATTCAGGATGCCTACAACGTGATCAAAAGATATTGCAACAATTAAAAATGGCGGTCATAGGTGTTGAGGCCGTAACCGGTTCGGTTTTAATGATTAGTTTTGTGCATTACACAAATTAACCTGTAAATGAAACGCAACCACATCAGATTGATCGTAATTTTGGGAGCCTTTGCCATCACCGGCATCACCGTCGTACAGATCTACTGGTTGCAAAAAGCATGGAACATCCGGGAAAAACAGTTCAATCAAACCATTTTTATCGCACTGAAAAATGTTGCCGAAAACATGAGCCGTTACAATCAAACGGAGCTGCCGAACGAAAATCCTGTAAATCAGTTGTCTTCCAATTATTTTGTGGTGAATGTAAACAGTGTGATCGATGCAAATATCCTGGATTATTATTTGAAAACCGAATTTGACAAGCTGAACATTAAAACGGATTACGAGTATGCCATTTACGATTGTCACAACGATAAGATGGTTTATGGAAATTATGTTTCGGCAAAGGGAAAGAAACCCGTCAAACTGACCACCAACATGCCGAAGTATGATGAGTACATTTACTATTTCGGGATCAATTTCCCGTTGAAGTCCAACTATTTGAGCAGCGATATGATGGTGTGGCTGATCTTTTCGGTGATCCTGCTGGTGTCGGTGATCTTTTTCGGGTACGCCATCTTTATCATCCTTCAGCAAAAACGATTGTCGGAATTGCAAAAGGATTTCATCAACAACATGACACACGAATTCAAAACGCCCATTTCGAGCATCAACATTTCGGCCGATGTCATCAGCAATCCAGATATCGTTAAGAATCCCGGGAGGCTGAAAAGCTACGGTGCCATCATCAAACAGGAAAACAACAGACTGAACAACCAGGTGGAGAAAGTATTGCAAATTGCAAGGATCGAAAAAACCGGTTTTGAACTGAAGATCGAAAAAACCGACCTGAAAGAGGTCATCGAAAACGTAACGTCCAACTGCAAAGCGGGCAACAGTGACAAAAAGCTGAAAATCACCACCGATGTTGAAGACGGGGAGCTTTCGATCAAAGCCGACCGGTTGCATATCACCAATATTCTGCACAATCTTTTGGACAATGCCATCAAGTATTCCGGTAAGGATGCCGATATCGTTGTTTCGGCCCGGAAATCCGGAAACAGCGTCATCATTGGTATTGCCGACAACGGCCCCGGTATCGGCAGGGAGTACCAGAAAAAAGTTTTTCAGAAGTTTTTCAGGATACCCACCGGCAATGTACATGATGTGAAAGGTTTCGGCCTCGGACTCTATTATGTGAAAAACATCTGCAAGGCACATCGCTGGAAAATCCGCCTGCAAAGCGAACCCGGAAAAGGAAGTATATTTTACATCGAAATCCCACTGGAATAATGGATCAAAAAGCAAAAATTCTCTATGTTGAAGACGATTTAACGCTGTCGTTCGTAACGCGCGACAATCTGGAATTGCACGGTTATACCGTTGATTTTACCGACAACGGCCTTGATGCCCTGAAAATGTTTGACGAAAACCGTTACGACCTTTGCATTCTTGATGTAATGCTTCCGAAGATGGACGGCTATGCCCTTGCGGAGCGCATCAGGTCGGTCAACCAGGAGATTCCCATCATTTTCCTGACGGCAAAGTCAACCAAAGAGGATAAGATTTACGGGTTACGACTCGGTGCCGATGATTACATTACCAAGCCCTTCAGCATCGAGGAGCTGGTACTGAAGATTGAGGTCTTTTTGAAAAGGAGCGGACGGAAGCCGGCAAGAGAGGCCGGGCGGGGCAGTTGCGATTTCGGACATTTCAGATTTGATATGGCCAACCACCGGCTTGAAAGCCCGGAAGGAAAACGGCAGTTGACCCATCGCGAAGCCGAGTTGATGAAAGTGCTTTGCCTGAACAGGGATACCATCGTTAAACGCGACGACCTGCTGATGAAGGTCTGGGGTGACGATCACTATTTTGCCAGCCGCAGTCTGGATGTTTTTATTTCGCGCCTGCGCAAATACCTGAAATCGGACCCGTCGGTAAAAATTGAAAATATTCATAATGTCGGATACCGGCTAAAGACAGAATAATTTTGAGAACGAAACCAAAGAAGTCGCCCTGGAAAAAGCCGTCAGTCAAATCGTG
>JAOZMX010000162.1 GCA_029934065.1 Bacteroidales bacterium
ATAGTTTTTTGCTTACTTTTTTGTCCCTTCAAAAAAGTAAGAGCATGAGGAAAATTTGCATACGGTGTAGTTGCTGGCGCAAAAGGCCGCCGGTTGTTCATCGCCAAAGGTTGATATTGTTACTTTTCCTTTTCACTTAAACAACATGTTGGTTAGTTTTGCTTCCCAAGAACTTAATACTTATTTTTGTTTGCTCTTTTTATTTCAGAGACAATCCGAAGATAATCCTTGTGCGAGAATCCGGAAATATCCAGCCAGTTGATGGCCGCTTCAAATGTGCTGAAAACATTGATGATGAGAGGGAGTTCTTTGCTGAATTCCATAAACATTGTGCCAATGACCACTGTCTGCGGAGAATTGGTGATCAGCGCCATCTTTTTTGTGTTGACCACTTCATCCGTTTGTTTTAAAAAATCAATATAATTGACGATGTTCTTCATGTTTGGCGTCAGGGTTATCTCACTAATGTCAGCCAATACATTGAATCTGTTATTGTATGCTTTGTCTGATTTTATGACTCCAACAAACTCAAACATTTCGGAAATGGTTGGCCCGCCCCCGTAAAATTCAATGATCAGTTCCTTTTCAGGAATGATATGATAACCCATCATTGTTCTGCCTGTTTTGTAAATCGCTTAAAAGTATAATTTTTTTTAATACGGACAAGAAAAACATGAATTATTGAGTCCGTTTGATAAAGGCGTCGGTTGTTATGTCAGCCGCTTTTGCTTCTGAATGCCCCAACGTGGACAAGCCACATCAGTTTAACACGGGATCAAAAAGATTTTCAGGATGTTTTTACAACCTAAAATAAAATGTGTGGGTTGAACAAAACGATCACTAGGGAAGCCTTTTTTTTAAGCGTAACTAATTCACATGCTCCATTTCAGGGGCGTCGATTTGTTGGATCAAGGTTTTGTATTCATCCGGTTTTACCGAATTTTTCCAATGGCCGGTCAGCATGGCCAATCCTGTGCCGATGATGAACAAAGCGACCAGGATCAGGGCATAGACCCTGACGGGAACACTTCGTTTTGCTTTTTTGTGCAGGCGGAATTTCAGCGTCTCTTTTTCGGGACAGGCGGTAATACAGGCCGCACACGCCATGCACTCGTCCGAACGGATGCGTATTTTGGTGTGAACCATGATATTGGAAGGGCAAGCCTCGGTGCAATGCCGGCAGTCGGTACAGGTATCGGGATTGCGTGTTACTTTGAGCGGGCTGAAAATGCTGAAAAAACCCAGAAAAGCTCCGTAAGGGCAAAGGTAGCGGCACCAGAAATTTTTGATGAACAACGACAAAACCGCAAGTGCAATGATAATTCCCAGTGCAAAAGCTGAAATGTCCGTGAAAAACAGCAGCATTTTCACATCGGCAACTTTGTTGTATTTGCCGTAAAGAAATTCGCTTAATTGCTGGGACGACATGGTGACAATGGCCCAGACAAAAAAGAGCAATATCAGGTATTTAAGCGACCTTAACGGATAATCGAGCCAACGGGGCAAAACAAAATTGCGGCCGAATAATTTACGGCCCAGTTTCCAAAGGTATTCCGATAAAAAGCCCACGGGACACACCCAGCCGCAAAAACCTTTTTTCAGCAGCACGGCAAAAAGAAAAAAGAGAAAGAACAGCACAATGCCTGCCGGATGGATGGTGTTGAAATCTCCGGTGGTGATAAAATGGATCAGGCCCATCAGCGAACTTATGGGGAGAAAGCCCTCAACTCCGGGCGGGCGTTCAAAGTAAGGCGTTTGTCCGTCTGTCTGGTAATATCTGACAAATCCGTAAAATTCATATCCGATCACAAGAATCAGGATCAAAAATGCGGTTTGCACCAACAGACGGATATTTTGATCGTTGGAGAGCAGGTTGGTGAATTTTTTCTTTTTATTTTCAGCCATCATTTCCTCCGGTTAATGTTTCGGTAATGCGTTTTTTTCTCTGTACACCAAAAAATGCCTGATCCCTTTAGGGGGAATGGTTATCGTGTTTTCCACAGGCTTGCCGGTGTTTCCCCAAAAATCGGCGGTAAAAACACCGGATGAAAGGGTTTTGGGATCAAATGTCCGGGGGCTGTCGGCAACATTTTGCAAACTTACCAGCAGTGTGTCGTTGTGCATTCTAACGGCAAAGAAGACAATGTCCGGATTGTCGTTCTTAATGCCGAGGCTTTTGGGTTTGGTATCTGTTGAAGCCGGAGTGACGATCAACGGTATTCTTTGTTCCAGCCCGGTTTTTTCAACTTCTGCCGCGTTGTATTTTTCATGTACTGAAATGGTGTATCTGAACGAAGCATATCCTTCCTGCGCTGCTTTGAAGTTTGTTTCCCAGTAGTTGTTCATCACCCATGAATAGAGTGTCGGAGAGGGCTCCGGCTGGTTGACGTAACCAAATGCCCGTGCATCGTTCATCATCTGTCCGATTTCCACCAGCGGGGCATCATTGCTCACCCACGTTATCCCAAGATCGTCATTGGAGATATCCACCAGATTTTCGATGGTGATGAAATTTTTGTTGGCTCCCGGCAACTGGTCTTCCGGTAATTTGCAATCGGCCAGTGCCAGATCGTAACGTACCGTGGCTTTGCTGATGTTGAACGGAAAGGCAAACCGGACGCTTTCCGGGAAGTAAACTTCGGTTTTGTTCAATGTGTTTTCGAAATGGATCTGCGGGGCAAAATCATCCAGCCATATCCTTGTCCGCAACCATTTACACCCCGGTGCTTTCATCTCGATTACAATTGAAGTTTTGTCGGTTGACATGATGTTGGTTACGGTGGCCGTTTCCGGATGTTCCGGTAACCGTCCTTCGACATAAAGATATTGGTTGATGCCCGGGCCGGCGGTTTTGTCAACAAGGTTTTGCCCGGTTTTTTTCCAGATCAGTTCTTCGATACTCCCGTTTTTTTTGTTAATGGTTAAAGTGAAAAACTTGTTTTCGATTGTGTAGGATGGCTCGGGATGCTGAAAATCCGAAGGGCCACCTGCCGTTTTAAGCCGGAATATTTTTGATGAGAACGGCGGGATGTCTTTAACATAAAACCTGACGGCATTTTTTTCTGCAATATGAACGGGACACTTTTCATTGGAAGGATCCAGAACTGCATATTCGGTAAATTCTCCCGACGGGTAAAAGTCAACCCATCCCGATCGTGTCCACGAGTTGGTATTGATCACTTCAAGTATTTCGGACTTGCTGTCAAAAGCACGATTGACCTTAAAAGCCAAGGTTTGTAATTCGTCAATTTGCTGTTTGGCATCATAGGCAAAATTTCTTTTCGTTTCCCATTGCTTGATGACGGAAGGGTCTTCGGGTTCCGAAACCGAATTCCATGCGCCCCATGTGTGTTCGTCGTAAAGCATGATGTTTTTCCATGTTTCTTCAATGCCCTTTCCGGGATATGATTGAGGCATGTTCATGGCAAAGAGAAATTCCGTCTGGCTCAGGCGGATGGCGTTTTGCCGGTTCAGTGCGGTTTCGAAAGCCGTTGATGCGGCGCCGTCTTCCCAGTAGCCGGTAATGTCGCCGCGGTATTCGGGAAAAGCATCGCGATAAAGTTTTTCCATCATGCCCAGCGCTTCCGAGACGGTGGAAATGTATAATTTGGGAGTTACGTATTTTTCATTCCATGCTTTTACCGCATCGCAAAGGTGTTCGTCGGGCGGGCCGTTGTCCGTGACAATGTTATAGCGCAGCGTTGTCATATCATAAGCGTATCCGCTGTTGTACAGCCGTTTCAGATAGGAAAAAATCTTTTTCTCGGTCAGCAGGTTTTGTTGTTCTTTGGCGCCCTGCCCGGTGTGAAAATAGGAGTATCCCTCCTGATGAACCCAGGTGAAGACTTTTTCTTCACCCGACGGGGAGACCCAGTAAAAGGGTTTGTCGCCCATTGCTTTAATGATATTTCCAATGCGGTCGGAACGGTTGGTGCCCAGCGAAAGATACCTGATGCCGCTTTGTGCCATGGGAGCTACCAATCCCCAACTCCAGCCCGGAATGTCGGTGATCATGGCTGCCCGCAGTGGTATGCCCGTTTGTTCGGCGATCTCTTTTCCGGCATCAAACAGGTGAAAAAGCTCTTCGGGCGTGCAGAGGCCGGTGAGCATGTTGGCATAGATGCCGTCCACTTCAATCCATCTTTTTTTGATGGCTTGCAGCAGCTTTTGCTTTTTCTTTTTATCTGCCTTTTTCAGGTATGAATCCACTGCCCAGGTAATTTCAGTGTTCCATCTGAAGCGCGAACCATAAGGATAATCCTGCGTGGATTCGGCCAATGCAATGGCTTGCTCAAGGTTTTTCCATTGCTGTTTCTCCACGTTTTCCTGAAGATCGGTATAGCCGATATCCACATGCGAATGGGGCAACAGGAAGATGGTCATTTCGTTGACCGGCATAAGGGTGATTTTCTCATCCGTGAGGATTGTCTCTCCAACGGTGACTTTAACGGGAAGGTTTGTTTTTCGCTTTACTTCCGGAATCTCAAGGTAGTGTACATTGTAGCCGAACTCAAGCTGTTTGGTGAAAGTTTCTTTGCCGATGGTGAAAACAGCCTCCGCAGCAGGGTTGAAATAGGTTGCAATGACTTCGAGAACTTGTGTCTCACCGTCCGGGTTTTTCCTGATGGCCGGTTCGGAAGTGACCGTAACGCGATTCACGGTGACATATTTAAAAACCATGAACCATGTTTGGCTGCCAGCCGATTCAACCGGCTTGACTTTTATTTTGACCGGTTCTCCCGGAGAAAGTAATTTCGGGTTAAGTGATAACAGCAGGTACCCGGTCAGATCACCGTGCCTGTCAACACTGCTTGTTACGAATTCCAGTTTTGAAGCGTTGAGCCCCATCCATTTTATCCCCTCTTTTCCCGGGTCGGTTGGCGAGGAAATGGTGAAATATTTTTTTCCGTTCACAAAAATATCCCAGCTGTGCGGGTCGGCAGCGTTCACGTCAATATCGGCCAGCATCAGGAACGTGATCCTTTCGTCATGGATTTTGTCCGGTACGGGGGCGGTTTCCCATTCGATGTATTCCCCGGCATCCTGCGACCGGATGAGCATTGACGTTTGGGCGTCGGGTTGTGCGGAATGGTATTGGAAATCATCGCCTTTAATGGTTCTGGCATAGCCGGGAACATAATTTTGCGAAATGCCGTAAAGGCTTAAAAACGATGCGATAATCGTAAACAATATTTTTTTCATTTTACCCCGAGTGTTGTTTTTTTTGCCAAAAATAGGATTTTACGCTTTGTTTTCGTCCAAATTTGCCAAATATGTTGAAATATCCATGCCGCTGTTGATTGTTTTTTGTGCACAAAACGGGAAAAATTACATCAGCCGGAAACCATTAATTTAAAAATGCCCGAAAAACCAGTAATTTCAAAGTATCGGTTTTTTTATCCGTTTAAATCAATTTCTTCCTCTTTACGGAAATAGCGTATTTTTGTAAAAAATATCATTCGTAATCATCAAAAAAAAGATCATGTTTTCAAAAGAGACCTATTCAGACAGAAGAAAAAAACTGATATCCGACATCAATGGAGGATTGCTTCTTTTTCTCGGCAACAGCGAAAGCCCGATGAATTACACCGACAACACCTTCCGCTTCAGGCAGGACAGTACATTTCTCTATTTCTTCGGGGTGTCGCATCCCGATCTTGCCGCGGTGCTGGATACCGAAACGGGCGAAGAGATCATCTTCGGAAACGACTACACCATTGACGATATCGTGTGGATGGGCGTACAACCAACCATTGCCGAGCGTGCGGCTTCCTGCGGAGTGGCCAAAACGGCACCTTTTGCAGCGCTCTCCGCTTACCTTCACAGGGCAAAAGCCCAAAGGCGGAAAATCCATTTCCTCCCTCCGTACCGTCCGGAAAACAAGATCAAATTGTTCGAGTTGCTTGGCATTGTTCCGGCGCAGCAACAACAGGCGGCATCCCTGGACTTTGTCAAAGCGGTGATTGCACAGCGGAATTACAAATCCGGTGAAGAGATTGCCGAAATTGAAAAAGCGGTTGACGTTACCGCCGACATGCACATCTCTGCCATGAAGATGCTGCGCCCGGGTATGCGCGAATCGGAAATTGCCGCCGAAATGGAACGCATCGCCATTGCCGCAGGCGGTTACATCTCATTTCCCGTCATTGCCACCATCAACGGGCAAACGCTTCACAACCACTACCACGGCAACGTGGCCCGCGAGGGCAGAATGTTTCTGCTGGACTGCGGCGCCGAAACCGAAACGGGCTATGCCGGCGATATGTCGAGTACCTTTCCGGTGGGACGGAAATTCACCGACCGGCAAAAAGAAATTTATCAGGTGGCGCTCAACGCTCACGAAGCGGCCATCGGAATGCTCAAACCCGGCGTTCCTTTCAAAGAGGTCTATTACGAATCGGCGCGGGAAATCCTTCGCGGAATGGGACAACTGGGTTTCTTCAAAGGTGATGTTGACGAAGCCGTAATGCTTGGCGTCCATGCCATGTTCTTCCCTTGCGGATTGGGACACATGATGGGGCTTGACGTACACGACATGGAAGACCTCGGCGAACAATATGTCGGCTACGACAACGAACCCAAAAGCACACAGTTCGGCATCAAATCGCTGCGCCTTGCCCGTAAACTGGAACCCGGATTTGTGCTCACCATCGAGCCGGGCATCTATTTCATTCCCGATCTGATCGACCGATGGCGTACAGAGAAAAAATTCACCGACTTTCTTAACTACGACAAACTGGAAGCTTACAAAGACTTTGGCGGTTGCCGCAACGAAGAGGATTTCCTCATCACGGACGACGGGTACAGACTGCTCGGGAAACCCATACCCAAAACCATCGAAGATGTGGAAGCTTTAAGACAGTTCTGATATCAATTTGAAAACCTGTTTACAAATTCACTTGCCCCATGTTGATCCTCACTCGCTCCGACATCGGGAAGCTCATTGATCCGGCAGGCTTGATGAAGGAAATCAAAGAAGTATTGATTCTTTGGGAGGACGGAAAAACCGTCTTACCCGACAGGATGCATGCGCGGTTCGGTGCCGTTACCCTTCTTCTGATGCCCGGATATGCCGGAGATCATTTCGTCACCAAACTGGTTTCGGTAAACCCCGGAAACCGTCATCATAACCTTCCGGCTATTTACGGTACGGTGGTGCTGAATGACGGTTCCACCGGAAAGCCGCTGGCACTGCTCGAAGGCTCATCGCTGACGGCACATCGCACTGCCGCGGTCTCAGCCCTCGGCATCAGGTACACAGTTCCTGAAAATATTTCATCGGTGGGCCTTGTGGGTGCCGGCGTTCAGGGATACCATCAGTTGCTGTATGCCTGTCGTGAAAAACCGGTAAAACATGCCTTTGTTTTCGATTTCAATCCCGAAGCCGTCTCCTCTTTTATCCGGAAGATCAGTAAAGCCTTACCCGACGTAAGTTTTACTGCGGCAACCTCCGCCGAAGCGCTCCTCGAAAGCGCACAACTTATCATCACGGCCACCACTTCTCACAATCCTGTTTTGCCCGACCGTTCCGATTTGCTTCAAGGGAAACATTTTATTGCGGTAGGTTCATACACGCCCGCCATGCAGGAGCTTCCCGGTTCGCTTTTCGGCCTGCTCGACGGCATTGTGGTGGATACACCCTATGCTGCCACCGAAAGCGGCGATGTGCTTAACCCGGTTAAAAACGGCCAGATCAGCAGGGAAAAGATCATTCCGCTTTCTCACCTCATTACGCAAAAGAATATTTTATCAAATAATAAAACCACATTATTCAAGTCTGTCGGGATGGCACTGTTCGACCTTGCCGTGGCAAAATATCTTTACGATGTGGCTTCGAAAGCAAACGCAGGAACCCACGTCGATTTTGAATAAATTTGGGGTAGGCATTATCCGTTTTGACCAATAAAAAAAAACGGACTGAAAAGATCAGCCCGTTCCTCCGTTATACGTGAAATCACGCATCGGATATTTTTTGTGCAGTTACAATGGTTTTAATTTTTTATAAGTACCGGATCGCCGGGATACCACTCCTTGTCGAACCACGGGTCGAGCGGGCCGTAAAC
>JAOZMX010000163.1 GCA_029934065.1 Bacteroidales bacterium
CCGCAATGTTTTGATCAAAGATCAATTCCCCAAGCTGGGCAGTCAAAAGGCGGATGTCATCGCCGGCATGCGGAAAACCCGCAAAGTCGGAATGCGTTGTCAACGTTTCCAGATAATCTTTTGGAAATCCGGGCATCAGCTTATCCATCGAGTAATGATGATGGATGCCGTTGGAAAACCAGACCCTTTTCAGATAAACGACAAATTGTTTCCATTCCGCTGTGTCGCGGTTTCCGCTGTATGTTTTGTAAATGTTTTCCAGCGAATGTCTGATGAAAAGATTGTGCTTGTAATTTTGATCGTAAATGATATCCCGCCCCGACAATGCAGCTTCGTAAAGGTAGTAAAGGAGTTCTTTTTGCCGGAGGGTCAGGTTTTCAAATCCCGGTACGCGGTACCTTAAAATCCTGATATCGGCAAATTGTTCGGTTTGGATTTTGAAATGTTTTTGATTGTTTTCGCTCATTTTCGTTGTAATTGTTGATGCTGATGCGTGATTTTCCGGACAAATGGAAGGGCTATCTCCTCCAGTAATCCACCGCCACATACCACGGGTTTTTGAAATCGCTTTGTCTTTGAAGGATGAAATCTTCGTTGGTGAACGGGTTGACGGCGCGAATGAAATCGAAAGTAAGCGACATTCTGCTGCCTCTTTCTCCGTAAATCCATGTCTCAATGTCGTCACGGCGATAAACCGTTTGCGGAGGCCCGAAAACGATGTAGATCATTCCCCGGTCGGTTTTCCATCCTTCTTTGAATGAGGTGAAATACCAGTTGGCAAATTCCACCCTGCTGTAATATCTTTTTATCAGTTCCAATGCACGTTCCTCATACCCTGCAATATCGAGCCAGAAGCCGTCAACGGCCTGTTTTCGGTTTTCGGCGTTGACCATGTTTTTGTACTCTTTGGTGGTGGTAATATAGCGCAGCGGCGGCATCAAACGGTCGGAGGTGGTTACATTGGGATAGTCATCGTCGTATCTGAAGAGTGTAAACCCGTTGCGCGATGACGTATCGGGCCGGAAGTGAAATAATCCTTCGGAAGGAAATACAAGCACTTCGCTGGCTCCCGAATCAACTTTCACCGTTAATTTTTCCATGGGCTCGTATTGATAGGTTGCGGCAGATGTCATGGAAAATGGCGGACGGGCGGCGGGAAAATCCCGGGTGAAATGATCGAGATACAACCGTTCGAGGTTCAAGTTGCTGCAAAGCAATTTGAACCGGGTGTCGCTTTTTATCCAGTTGTTGAAAATGACCTCTCCCGTTTCGTAAACCGGCAGAAAATCCTGAACCACATCACCGCTGTCTTTGTAGATGATTACGGGATAAATGGTCGAAGCCATGCTGTTCATGTCTGAAAATTTGACTTCGAGGAGGTACCTGCCGGGAAATCCGGCCGGGATGTCGAAATCAAAAATGAGGTCACGGTCTTCACCGTAATACAACGAATCGCTCATAATGTAGTTGTGATGGGCCAAAACATCGTCGCTGTCCCACGACTCGAAAAGTTCGTACGAAAACATGTAAACCGCTTTGTGGTATTCTTTTCCTCTGGGGATTTTGTAGGTCAGTTCGTTAAGGTTATACCGTACAAAAATTTTCGTGGTGTTGTTGCCCGCATTAAAGACCCTTAATCCCGAAACGGAAGGCTTGTTGTCGGGCTCATAGTTCGCTGCAAGATTGACGTAAGTGAGTTTGTTGGACATCTTACATCCCGGCATTAACAGTATGAATGCCATTCCCGCGGCAGCAAAAAATAATATTATTTTAGTTTTCATCCGATTTATTTACAATGGTTTTGGGTAATTCTTTGGAGGCTTTGGCGCCGAGCTTTTTGATGGCCTCGACCCGTGAAATCAAATTGCCTTTTCCTTCCGACAGTTTCTTCATCGAGTCTTCGTAGCTTTGTTGGGTACTGTGCAACTTTCGGCCCACATCCGTCAGATCGTTCACAAAGTTGACGAATTTATCGTAGAGTTTTCCGCTTTCGCGGGCAATTTCCAACACGTTTTTATTTTGGTATTCCTGTTTCCACATGGCGGCAACCATCTTTAATGCCGCAATAAGGTTCGTGGGGCTGATGAGCAGTATGCCTTTGTCGTAAGCATAACTCCACAATCCCGCGTCGTGCTGTATGGCCAGCAAAAATGCGGGCTCCACCGGCATGAACATCATCACGAAGTCGAGGCTGTTCAGTTCGTAAATGTGCTGATAGTTTTTGGCATGCAATTCGTCAATATGCCGCCTTACGGAGATCAGATGCTCTTTAATGGCCTGTTTCCGGGTCTCTTCATCATTTGCCGAAGAATACTTTTCATAAGCCGTCAGCGAAACCTTCGAATCGATCACCACATTTTTGTTCCCGGGATAGGTAACCACCACATCGGGTTGAAGGCGTTTTCCGTTGTCTCCGGTAAAAGATTTTTGCACAAAATATTCCCTCTCTTTTGTCAATCCCGACTTTTCAAGGATGTTTTCCAGAATCAGCTCTCCCCAGTTGCCTTGAGTTTTCGATTCTCCTTTGAGTGCCTGCGCCAGATTATGTGCTTCTTCCGAGACTTTCCGGTTCAGGTCGGCCAGTCGTGCCACTTCTTCCTTCAACGAAAAGCGGTGCTGTGCTTCTTTTACATAAACATCTTCCACTTTTTTCTCGAACGATTTGATCTTTTCACCCAACGGCTGGAGCAGTTCGTCCAGGTTGTGCCTGTTTTGTTCGGTGAATTTTTTACTGTTTTGTTCCATGATCTCACCGGCAAGATTTTTAAACTCGGTCGTAAACCGTTCCCGGATATTTTCCAGCTCCTCTTTTTGGGAGTTGAGTTTTTCGAGCAGGTGATCATGTTCCGAGGTCTTGGTTGCAAGGTTTGCCGTAAGTTCCAGTATCTTTTGTTCTTTTTCCCCGGCCAAAGACCTTGCTTTTTCAACTTCCGCCGTCAGATTGTTGATCCTGTTGCCGTCAGCCTCCGCTTTAAGCGTCAGTTTTTGGACTTCCTCCGAAAGCGCCCTGATCGTTTGTTGTGCCGGATTGTCGGGGTTTAACGATCTGGCCCTGAAAAATAACCAGGCTCCGGCAATCCCGGCCAAAACTCCGGTAATAAAAAAGAGATATTCCATAAACATCATTTTTCGGGCGATAAAAGTAAAAAGAAAACCTGCAAATGATGCAGAGCTGCCCATAAAAATTAATTATTTCGGAAGGGCCGGTTTCCCAACGGATTTTTATTAATTTTACACCTTTAACTATAAGGCATCATATCAAATCGAGATCAAAATGTTTAATTGACATCTAAAATCAAATTATACCATGCGATACAAACCGGCATTTTTGGCTTTACTCTTTTTACTGCTTTGCAGCCATGGGCTTACTGCACAGGAATTTATCCCGGCACAGGTATATGGAGGCAAACAGCAACTCCGCGAATTTATCAAAGAGGAGCTTTATTATCCTGAAAAGGCACGGCACGATAAAACGGAAGGAACGGTAGTTTTGTCCTTCACGGTGAAAAGCGACGGATCGGTAGAGAACCTGACAGTGGCACATCCGGTAAGCCCGGAACTGGACGCTGAAGCCGTCCGGATATTCGGAAAATTGCTTTGGGAGCCTGCCCAATACCACGGTGCGAAAGTTGATGATAAACAAACCATGGAAATCCCTTTTAAGCTCAACAAATACAAAAGATGTATCAAACAAAGGGGATACGACAAGATCATCTATCCTTTTACACCTGTTGATACTTCCCTGAAAATCTTTAAAAGCATTCATCTTGACGAAAAACCAAAACCCGTATTCAAAGAAAAAGGGATGGATTTCAATCGTTTCATTTCAAAAAACCTGACCTATCCCGAAGAGGCGCTCCGGCGCAATATTCAGGGAACGGTGGAAATATTTTTTGTTATTGAACCCTCGGGGCTGGTGTCAAATGTGAATCCCGTCCGGTTTGTAGGTGCCGGTTGTACACAGGAGGCCATCCGTTTGATTAAAATGATCAAATGGTTGCCGGGGGTTAAAAACGGCAAAGCAGTCAGGACGCAGTTATCACTGAAGATATCTTTTAACCTTGAGAATTACAAGCAAAAACGCTACATCTCACCCAACAATGCAAACCAAATCTAATGCTCAATAATTAAAGGAAAACATGACACGTATCGGTTTGCTTTCAGACACCCATGGCTCGTTGCCCGGCAAAGTGTTCGAATTTTTCGGCAAATGCCAACAGATCTGGCATGCCGGCGACATCGGAAGCATTGAAGTGGCTGAAAAATTGCAGGCTTTCAGGCCGCTTGTTGCCGTTTACGGAAATATTGACGGCGCTCCTCTGCGGACGATGTTCGGGGAATACCGTGTTTTTCAGGTTGAGGAGGTCAAAGTGGCGATGATCCATATCGGCGGATATCCCGGAAGGTATTCCAAAAAAGCGGCAGAGATCATCAGACGCGAAAAACCCGATTTGTTCATCTCGGGACATTCGCATATCCTCAAAGTGATGTTCGACAAAAAATTCGGCTTACTGCACATCAATCCGGGTGCTGCCGGAAAGTATGGTCTGCATCAAAAGATCACCATGGTGAGGTTTGCAATTGAAGGAAATGAGATCAAAGATCTGGAGGTTTTTGAAAAAGATCGTTGACCGAAAAATAAAACTTCCCAATAATGTAGATTTTTAAATATTTTAAATCCAGTGACTTTATGTGCTTATGAACAGTTGTTAATATCGGCGGGTATTTTTTGTTGAAATCAAAACGGAAAAAAACTTGACTTCGGGGTATGGTTTAGCATATCTTTGTTGCACCAAGTGAGAGATAAAAGGTTCACCTGGATCGCCGGAAAGAAAAGCGGAAACTGGCAACAGCGGACGCGGATCTTTCGGAGGAGCAGAGGCCGAAGCATTAGTTTGCCACGCCGATGCAAATCAGTTCTCAGACCTGCTGAACAATGATGTCGAAGTTTCGTCAGGAATTTCGGCCGGCGTGAAAAACCGGCGGTTTGCAAAAACCACATCACTCAGACTATTTCAAACGGACATTGCATTCCGGTGCAAGATCCGGGCGAAAGAAAAGCCTGAGGGCCGCACAACCGGAAACCCGATCTGGCAACAGCATCACGCTCCGGTTGGGTCAACATGACGGGACTCTACGGAATCCATTGGTGATGTTGGCCTGCGACCAGGTAACGGTTCAAACCGTGAGAGGTTGGCAACAACCCATCACAACCGAACCGGGCTCCAAAAGGGAATTCCGCAAGGAAAACCCCGGAAGAGCAAACCACAATAACCGTAACTTGGCGCGGAACAGTTGTTACGGCAACTGGAAAGCGAACGGGGATTTTATCCGAAAGGATGAAATCCCCGTTGTGTTTTTATGCCCTTCCATTTTTTGCTATCTCTGAAAAACTTCCGGAAAATGCAGGATATTTCCGCATTCCGTCAAATTTCTTTTATAGAACATTTCTAAATTCCTTGAAAATTATTTTTTATTGATGTGGTAACTATTTTTGTGCGGTAATCCTGTATTTGTAAAATTTTATTCGTTGAAGATGATGACCATTCCATATATCGGCAGAGTGAAGAGCAATTTCGACGATCCGGCCGATCCCAATGTCATGCGGGAGACTGAAAGTGAGATAGAGATTTTTGAGGTGTATGCGGAGGGACTGTTCAAAACGGAGCTTTCGCAATACATCGAGGTGTTTTTTCAGTTCGACCGGGCCGAGCCGGTACAATTGAAGACATTCACCTATACGGGTGATTACAAAGGCATATTTGCCACACGCAGCCCCCGGCGTCCGTCACGCATCGCCAATACGCTTGTGAAGTTGCTGGAGCGAAACGGCCGCTTTTTGAAGGTGAAAGGTCTGGATGCCCTCAACGGCTCCCCCGTCATTGACATCAAGCCGGTTCATATCCCTTTAACGGACGAAGAACTGGAAGACTCGGAATTTATGGTCAGGAAGATGAATCCGCGAAAATTGATTTATGCCAACATCTGGGCTGGAAACACACAGCGGCTCTTGCTGGATGCCGGACAGATACACGGGCACTTTTGTACGGGGCTTGCCATGGGAGTGATGATGGCGGTGAAAGCAATGCAATGGATTCGCGGGCGCTCCGACGGACTGGAAGATTTGCTGGCCATTGTGGAGACCAACAATTGTGCTGCCGATGGCGTTCAGTATGTTACGGGATGTACGCTGGGTAATAATGCCTTGATATTTAAGGATTACGGAAAAACAGCCTTGACGCTGACACGTCGCGACGGGAAGGGCATCAGGATATCGGCGAGGGCGGATGCCAAAGATTATATCCATGCTGCCGCACCATTGTTCTCCGCAAGTTATCAAAAAGTGGTCGGGGAGCATAGCCGCGGGGATGAAGAGATATCGCAGTTTAAAAAATCGGGTGTGGAAAAAGCATTTGCACTTTTGGAGCTGGATTTTGACAAAATATTCAAAACCGAAACGGTTGACGTGAGAATCCCGCCTTATGCACCGTCGCACGAAAGCATCATTTGCGAGGCTTGCGGTGAAGCGGTGATGGGCTCCAGAATTATTGAACAAGACGGAAAAAAACTTTGTATTCCATGTGCCGGAGTGGCCGGAAAAATGCTCTCGGGCGACGGGATCGGAGAAGAAGACCGGGGGTGATCCCGGAGGTGTTAACGGCAGAAGCAAACATTTTTAGCATCAAATTAATAAATACGGAATAAAAAATAATGTTTCAACTCATCACAGGAATGTCGGCAGCGGCAGCCCACGTCTTATCGGGCCCCGATCATCTTGCAGCGGTGACGCCGCTTGCCATTGAGACAAAAAAAAGATCATGGGGTGTGGGCTTCGCCTGGGGTGTCGGGCATACCTTGGGTGTATTGATCATCGGTGTTTTGTTTTTGTTGTTCAGGGACATTATCCCGGTGGAGGCCATTTCGGCTCACAGCGAATTGCTGGTAGGGGTGATGCTGATCCTTATCGGTCTGTGGGCTATCCTGAAAGCTTATTTGAAATACACACCCAAGAAACATGCCCATCCGCACCTCCATCCCGATGGAAAAGGCGGCTTTGTTCACATCCATGCCCATGATCATGATGAGCATCATTTGCATGACGACCGGGAGGCGCACCGGCATCAGCACGACAGAAGTTACCGCCAAAATGTTGTGGCGGCTTTTGGCGTGGGGGTCTTTCACGGCCTGGCCGGCGTGTCGCATATTCTTGCCATCTTGCCGACTTTGGCATTGCCAACCCGCTTTGATGCCGTGATGTATCTTGTTGGATTCGGGTTGGGTACGATTGGTGCGATGGTATTGTTTGCCGTTGTCCTGGGTTTGGTAGCCACCAAAGCTTCCGAACAGAAAAAAAGAAAAACTTATGCTTCTTTACGGATTGGAGGTGGTATTGTGGCCATTATCATCGGCATTGCATGGATAGTAATGGCTGCATAGGAAAGTATGTTTGCAGGACAATAAAATATTTTTCTGAAGTATCAAACACTCATAAACATATTGCGTTGTTGTCTTTTTTGCATTAAACACATTTCAAAAATGAAAAACATTGATACATCCAAACTTTCGCACGAAGAATGCTGGGGTGTCCAGATCAACGGTTTGTCGCATTGCAAAAACTGCAAATGGACGGGTATCAGTGCCTGCGCAGGGCAAAATATCGTCAAGACCGGGAAAAATTCAAAAGGTTACCGCATCGGGGAATATGGGCTGATAGGTTAGAATGCAGGTTTTAACAGGGCGTGTTATAATTTATGAAGGCCGGACTCGGTTTTATTAACCTTTTTCCGACGTGAACGAGCCACAGCCATACAAGGTCTTATGTGTATGTACAGAGTTTAATAAAATATTTTCATCAATAATTTGGAAGTTTTTTTTATATTTACGATTATTGTTGATTCAAAAGGTCGCCGATTGTTCATCGCCGATGGTTTTTCTTGTTACTTTTCCTTGATGAAAAGTAACCAAA
>JAOZMX010000164.1 GCA_029934065.1 Bacteroidales bacterium
ACTGGTTCTTTGGAAAATAAAATTGATTTGGGACGTTAGCTCAGTTGGTTTAGAGTGTCCTCGACTTAACAGTCGGGAAGGTCACTGGTTCTTTGGAAAATAAAATTGATTTGGGACGTTAGCTCAGTTGGTTTAGAGCGCTTGCTTGACAGGCAAGAGGTCACTGGTTCGATTCCAGTACGCCCCACATTGTTTATTAGCCATTTACAGCGCTTTGTTGTTGTAGGTGGCTTTTTATTTGCCAACAATTTGCAGTTTTATCCCAATGTTCCGGCCTATTCTTCGATATCCAGTTTGTGTAATTCAAAAGGTGATTGCTCCTTCCGGTCGAAAGGAATCAGCCGGAACCTGAAATGATAATCGCCGGCCGGGATCTGGTATTGCGGATGAGGACGTGAGCCCCAACTGTCGTCACCGCCCACACCCATCTGTTTCATGTCCACGGTAACAAAAACAGTATCTTTCGGTACGATGTCATCGGTGTGACGATAATTATCTCTTGTGCCCTGGTCGAAATCTTCGATGGAGTTGTGAAGCGCCGAACCTGAAAATTGCGGGAGGCCGTCAATCATCAGTCCGAAACCCGTATCGTCAGTAAGTGTCATCCAGCGGATATCCGTTTTATATCCGTTTTCCTGTGGCCGGATATAGGGGAAATATTGCTCGGCAACGGTGCTTTCGTAGAGGTCAACCGATGCTGATGTATTTCTGTCGCAATAATTTTCATGTGGCCCGCGGCCAAACCAGTGCATATTTTCGTAATCGCCGGGCATGCTCCACCTGACACCCACCCGCGGAATTTCGGGACGCAAGGCCTGAAGGTCAACAACACAGGCAACCATGCCGTCTCCTTCAACGGCGGTAATCGTGTCGTTTTCCAAACGGTCGAAATCGAAATACAGCAACAACCCGGGCTCATCCCCCGACAGCGGATGGCCGACGCCCGCCTTAACCATCTTCGCGTCAAGGGTTTTGTCCCAAATTCTGAACTCATCTATTTTCCCTTTGAACAAGCGCTCCCCCTGACGGTATCCGCCAATGTAACTTACTCCCGAGATGTCGAGCACATTGGCTTCTTCATAATTAATGGTTTGAATCAGGTTCCCGTCCACATAAAACTTCAGGAATTTATTCATCTGATTGTAAGCCACCGAAATAAAATGCCATTGATTTTTTTCAAAAGCGTAATCAAAAGCCTGGTAATCGTTTCCGCCGAGGAAAAAGTAAAGTTTTCCGTTTTGTCTGAACTCAAAATGCAATTTGTTCTTATCCCAATTATGGTTATCCCAAAGTGTGTTTTGTCTTGAAAAACCGGTGGGTCTGATAAGCATTTCGATGGTAAATTCCGCCATTTGCACCATGCCGGGATCGTTTATCCGGAGCATCACAGGCAGGGCATCAAAATCAACAGCTTTCCCGAATCCGGGTTTGGAGGATGTAAGTATTTCAACATCAGGACGGCTAAAGGGAAGCATTTCCAGATCGTTGTCAACCACAATTTCACCCCGGCCGTTGATATGATAGGTCATTTGATAACGTGCATTGGCATCCGGCAGAAAATACGAAACGCCTAAAAGGGTGTTGCTTTCATCAACAGCCGAAAAGGTGATCTCTTCAACCTTTCTGTAATAGCTGGCATCTTTCCACATTTTGCAACGATGATCCATGCCGTTGCCAAAGTCGTTGTCGGTGGGAGCCCGCCAAAAATCGGGGGTTATCCCGCCCGAGAGCATTTTCCTGCCCATGTATTGCCAGTCAACGATCTCTCCGCTGTTTTTGTCAAACGTCAACCTGAAATCTTTTCCCGAAAACCGGATGGAATCTCCCAGTTCCATTACCTCAAGTGCCGGAGCGTCTGTTGAAACCACTTTTACGGGAGGTTCAAAATTGGGAAGCGCTATCTGGACATGGCCTGTTTCAAATCCTGCCGGAATCAAACCGTGTGCATCCCGTGTAAAAAGCTTAAAAATGATGAAGTACTCCGTTTCAGGTTGAAAGGCAATCTCATTGTAGTTGATTTGCAGTCTCATGCTCTGTCCCGGTGCAACATCCGGCTTTTTGAAAACGCCTTCTTTAACGACTTTGCCTTCCGAGCGGATTTCCCAGAAAAGATCGTAATTCTTCAGATTCGTGAAATCATACCGGTTGATCAGGTGGAAAACGCCGCTCATCGGATCAATGGCTTTCACATCGAAATACTGATATCCATGTTTTACTTCGATGAGTCCCGGATGGGGGGTACGATCGGGCGACACCAGTCCGTTGATGCAAAAATTGCCGTCGCTGGGCACATCCTCCGGCCCGAAATCTCCGCCGTAGGCGTAAAATTCAATCCCGTTTTCATTAGTTTTGAGCAATCCCTGATCCACCCAATCCCAGACCGAGCCGCCCTGCAACTGGCTGTATTTTTCAATCACATCCCAGTAATCCTGAAAATTGCCGTTGCTGTTGCCCATGGCATGCGAATATTCGCACATGATCAGCGGTTTTTCGTGTTTTTCGGAAGCATATTTTTCGAGGTATGAGATAGGTGTGTACATGGGGCAGTAGATGTCTGTGTTGTCGCCACCAAGTGCCCTTTCGTAATGTATTGGTCTCGACGGATCCCGTTGTTTGATCCAGTGATAGCAAGCTGTAAAATTCACGCCGTCGCCGGCTTCGTTTCCCATGGACCAGATGATCACCGAAGGGTGGTTTTTGTCCCTTTCAACCACACTTTCCACCCTGTCGAGGTGTGCCTTTTTCCAGGCGGTATCTTTGGCAAGGCTGCGTTCGCCGTAGCCCATGCCGTGCGATTCGATGTTGGCCTCGTCAATTACATAAATCCCGTATTTGTCGCAAAGCCGGTACCAGCGCGGATCGTTGGGGTAATGACTTGTGCGTACCGTGTTGATGTTATGTTGTTTCATCAGTAAAATATCCTGTTCCATCAAAGCTTCCGACACCACGTGCCCCGTAATGGGATCGTGCTCGTGCCGGTTTACACCTTTGATCAGCACAGGTACACCGTTGATGAGGAGTTGCCCGTTTTTAATTTCGGAAGTCCTGAAACCGATCTTGGCAGCCACCACTTCTTCGATGTTGCCTTTTTTATCCGTCAGGCTGATGGCAAGCGTGTAAAGCTCCGGGGTTTCGGCCGTCCATTTTCTCGGTTCTTTGATCGAATGCGAAAAATGCAATGTTTGTTCTTTCGAATTACCCGGTTTGAGGTCCCGTTCTTCCTGAAAAATCACCGCTTCGGGAGCGTCGGCAAGAATTTGTACCAGCAGTTTGTGTTTCTGTGGCTTTTTGTCACCGGCATTTTTTACATCCACATCCAGTTGAAAATCGCCGTCGCGGTAATTATTGGTCAGAGAAGCGTGCACGAAAAAGTCGGAAATATGGAACGAGGGAAGCGAATAAAGAAACACATCCCGTTCGATACCGCTGATGCGCCAAAAATCCTGACATTCCAGATAAGTGCCGTCGCTCCACCTGAAGACCTGTACCGCCAGGGTGTTCCCTCCGTTTTTTAAATAGGGTGTGATGTCGAATTCGGCCGGTGTTTTCGAGCCCTGGCTATAGCCCGCCTCATGTCCGTTGATCCAAACATACATGGCCGACTTTACCGCACCTAAATAAAGGAATACTCTTCTGCCGTCCCAGTTTTCGGGCACGGTAAAAACAGTGCGGTACGACCCCACCGGATTGTAATCGTGCGGAATATGCGGGGGATGCGGGTCGTCGGTAAATTCGTACGGCTGATTGACATAAATGGGAACACCGTATCCCTGCAACTCCCAGTTGGAAGGTACCGGAATGGTATCCCAGTTGCCATCATCAAAACCGGGTGTCTGAAATCCTTCGGGCCGGTCGGCAGGCTTGCGCACCCAGTTGAATTTCCATTCGCCGTTTAATGACATGAACCATGGAGAATCGCTCCACTTATCTGCAAAAGCCTGTTCCACATCGGCATAAGGTATGGCAAAGGCATGTGCTTTCAGCTTATTGCGGCCTACCACTGCAGGGTTTTCGATGTCCCGGTAGATATCGCCCTTTTGAGCGGGTGAGAAAAAAGGAAAAAAAGTGCCTGAAATCATCAGAAGCACTGTCAGTCTTTTGAGCGTCATTTTAGATTTCATGAATGTGATTTTCATTTGAAAGTTCAGGAAGATTATCAATGGTAAAAACGAAAATATTCACCCGGAAAGAATCTTCTAAAATTCGTCGCTCATGCCGAAATCCGCGATACGTTTTATCCATCTCCCATGGGTAAAGTCGGGAAAATCCTGCGGTTCACCGCCATTGGCAATGGACTGTTCGGATAAAGGTGTGATGACGCTCCATGTTGCGGCATCATAAACATCTATCGGAGGGGTGATTTTCCGTTTAACGGATTCTACAAAAGCATTCATGACAAAGAAATCCATACCGCCATGGCCGGCACCCACGGCTTGGTCTTCAAATTTTTTCCACAGCGGATGGTCATATTTTTCAAGATAGGGTTTTGAATCTTCCCAGCGATGGTGCGGGCTGACGCCTTCGATATAAATCCGGTCGCCGTCTTTTTCCCACAGGCCGTTTGTGCCCTGCACCCTGAAACCAAGTGAATAGGGTCGCGGCAGGCTGGTATCGTGGGTTACGATCACCGACTCGCCGTTGGCTGTCAAAATGGTGGTGGTGATGACATCGCCGAGTTTCCATTTGAGCTTGGCGTTGGGATTGTCTTCTCCGGCCTTGTCCACAATGTACTTGTGCAGGCCGCGTGCTTTGGTGGCTGTGGAAGTGAGCGACACAAACCGGTTCCCGCGGTTGATGTCCATGTAATTGGCTATGGGGCCGACACCGTGTGTGGGATAAACATCGCCGTTGCGTTTCAGGTAATGTTCGGTGCGCCATTTGGCTTCCGAATAAGCTTTCGGGCCAAATTCAACGCCTCCGCCATAGGGTTGCTTCCCGTTGTTGAACAATACCTCGCGCAAATCGTGCTGATAGCCGCAACGGCCGTGTATCAGTTCACCGAACAGCCCTTGTTTCACCATGTTGTGAATGGCCATCACATCACGCCGGTAACAAACATTTTCCATTATCATGCAATGCGAACCGGTATCTTCGGATGTATTCACCAGATCCCAGCAATCTTCAATGGTATTGGCCGCCGACACTTCAACGCCGGCATACTTTCCGGCTTTCATGGTGTCTATGGCCATGATGGGATGCCAAAGCCACGGGGTGGCGATCACCACGCCGTCAATATCCTTGAGTTCCAGCAGGTCGCGATAAGCATATTCGTTTCCTGTATAAACTTCCGGAAGTTCCTTTCCGGCATCCTGAACGATCTTCAGCGCTTTGGCAAGCATGCCCTGGTCAATATCGCAAATGGCAGGGACTACGACATCATCGCGTTGCATCAGGTTGTGCAAATGGTTTTGCCCGCGCAGGCCAACGCCGATCAATGCAATGCGTGCCTTTTCGGGTTTCAGCGGGTTGGAAAAGCCGAACGCCGGTGCAACGGTAAGCCCTAATCCGGCAATGGCACTATTTTTAATAAAATTCCTCCGTGTTACTGTGTGTTTCATTTTTTTGAAAAGATTTTAATGAGCACCCAAATTATTTACCGACAAATGTATATTTATTTTTCTCATTTTCCGGTGAATTATCCCAAAGTTTTGCCTGGCATGGCAAACGGCCGGATGAAGTGTTAAACCGGAAAGGCCGTGTTTTTAACGTCCATGAAAATATTTTCCATCACCAGTGCGGAAGCACCCAGCACGGCGGCTTTTTCCAATAGTTTCGAAACAAGGATCACCGTATCGTTCCTGATGTGTGCCATGGTGTATTTGTTGAGGGCCTGTTTTACCGGATCAATAATGTATTGATCGGCTTTTGCCATTTCCCCTCCGATAATGATGGTTTCGGGATTGAAAAGATGGATAAGGATGGAAAGTCCTTTTCCGAGATTTTCGCCGATGACCGAAAGCAGATCGATGCAAAACTGGTCGCCCGACAAAGCGGATTTTATCACCAGACCTGCCGTGATTTTTTCGATATCACCATCAACAAGTGAAAGTAAGTTGGTAACCTTGCCAAGGGCTACCTGCTCGCGGGCCATTCTTTCGAGGGTTAATCCCGAGGCAACAGTCTCCAGGCATCCTCGCTTACCGCAGTGACATAACAATCCGTCCTCCACGACCCTGATATGCCCAAACTCGCCGGCAAAGCCGGAATTTCCGTAATAAAGATTTCCGTTCAATATCATTCCCATTCCAATGCCTGCGCTAACGGTGAGACACAACACATTTTTTTTGCCTTTGGCCAGGCCGAAAGCATACTCGCCCAGCGCCATCACCCGTGCATCGTTATTGATAAAGACCGGTTTTTTAAATCGCCGTTCAAACAATTCACGGGTGGAATATCGCGAATGGTTGAGGTAGGAATAATTTTTGCCCTTTACCGGATCCACAAGGCCGGGAAGCCCGATGCCGATCCCGAGGATCTTCGAGCTGTCAATGCCGGTATTATTGATAACGGAAGAAGCAAAATGATAAATGTCGTCCACAAATGCATCGCTGCTTTCCATCTTTCGCGACAATGTCCTTACCTTTCCGATGATCTCGTTGCGGATATTAAAAACGGCAACATCCGACGATTCCTGACCGATTTTTATCCCGATGTTAAATCTGGCATCGGGTATCAAACCGTAAAGATTGGGCTTGCGCCCGCCGATGGAGTGTCCGATTCCTTCTTCCCTGACCAGTTTATCATTCATCAATTCCGTCAACAATTTGCTGATGGAAGGAGAGCTCATGTTGGTAACCTTGCAAAGTTCGGGGTTCGACATGGAGCCTCGCTGATAAAGTTGGTTCAAAATATTTTTCTTCAAAAAATACTTTTTGATTCCCAGATTCGATAACCGGTTCAAATTTCCGTTTTGTAAAAAAACCGGATCATAATACAAGGTAGTATTAGTTTGTGTAGTGTTTTTACTCATATTGTTGATTGAAAAGTCAAGATTCTAAAATTTTTTGTAAAAATACCAAAATCTTTTTAAATCTTTTACCGAAGTTGAGAATCTTTTGGAAAAATACGCAGGATTACAAACTGACGGGATTCAACCGGTGCTTTGAACATAAGGATTAGATAAATAATTTTGAAGTGACGATCTTGTGTTTGTGGAGGAAAAATTTCACGGAAGTGGCCATCACGCCAAGGCCGTATTTGGCGCTTCGCCTGAAATTGATGGAAGAAGCTTCTTCGAAATATTTTGTAGGGCAGGTTACTTCACCGATTTCGAAACCGGCCATGAAGATTTGCGCCAGCATCTGGTTGTCGAAAATAAAATCGTCGGAGTTGGCCTCGTAATTGATCTTTTGCAACACCTCCCGCGAAAAAGCCCTGTAACCCGTATGGTATTCCGATAGCTTGCGGTTGAGCAGCAGATTTTGAAACAATGTGAGAAAACGGTTGGCGATGTATTTGTAAAGGGGCATTCCGCCTTTCAGGGCTCCTTTGCCCAGAATTCTCGACCCCAGCACCACCGGATAAATATCATTGGCAATGATGCTGGCCATGGCATGAATAAGCCTGGGGGTGTACTGGTAGTCGGGATGCAACATCACCACAATATCGGCATCCAGCTCCAGGGCTTTTTTGTAGCAGGATTTTTGATTTCCGCCATAGCCTTTGTTTTTGTCGTGGATAATGATATGCTTAACACCGATCTTTTTAGCAACTTCAATGGTTTTGTCCGTGCTGTTGTCGTCAACCACCACCACATCGTCAACAATATCAAAAGGAACTTCGTTGTATGTTTCCTCAAGTGTTTTTTCAGCATTGTAGGCCGGCATCACCACCACCAGCTTTTTACCATTGATCATAATAAATCGTTTTGTTCGAAAATTTATTTGCGCCTTTCCTCCGGCAAAAATAGAAGTTTTTGCGAATTACAATTTGCCCCGGACAT
>JAOZMX010000027.1:0-8313 GCA_029934065.1 Bacteroidales bacterium
TAAATGCGTCAGCATTTATTTGTGCGGTGGCCCGAAAATCTTGCGGGCGTGGGAAGGCCTTGTGGGAGGATAGCTTAAGATTTTCTTGATTTTTGGTTACTTTTCATCAAGGAAAAGTAACAAGAAAAACTATCGGTGATGAACAATCGGCGACCTTTTGAATCAGCAAGGATCAGGACAAAACGAGAAAGAAAAACCTCAACTATCAAACCGTCTATTTATTCGATTATCCGAGGATGGTTCTTCTTCAGATAATTCCTCATTAGGAAAGTTGAATTAAAAAAAAAAAAAAGAGATAGTTCACACATCAATGCCTTCCCACAAAGGGGCTTTTTTTCAGGCTTGTATTGAAAAAACGTAGAATTTTGTTTCAAACAATTGGTTTGTTGCGGGGATTTTATACTTTTGGAGTAGATAAACACCAGGGTAATCATGAAACCTATTGCAGTAAAAACACTGGTATTATGCATGTTGGGTATAATTTACGCAAGCACTTTGCAGGCACAGGAGCTGTTTACAATAAGCTACATGCCCCATTGGAGTCATCAGGCGCAATTTGCGGGGTATTACATGGCGCTGGAAAAGGGAATTTATGAAAAATACGGGCTGGATGTGGAAATCCTTGACGGTGGCCCGTCGGCTCCCATGGATAAAGTATTTGAAAACAACCTTGCCGATTTCGGCAGCGATTTTCTTTCGGGAGCCATCAAAATTCGCAGCGGTGGCACACCAATCGTCAACATTGCACAGCTTTCGCAAATGTCGGCACTGATCTTCGTGGCCAAAAAAAAGAGCGGCATTGATGATGTGAACCAGTTCAACGGAAAGAAGATCGGCATCTGGCGCTCCGGATTCACCGAAACACCCATGGCATTTCTCAACCAATTCAACATCAACGCACAAATCGTCCCCATTACCAGCACCATCAACCTTTTTCTCAACGACGGCATTGACATCATGTGTGTGATGTGGTACAACGAATACAACAGGATTTATAATTCGGGAATAAATTTCGATGAGCTGAATACCTTTTTCTTCAACGATTACGGTTTCGACATCCCCGAGGACGGCATCTATTGCAGCGAATCTTTTTATGAGGAGCATCCGGAGGTTTGTGAAAAATTTGTCGACGCCACCATCGAAGGCTGGTATTATGCTTTTGCACACGAGGATGAAACCCTCGATCTGGTGTTAAAGATCATGCATGCTTTCAACATTTCTGCCAACAGGTCGCATCAACGCTGGATGTTGGAAAGGATGAAAGATATTTTCATTACCGATGACGGGAAGATCAGCGGGAAATTAAAAAAAGAAGATTATTTGAAAACAGCGAAGATTTTGAAAAATTCGGGTGCCATTGATGCATACGACAGTTTCGAAAATTTCTATAAAGGGGATCATTAATGAAATCAAACCTATTTAAAAATAAAGGTATTGCCTTCAGGCTCAAGTTTTTTATTTTGTTCGGGATCATCATCATTTTTTCCATCATCATGGCCATCGACTACAATTCGTCCCGCAGGATACTGATGCATTCGGTCAAGCAAAATGCCACCAACCTTGCCCTTTCGACGGTACACAGCATTGACGGTGTTTTGGAAGCTGCCGAAAAGATTCCCGACAACCTTGCTCCCATCATTGAAAATTCCGAATACGATGAAAAGAATCTTCAAAGTTTTCTCAAACCCATCGTCAGGAACAACCAAGAAATTTTCGGTTCGTGTGTAGCTTTCGAGCCATACACCTATGCCAAAGACAGGTATTTTTTCGCACCATATTATTATAAAGAAAATGATTCGATAAAATACAAAATACTTGGCGACAGCCTTTACAATTATTTTTACCTTGATTGGTATCAGATACCCAAAATGCTGGACAAGCCCGTATGGACCGAGCCCTATTTTGATGAAAACGGCGGTAATATCATCATGTCAACCTATTCGGTGCCGTTTTATAAAAATCAAAACAAAGAAAGAAAATTCAAAGGCATCGTAACCGTTGATATTGATTTAAGCTGGTTGAGCGACGTCATCGATTCACTTAACATCATCAACGGCGGATATGCCTATCTGCTCTCGAAACGCGGCACCTTCCTCTCCCACCCCGATAAAAGCCTGATCATGAACGAAAGCATCTTTTCGCTGGCCGATGAATACGACGACGAAGCTTTGAGAAATATCGGGCGGGAAATGATCAGCGGAAAATCAGGCTTCATCCGTTACAATCCCATTGAGATGAAGGGCCCCGCATGGATGTATTATACCACCATGCCTTCCAGCGGATGGTCCATTGCCATTGTGTTTCCCGAAAAAGAACTGCTTTCCGACCTGCATTTTCTTTTCAGAACACTTATCGCGCTTATTATCGGCGGCATTCTGCTTATTTTTATCGTCATCACACTGGTGTCGAGCCACATTACACGTCCCATCGAGAAACTCGCCAAACTGACGGGCAGGTTTGGCAAGGGGAATTTCGATATCAATCTGCCACCCGTCAAATACAACGATGAGATCGGCCAGTTGACCGGGTCGTTCGATTTGATGCGGAAAGAGTTGAAAAGGTACATCAAAAACCTTGAGGAGACCACGGCCGCCAAGAACAGGATCGAAAGCGAGCTCAAGATCGCCCACGACATTCAGCAGGGAATCATTCCCAAGATCTTCCCGCCGTTTCCCGAACGTGAAGACGTTGACCTGTTTGCCGTGCTTGACCCGGCCAAGGAAGTGGGTGGCGACCTGTACGATTTTTTCTTTCTCGACGATAAAAAAATTGTTTTTGCCATCGGCGACGTTTCCGGAAAAGGCGTTCCCGCTTCCCTCTTCATGGCCATCACACGAACCCTTTTCAGGGCCAAAGCCGTGAAGGGCGAATCGGCCAGCAACATTGTCACCAACATCAACAAGGAACTTTGCAAAGACAACGAAAATGCAATGTTCGTTACGTTTTTCCTCGGCATCCTTGATCTGGAAACCGGAGAAATAGATTTTTGCAACGCGGGACATAACTACCCTTACCTTTTGCAATCAGGTCATTCTCCCGAAATTCTTAAACAAACCCACGGCACACCACTGGGATTGTTCGAGGACATCAAATACGGATCGGGAAAAATAACCATCAGCCGGGGAGATTCGATGGTGCTCTATACCGACGGAATACCGGAAGCCATGGACATCAACGGTACTTTGTTCGGCGACGAAAAACTCAAAGAAATCCTTCAACGGTGCAACCCTTCGGGGTCACCAAAACAAATCACCGATATGCTTCTTGCCGAGACAAAAGCCTTTACCGGTGATGCACCTCAATCCGACGACATTACCATCCTTGTGCTGACCTATTATCAGGAAAAACATTCCCGTCAAAATGAGATGACACTTGAAATTACGAATCATATCAACGAAATCAACAAACTGAATGAACTCACCGATGAAATGTGCCGCCGGTGGAACCTTGCTCCGTCTGTTGGTCACAAAATCAACCTTGCCCTCGAAGAGATCATCTCCAACATCATTAACTACGGCTTTACCGATGATGATGAGCACATCATAAGAATTGAGGTCACCATGGCCAACGACACCCTGAAGATCACTACAATTGACGACGGAAAACAATTCAACCCCGTACAAAAGAAAGACCCCGAAACGCTGGATAAACCCATTGAAGAAAGGCAGATCGGCGGGCTGGGGATTTATTTTGTGAAACAATTTATGGATCATGTGGAATACAGCCGTAAGGACGGCAAAAACATTTTGATCATCGAAAAAAATATCAGGAATTAACAAACATGTTTTACCATGGCCAAATACATTCATTACAATAATCCATACTCTGAAGAGTTGCAGGAAGTCATCAAAGGATTGGAAACAACGCCCGGAGTTTGTATCTTTATTGATGTGATCAATTCCACGGGCGACAAATTCGACAATCCCGACAAAAGATGGATCAGAAAACTGAATAACACCTTCAACTTCATTTCATTCATCAACAACTTCCCTGATTTTGTGGTCAAGGGTATCGGCGATGAACTGATGCTTTATCTTCCCGACACCGATTTCGGCACCGAATCCGCTTTTCAAAATTATTACTCACTCCTCAGCGAAATATACGCCACCATGGACAACCTCCATCACCATCCCGTTAAAGATATCTTTTACGAATGTAAAGTTGCCCTCCATTACTGTACCGATGTTTACAACATCACCTTTTTCGAAGGGGTAAACGATTATTACGGAACGGATATTGACCTGTCGGCCAGACTTATGGGGAAAGCACGCGGAAACCGCATCGTCCTCAGCGAAAGTTTTTATAAAAAAGTGAACGATGACCTCCGGAAACTCAACCTTAATATCGCCGATACGGTCATCAACGAAATCTCAAAAACCTATATCGAAGATTTTAAAGGAGTACCCTATCCTGTGGAGTTTCGCAAGATTGATCTGCAGTAATTTTTCGTCTCATTCCCATCCGGAAGTTTTTCAAAGACAGCAAAAAACACCATACAATCCCAATAAAAACAGGGTGTTTCGTTAAGATATCAGGAAAATAATACTGCCTTAACCCGTGCCAACAATTAAATTTTATATCTTGCACCGCTTTTTTTTGAATCAAAAACTAAATGCAGAATCTTATGACCGGAGAAGTAGGTTTTTCAACCGTTGATTACATTATTTTTATTGCCTATGCAATTTTAATCGTCGGCATCGGGCTCTTTGTTTCAAGGACAAAAAAGGGGCATACACGCAATGCCGAGGATTATTTTCTTGCAAGTAAATCGTTGCCGTGGTGGGCCATTGGCGCTTCGTTGATCGCTGCCAACATTTCGGCCGAGCAGATGATCGGCATGTCGGGATCGGGCATGGCCATCGGCCTGGCCATCGCTTCCTACGAATGGATGGCTGCGCTGACCCTCATTATCGTTGGGAAATATTTTCTTCCCATCTTTATCGAAAAAGGGCTTTACACCATCCCGGAGTTTATCGAAAAACGTTACAGCACCAACCTCAAAACCATTCTTGCCGTTTTCTGGATCGCGCTGTTCATTTTTGTCAATCTCACTTCGGTGCTTTTTCTCGGCGGCAAGGCCATCGACACCATCCTCGGTAATGGCGACGGCAGCATGATCTTTCCGGCCATTGTGGCACTGGCATTGTTTGCGGCTGCCTATTCCATCTACGGCGGGCTGGCAGCAGTAGCATGGACCGACGTGGTACAGGTTACCCTGCTTGTTATCGGAGGGCTCATCACCGCCTTTATTGCACTCGACCATGTTACCCCCGAAGGCGGTATTTTTCACGGATTTGCCCATATCTACGAAACCGCGGGCGATAAATTCCACATGATCCTCAAAAAAGACAATCCCGAATTTATGAATCTCCCGGGCATCGCCGTACTTATCGGCGGCATGTGGGTGGCCAATCTCTACTACTGGGGCTTCAACCAATACATCATTCAGCGTACTCTGGCAGCCAAGAGCCTGCGTGAATCGCAACGGGGAATCGTATTCGCCGCTTTCTTAAAGCTCATCATCCCTCTTATTGTCGTGATTCCCGGAATCATCGCCTATGTGATGTTTACCGAGCCGTCGGGTACCTCAATGATACCCGGTGTACACGAGGCATTTGCCAAACCCGGCGGGGCCATCAATTACGACAAGGCTTACCCCTGGCTGATCGACACGTTTGTCCCGGCCGGATTAAAAGGTCTGGTGGTTGCAGCACTTGCCGCCGCCATTGTTTCATCGCTGGCTTCCATGATCAATTCCACTTCCACCATCTTCACCATGGACATCTACAAACCCTATTTCGAAAAGAAAAACGCAAAAAATAAAGACGTTGCCGTTGGGCGTATCACCGGCATTGCAGCGCTGGTTATCGCCATTTTCGTTGCCCCGGCACTTGGCAGCATCGATCAGGCCTTTCAGTACATTCAGGAATACACCGGGCTGGTAAGCCCCGGCATTCTCGCCGTGTTCATGCTCGGCCTTTTCTACAAAAAAGTCACCAACAAGGGCGCCATCATCGGCATCCTGACCTCCATCCCCGTGGCGCTGCTCCTCAAGATACCCTCGTTGCAAATCCCCTGGATGGACCAGATGCTCTATACTTTTCTGATCACCATGACGGTCATCAGCATGGTAAGCCTGTCAACCAATAAGCATGACGACGATCCCAAAGGAATATCCGTTACCAACAAGATGTTCAAGACCGGAGAAGTGTTCAACATTTCAGCCTATGCCATCATGATCATTCTTGTTGTGCTCTATACAGTATTCTGGTAATTTCCACCAACAGATCATTTTCCCCGTGGTGTTTTTGCGTGAGAAAGATCAAACGAAGGATTCTGTTGTCCCGGGATTTCTATGAAGTCGGCATCGGATATCCGATGATAAAACCGATCTTCCGCCCTATAAAGTGATCACCCGTATTGACGGGTCTTTTGCCAAAAAACTCCGGATGATCGAATGAACATGTTTGTTTTCGGGATAGGGATGAATGCTGTCGCGCAATACCTGTATCACGTCAAAACCGTTGAAGTGATTATCGGCATAACCGAATCCGCGGTATCTTCCGTTCTCAACCAGAACCACAGCCGACTCGTCGTCGTTCCTTCCGCGATCGATCACCAGAAAGCTGTTGTTTTTGTATTTGAATTTGTCGATCAGTTTCGTTGCCCTGACATTATATGCTTCGGGGCTCTCCTCTCCCACGCAGGCTCCGTTGCACTCCCTGATTTTATATTGAAAGCACGAACCTTCAGACGTATAAAGCCCGCAAAGTTTCTGGCACAATCCGAACTCGCCGGCAGCCTGATACAGGAAATTGCGGGCGGTCATGGCCGAATGGAAGGTTGTCAGCGGTACCCGATCCTCGTTCTCCGACAATTCACCAAGTGAAAAGCAAAGATAGCCGTCGTTGTTTTTTTGGTAAAAGAGGCCGTGGTTGTATCCGTTGCGGCGCTGGGCGCGGTTGAAAACCGGCAGATGCCTTGCGATCTCGTGCGATTCCAGCAGCAGGGCGATCAGCTCGCTCCCGGTCACTTCGCAGTTGATCTCCGCCACTTTGTTTTTCATCTCCAGTGCACGACGTGTGGTGCTGTTCGTCAGGTGGCTCAATACCCTTGATTTGATGTTTTTGCTTTTGCCCACATAGATGATTTTCCCGTCTTTGTCCAGGAAGTAGTAAACCCCTGCCTCTTCCGGAAGGTTTTTCAGCATCTCCGCATCAAGGTTGCTGTTCAGCCCTCTGACGGACAATTCCTCGGGATGCGGCTCAATGCTCAAAAGCATTTCAAACAATCGTGCCGTTGCGTGGGCATCGCCGAAAGCCCTGTGTCGGTGAGGATTCTCGATGCCCAGTTCGTCACACAATTTGCCAAGACTATACGATCTGCGGAAAGGGATCAGCTTGCGGCTGAGCTGAAGCGTGCAAAGTTTTTCGCGGCGAAAATCGTAACCCAGAGATTTGAATTCCTGCCGGATAAAATTGTAGTCGAAACTGACGTTGTGCGCCACGAAGATGCAGTCGCCGGTCATTTCGACGATTTTTTTCGCCACTTCGTAAAATTTCGGAGCATGTTCCACCATCCGGTTGTTGATTCCCGTAAGCTGCTGAATGCGATATGGGATTTTTTGTTCCGGATTGATCAGCGTGGCAAACTCGTCCACGATCTTTGTTCCGTCATGGATCAAAATGGCTATCTCGGTGATCTTTCCGTTCCGGTAACTCACTCCGGTGGTTTCGATATCAATAATTGCATACAACATTTCTCCGGCAATTAACGATCCTTTTTGAGTTTGTTGCTGATCTTGCGTACTTCGTTTTTTATTTCCCTGATGTTTTCGATGATCTCCTGTTCCGTGGGTTTGGCCTCCGGTATTTCGTTACTGATGTAATGGACAAATTTCCAGATTTCACGAATATCATTGACATGAATACTGTACGGGAGATAATTGGGATTGAGCGAATGCAGCCTGAGCTGGCCGTCCTGTGCAATGCGGTTTTCCACGACCTTAAAGATGATCCCTTCGTTGAGTGTAAGGATGATGTAGGCCTGCTTGTCGCGAATGAATTTCCAGTTCTGGACAAATTCGCCCGTAACCCATGCACCGTCGGGAATGGGAAGCATCGAATCGCCGCTGATCTGAAAAGTACGGTATTTTTTCTCTTTCGATAAAAAAGGCAATTGGAAAGTGGGCAGGATGCGGATGTATTCCGGATCGGCAAAACCGTTGCTGTAACCTGCTTTGGCCTTTTCGGAGACCAGTTCGATGTTTTCTTCGTTTTCGACTTCTTGTTTTGTAATTGTTTTTTCTATTGC
>JAOZMX010000027.1:8323-21168 GCA_029934065.1 Bacteroidales bacterium
CGATGTATTCTTCGTTTTCGGCGTCAACCGTTGTGGCCAGTACCCTGAGGTTGCTTCCCCTGATAAAAACATCGTACCCCTTTTCCAGTTGCGACAACTGGCTTTCGCTCAACCCTGTCAGATCAACCTTCAGGAGCGTGTCAACAGCCACACCGTAATATTCCGAAAAGCTGATCAAGGTCTCCATTCCGGGTCTGGCAATCCGGTTCTCGTAGTTGTTCAGTGTCGAGCGTTTTAATCCCATGCTGACCGCCACATCGTCCTGGGTACGGCCTTTGCGCTTGCGCAAAAATTTGATGTTGGTACTGAAGTGTATCATGATCTTTTAAGATTTAATCCGAAACCGGTTGTTTTGATTGATTGTATTATAAACATAATATTGTCTAAAAAATAATCAAAAGTAATCATAATTTTTTAAGATGCAAGTGAGGATGAAAATTTTTTTGAAAAAAATTTATTGTTATTCAAAAAACAATACATTTGCCGCCGAAAATAAATATTCGTTCATCAGGTATAAAAAAACGATTCTTCGGGGCAGGGTGACCCGGCCGGCAGTAACGGCAGGGAATTCCCGACCGGCGGTGATAGTCCGCGACTCCCGCAACAGCGGGACTGAGCCTGTGAAATTCAGGTGCCGACAGTATAGTCTGGATGGTAGAAGAAATAACCTGTGGTGCAACAATCATTTTTGATTTGTTGGGCATGTGGTATTGATTTATCATGTTAACCCCGGAGGATGGCCTCCCGGGGATTTTTTATGCCCTCAAAACAAAAAGAGGTTTTTATCATGAAAAAAAGTCTGATTGTTGCTTTTCTGATCGTATTGATGCCTGCGTTGCAGTGTGCGGCCCAATCGTTGATCACCGGTAAGGTTGTGGATGCGGCCGGCAAAAAGCCGTTGGGTGATGTAAATGTTGAAATTGCCGACCTTCAAACGGGAACCCTGACCAACCCTGACGGCATTTTCAGCATCAGCATTGATTCGGGAAATTTTATCCTGAGGTTCAGCAAACTCGGTTATCTCTCCCGTGAGGTGGCCGCTACTGTGAAACAGGGGAAAAATCTTGACATGGGCGTGGTTGCACTCCGGCAGGATGTGATTGCACTGGATGAGGTAAAGATCATCTCCTCGGTGGCTCAGGAGCGTAAAAATCCTGTGGCGCTTTCATCCGTATCGGCAACCAAGATTGAGGAGCAACTGGGAGATCAGCCTTACCCGGAGATATTGAAAATGGCCCCCGGGGTTTATTCCGCCCGAACCGGCGGCGGCAGTGGCGATGCCGAAGTCAGCATCAGAGGGTTCGGGCAGGAGAATGTGGCCTTGTTGCTCAACGGAATCCCCATATCGGGGGTTGAAAACGGTCTGGTGTACTGGAACAACTGGATCGGCCTTTCGGATGTGACCCGTACCATCCAGGTTCAACGCGGTTTGGGCGCATCCAACGTGGCGCTCAACTCCGTCGGCGGAACCATCAACATCGTCACCAAAACAACGGAAGTCTCCAAAGGAGGTTCGTTGTCAATGTCGGTAACCGATTACGGCAATCGTAAAATAGCTCTGAATTTGAGCACCGGCCTGTTGAAGAACGGTATGTCGGTCAATTTTCTGGGCTCACGAACTGCCGGGCCGGGTTATGTGGATGCCACTTACGTTGATGCCTGGTCCTATTTTGTTTCGCTCAGCAAGCAATTCAATGCCAGACACACGCTTGTTTTTACGGCAATGGGTGCGCCCGAGCGCCACGGACAACGCACCCTGAAACTTTCCGGTGAAGAGATTGATCTGCACGGAATAAAATTCAACAAAGACTGGGGAAGCTACAACGGTAAGATCAACAACGCATCGGAGAATTTTTACCACAAACCCTACCTGACATTAAACCATTACTGGAATATTTCGGATAAGGTATTTCTGGCCTCTTCGGCTTATTATTCGCCGGGATGGGGCGGCGGAAAATGGTCGGAAACATACGGGTACGCAACGCCGTCGATCTTCGAATACCGGAATCCGTCGGGGCAGATCGACTGGGATGCCATCTACAACAACAATTTCAACCATACCGACACGGCCACTTTGAGCAACGGACAACAGGTTACCGGCTTTTCGAAAAATATCCAAACCGACTTTCTGGCCGACCACTGGTGGGCAGGACTGTTATCCAGATTGGAGTATCAACACAAGGAACATCTGAAATGTACCGCCGGTTTGCATGCCAGGTATTTCAAATCGAGGTTGCAGGAAAAGGTTCGCGATCTGCTGGGTGGGGACTTTTACATTGATGATTATGCCTGGGCAGCGGACGGCGTTGCGGGAAGAAACGAGATAAAGACCGTTGGCGATATCATTAAACTGGATAACAGGGCGATTGTTCCGGAACTTAACCTTTTCGGACAATTGGAATGGGATTACGGAAACTGGTTTGTTTTTCTGAGCGGCAGCCTCAATAACACGTGGTATCAGCGCGAAGATTATTACAATTATGTGGATGACACCAAAAGTGAAATGGTGCACCGGACGGGGTATGACATTAAAGGAGGAGCGAATTTCAACATTTCGGAACACCATAATGTATATTGCAATGCCGGGTATTTTTCCATGGTACCCTATTTTAAATATGTTTTCGGCAATTATACCAATATTCCCGTAAGAAACCTTTCCAACGAAAAAGTAACTTCGGTTGAAGCGGGTTATGCGTTTACCCGGAAAAACGCCACTGCGAAGATCAATTTTTACGCCACATGGTGGAGGGACAAAAATTTTCTTTCCAACGAATACATCCAGCTTGAAGATGAAGCCCAAACCCGTGCAATGGTGACGGGCTTGTCTGCATTTCATCAGGGTGTGGAAGCGGAAGCCGGATACCGGCTGACAAAGGATTTTTACCTCGGAGGATTGTTTGCCGTTGGCGACTGGAAATGGAAAAACAATGTGCAGGCCACCTTGTTCGACGACAACAATGTCCCCGTTGATACCGTTGCCGTTTATGCCGACGGATTGTATGTGGGCGGCGCCCCGCAGTTGCAGGCAGGCCTTACGGCGAAACTTACCCTGCTGAACACGTTTCAGTTGACGGGCAACTGGCTCATCTACGGAAAGAATTTTGCCGGTTTCGACCCCACCGGACGTACCGATCCCGGCGACAACACCCAACCCTACCAAATCCCGTCTTACAACTTTCTGGATTTGCATCTGGTTTATCCCTTCCTGTTTATGCACCATGAGGCCCGGTTCGGGTTGAGCTGTTACAATGTGATGAACGAAACCTACATTATCAGAGGAGAAGACGGAAGCAATCACGATGCAGCGACATTCAGCGGTTTCTGGGGCTTCGGACGGACATTCAACTTTGACCTGAAGATTTCGTTTTAAAAAAAGAACAATCTTCGCGGTCTGTTTTTCGCTCCGTTGATCGGAAAAATATCCTGTAAAAAATGCCATCCTACGAAATTGATTTATCCCTTTTTTGACCCGGACAGGCGCCGAAATTTTGTGATACAAAACCGGTTCTTATGAAAAAATATTAACCGTTTAAGTTTTAATTATTCAAAATGAGGGGAATAAGGTATGGATAATTCTTGCTAAAACAGTTAAGAATTAATGTTAATATTGTTATAGCTTTACACACTCATTTTTATTTGGAAAAAAATTTAATTACTAACTAAATTAATTTTAATGCTTATGAGAAGATTTGTACTACGATTTATGATTGCAGTGGCATTCATTTTCAGTGCACATGCAATTTTTGCCCAGGGTACGACTACCTCGGGTATGAATGGCCGGGTTTACGGCAGCAACGGCGAAACATTGCCGGGCGCCACCGTGGTGGCCGTTGACGTGCCGTCGGGTTCGCAATACGGCACAGTTACCGATCTGGACGGATACTACAGGATTCCGAACATGAACGTTGGGGGCCCGTACAAGATCACCATCAGTTATGTCGGGTATGAACCTTTTGTTAAGGAAAACATTTTTCTTACGTTAGGTCAGACTTTAAAACTGGATGTAAATCTGAGTGAAAAGGCACAGGCCATCGAGGGGGTTGAGATTATTGCCCAGCAAAACGACATCTTCGACGGTAACCGGACAGGGGCCGAAACCTTTGTCAGCAATGCCGAAATCCAGAGGATGCCCACCATCAACCGCAGCATTGCCGATTTTACACGTCTTACACCGCAGGCCAATGTCTCGTCCAACGGAGCCATATCGGTGGCAGGCATGAACAACCGTTACAATGCCATCTCCATTGACGGTGCCGTTAACAACGATGTTTTCGGTTTGTCGGCAACGGGAACCAACGGCGGGCAAACGGGCGGCACACCTATTTCGCTGGATGCCATCGACCAGTTCCAGATCGTTATCGCTCCTTACGACGTTCGTCAGGGCGGATTTGCAGGTGCCAGCATCAACGCCGTTACACGCAGAGGTTCCAATGAATTTGACGGTTCGGCTTATTATTATTTCAGGAACCAGGGACTCGCCGGAAAAACACCGGGGAAAATTGAAGTTGACGATCGTGAAAAACTGGCCGACTTCACCGCCAAAACCTATGGTTTGAGAGTAGGTGGTCCTCTCATCAAAAACAAATTGTTTTTCTTCCTGAGTGCCGAATTTCAAAGAGACGAAACACCGAGGCCTTTTAACTTTGAAGACTATACAGGAGATTCCAACCTCGATGATCTGAATGCGCTTGCCGAAAAATTCAGGTCATACGGCTACGATCCGGGTAGTTTTCTCGGTAAAACCAGCACGCTTGACGGCGATAAAATTCTTGGTCGTATAGATTGGAACATCAGCAAGAATCATAAACTGATGATCCGCCACAGCTATGTGAAAAATGTTTCGACCAGCCCGCGGAGTTCCACAAAAACCGCCATCTATTTCGAAAACAACGGGGTTTATTTCCCCAGTACCACCAACTCCACTGCTGCCGAACTGAAAAGCAACTGGAACAATATGTCCAACAACCTGATACTCGGTTATACGGCAGTTCGCGACAACCGCGACCCGATGGGCAGCAAGTTTCCCGCTTTGAGGATTTACGACGGTGCCGGAACAATCTATGCCGGTTCTGAGCCTTATTCCACAGGAAACCAATTGGATCAGGATATTTTCACTTTTACCGACAATTTCTCCATCTACAAAGGACAGCACACCATCACTTTCGGTGTTAACTATGAGTTGAGCAAAACATACAACCTCTTTATGCGTAAGGCATTCGGCGAATACCGTTATTCTTCGTTATTCGATTTTATGAATAACGACACTGTTCCGGCCTACCAGTACGAACGCGGCTATTCTTTGGTTGATGATGTGGTTGGAGACGGATCGAAAGCTGCTGCCGATTTCAAAACTTCGCAAATCGGTTTTTATGTTCAGGACGAATGGCAGATGAACGATAATTTCAAACTGACGGCAGGTTTACGCTTCGATATTCCGATCTTTATGGATCAGCAAAATCCCGGCCCTTATGGAGAAGCCGTATGGCAGAATTTCAACGATTCCACACTCTCTATGATCAGAGATTACGGATATGATACCAAAGGTGCCGAAGCAGGTAAGATGCCGAAACCGCAGTTGATGTTCAACCCGCGCGTAGGTTTCAACTGGGATGTCAAAGGTGACCAAAAGACACAGCTCCGAGGAGGTATCGGCCTCTTTACAAGCCGTCTGCCTTTGGTATGGCCGGGTGGTGCATATACCAACAACGGTGTAACCATCGGCGGTGTATATCACAGAAGTTCATGGGGAACGCCCATCTATTTCCGCCCGCAATGGGATGACCAGTACACTGCCCAAGACTTCGGCGCTGCCGATGCCATTCCTTCGGGACAGATGGACCTGTTCGCCTCAGACTTCAAATATCCGCAGATGTTGCGTGCCAGTGTTGCCGTTGACCAGAAACTCCCCTGGGGGCTGGTAGGAACACTTGAAGGTCTCTATACCAAAACCATTTCCAATGTGTTGTATTTTAACCTCAACGAAAAACCCGCCGAAGGGAATCATATTACAATGGGACCGGACCAGCGCCCGCTCTATCCCGGCGAAAAAATCGATACACGATACACCAGGATCATGCTCGGAACCAACACTTCCAAAGGTTTTTCCTACAACATTACCGCACAGCTTACCAAACAATTCCAAAAAGGATTTTCGGGTAGCATCGCCTACACATACGGCAGAGCAAAAGTCATGAATGACGGTACCTCTTCGCAAAACTCATCACAGTGGCGCTATATGGAAAATGTAAACGGACTGAACCACCTCGATCTGAGCTTTTCCGATTTCGACCTCGGATCGCGTATCGTTGCATTCCTTTCCTATCGTGTTGACTATGCCAACCATTTTGCCAGCACCTTCGGCCTGTATTACAACGGACAATCCGGTCAGCGCTATTCCTATGTTTACAACGACCGCGGCAACCTGAACGGCGAAGGTGAAAATCCCGGTAACCTCATTTGGATACCCGAAAATTCTGGCGAGGTCAATCTGGTTGATATCGGTACTCCCGGTGATGAAGATTATGTTTCGGCAGCCGATCAGTGGGCCAGCCTCGATAAGTTTATTTCGAGCGACCAATATTTGAATGACCACAGAGGTGAATATGCCGAACGAAACGGTGCACGTTCTCCTTTCCAAAGTATTGTGGACTTCAAATTTGTTCAGGATTTCTATCTCAATACAGGCAACGGTAAAAAGCATACCTTGCAATTCACTTTTGATATTTTCAACTTTACCAACCTGCTGAACAAGGATTGGGGTGCCCGTCGCTATGTAACTTATGATGCTTACAGGCTCATCACATTCGAAGGCTTCGAGGACGACGGAACAACACCCAAATTCACCTATTCCGGCCCGGAAGATGTTGAGGATATCTTCAATGTGCTCGACTCGGGTGTCAACAGCTCAAGGTGGCAGGGTCAGATTGGTATCCGTTATATTTTCAATTAGGATAAAATCATCTGTACAAAAAAAGAGGTTCGATTTTCGGGCCTCTTTTTTTTTTAATATCCAAAGGAAGGATAAGGAAAATGCATTGGATGTTTTATTTTGAAAAGTCAGTAGGCTCGAATCGACGGAATCCGATAAATGATAAGAAAGCCGTTTAATCGCAGTTTGTCACGAAAGATTGTAAAGGTATTTCTATAATAAAGATTAGTGAAACAACAAAGTTATTTATAAGATTCAATAAAAGTCACCACATTGTCAACAAACTCATCAGCCTGGTTTTCCATGGGGAAATGTCCGCTTTTTTCAAAGATCACAACTTTTTTATCGGTTGTATTCACCAAGTTATAAGCATCAACTCCAAGTTGCGAAGGAACAACAAAATCGTATTTTCCCCATAAAAACAAACAAGGGATTGAAATTTTATTTAATTCACCGGTAAGCGATGTTGTTTCTATTTCGTTATAAAATTTGCTGTTGTAAACGTAAGTGTAACACGCCGAAATGATACCTGTCAGCCAATCTTGTTGATACATTATTGCTATGTCCTGCATGGTTTTCCCTTCGGGTTTTTGAATAAAATTATCATTTAAAAGATATCTTTCAGCTTGGTGCGATTGCCGATTTATTTCTCTGCCTGTCTCGTTATTTATATTATTTGTGTCTATCTGCATAACATAATCTAAAATATCTTGCCATTTTTCGCTGTTGTTATTCAGTTCGATTTGTTCGTTGCCAACATTTATAAGCATTTTAATAGCTTCGATATTTATTTTTGGGATATCATGAGCTCCGTCAACCTCGATCCAACCATTTATTTGCAATTGATTATCATCTTTAATTAAAAACGCCGTTCCCAGTTCACCACCCCAACTATGGCCCATAAGAAAAAATCGACTCTCGTTACCATACTTATATTTCAAAACTTTTAAAACGGCATTTAAGTCCTCCGTCATAAGGTCAATTGTAATATCGTCGGCGTCAAAATGTCCTTCCGACGAGCCTTGTCCGCGTTGTTGCCAGTAAACTATTGCATATTTCTCCTCTAATTCTTTTGCTGATCTGCTAGTGCGAAAATCAAGGGCATTGTTACCCGGTCCGCCGTGAAGTAAAATAATAAAAATCTTGTCGCTTGCATTTCCATATATGTATGCCGGCATATCCGCTCCTGCATGTCTTATGTAAATAACATCGGATAAATCGGCTATATCTTCTTTTTTGCACGAAAAGAAAATCAAAATCGTCAGAGATAAAAATATTATTATTTTTTTCATCTGTTTATAATTTTATTGATAACCCGGAGGTTGTTAAATTTTGAAACCTATTTCTATACTTAATAGCGGGACAATGTTTGTATTATAATCAAACAAAAACATTAATACTACATCAATAAATCTTGCTTTTAATATTTTATTGTTTAATTCTTTACCGCTTCCGAATGTTAATGCCGGCGAAAAATACGTACTTCCCGGAAAATATATTTTTTCAACATTTCCGTCATCGGTTACTTTGTATGTTTTGGGGTATATCGAGCGGTAAACTCCCGGCCCCAGGGCTATTGTGAAAAACTTTCCGTTTTTCGATTTTATTCCCCGATAGGCAATTTGGTAATAATTGAAAATTGCAAAATGACTGTGCGGATACCATGAAAATCCAAGATGAGCATTTGCTATTAATAAATTTGTTTTCTTTTCATTCGGCTTTTGTTTAAAAATAAAATTAAAGTTTGCTTTCAGACCCGGTTTGATTAAATTATATCCGTAATACGACACCTCGAAGTAATATTTTTGTCTGTTTGTTAAACTATTTGTATCCGCCACTTGCGAAAATGCAATTTGTGAACAAACCGACAGTATCAATATGAGTAAAAATTTTAGTGTAATCGGAAATTGATAAACAGTATGATTTTTAATGTTATTCTTTGCCAAAGTGACAGGACGTAAATTTTTATTCATTACGATAGTATTTGAATTATTCTGATCCATAAAAAAACCCACATTCATTATTTTAAAGATTATACAACCAGTTAAACATTTCCGTAAAAGCGGTTTCTCTAACATTCTCAGGAGAGAGAAAAAGATCATGCTGCCCGTCTTTGATCTCAACTAAAGTTACATCATTGCCGAGTTTAGGGCCCTTTTCTTTCATATCTTCCACATTAAGAACGACATCCGATTGAAGCACTTCCGGTGTGTGTTTTTTCGGTTTTAAAGACCGGGATGAATGTAACAATAAGACAGGGACCTGAATACGGGAATGTTTTAAACTTCTTTGGGCATCAATAATGGCTATCATCCATTTATAATACATCGGAAAACCGTTGATGGGCTTCCAGTCAAGATTAAAATCCCATTCCCCATAATAATCTTTATGAATGCTTTTGGAATAAACAGGTGATACACCTTTCTTTGTTTTACCGTCGGGATAGATTTTGGAAATTGCTTTGGCAGCGGTATACATCATTCTGGTGGCAAAGGGTGAATAGGGCATATCCAAAAAAGGTGAGTTAAGGATCAGCGCCTTGATTTCACCTCGTTTTTCTCCCGAATTCATGTAGCAGGCAGCAATCAGACCTCCTGTTGAATGTCCCAGAAGATAAAGAGACACAGGCTCATCTCTTTTAATGATTTCGATGGAGCTTGTGATTTCAGCATAATATTCGCTGATATCTTCGCAATAATCGGGTCGTTGGTGCGGTAAGATCGAGCGCCCGCACTTGCGCAGGTCCAGGGCGTAAAAATCGAACCCGTGGTTGTGGAATGCTTCGCTCAAATGAGGGTGAAAAAAATAATCCACAAAACCATGGATGTACAGCACACTCTTTCTTTTTCCCGTATTAAATTTCGAACTCACCAGTGTGGCGATGACCTCTCCTTCATAATCGGGAGGCAGTTTGATTATTTCGCTTTTAAAATCTTTGAACAGGTCCATTTAAACAAAGAATAGGTTTTTCTTCAAAAATAAGCTTTTTTGACAAACGACCGGAATTACCGTTGTAAAAATTTTCCAGGCCTATCCCGTTTCCGGAAAGGTAAAAAATACAAAATAGCCTTCGATAAGCAATGACTAATAGAGAAGAACAGAATATTGCGGCCATTGAAAATACTCGGTAATAAGGAAAAAGTTGTAATTTTGAGCCATAAGATATTAAAACATTTAGATATGAAAACCGTTTACATTGTACGGCATGCCAAATCTTCGTGGGATTTTCTAAATCTTGAGGATCACGAGCGTCCACTTTTAAAGCTGGGTATCGTGCGCACCAGGCTGATCTGCGACTATTTGAAGAAAAAAAAGGTTTCGGTTGATCTGCTGATCTCCAGTCATGCCGTCAGGGCAAATGAAACGGCAAAGATCATTGCGGAAGCACTTGATCCGGAGGAGAATATCCGTATTGATCAAAAACTCTATGAGGCTGATGCCGGTGATTTGTTTCAAATGTTGATGGAGATGCCGGAAGATGCGGATTCGGTGATGATGGTAGGGCACAATCCCACGGTGACGGAATTTGTCAATGCATATCTGCGCAAACCGATTGAATGGATGCCCACTTCTGCGGTGGCGTGTTTTGTGTTTAAAACAAAAAGTTGGGAAATGCTGCCTGATGCCCGGCATAAGACGAAATTTTTCATTACCCCGAAAATGTTAAAAAAATAAACCATGGCACGCTACAAAAACTATATGCTCAACCGTGAAATAAGCTGGCTACACTTCAACGAAAGGGTGTTGCAGGAAGCCAGGGACGAAACCACGCCTTTGCTGGAACGGTTGAAGTTTCTCGGTATATTTTCCAACAACCGCGACGAATTTTTCAGGGTGAGGGTAGCCACTTTGCGCCGGATGCTCAATGTGGAGAAACTGGATTACAAGATCAAATTCTCGCCCCGCGAAATTCTCGACCAACTTTTCCAGATCGTTGCCGACCAGGAAAAGGTCTTTACACAAACCTACGAGGAGATCGTAAAGCTGTTGGCCGGCGAAAACATCTTTATCATCAATGAGGAGCAACTGAGCGAAAGTCAGGAAAAGTTTATCACCACCTATTTTCAGCACAATGTGCGGCCTTACCTTTTTCCCATCATGCTCGATTCGCTGCGCGATGCCGCCAGTCTGAAAGACAGTTCGCTTTACCTTGCCGTTCACCTTCAGTCGGGCAGCGACCCTGCCAAAGAAGACTTTGCCATCATTGAGGTGCCGGCATCGCAACGTTCACGGTTTCTTATCCTCCCGAGAGAAAACGAAAAAACGTATATCATGTTGCTGGACGATGTGATCCGTTACGGACTGCAATACATTTTTTCCATCTTTGGCTGGGATACTTTTCACGCCTACACCATCAAAGTTACACGTGATGCCGAGCTGGATATCGACAATGACGTACAGAAAAGTTTTCTGGAAATCATTAGCGAAAGCATCAAACAGCGCGAAACGGGCATGCCCGTCCGGTTTGTTTACGACAACGCCATTCCGCAGCATTTCCTGAAACTTATCCGCAAAAAACTTCAGCTCAAGGAGGACGATAACCAGCGGGGCGGCGGGCGCTACCACAATTTTAAGGACTTTATGGGGTTTCCCAGAGTGGGCTCCAACAAACTTGTTTATCCCTCCACCCCACCCCTGCCGCATAAAGACCTCCCGCTGAACAAAAGCATCTTTGATGTGATCCGGCAGAAAGATGTCATGCTTCACTATCCGTATCAGTCGTTTCAGTATATTGTTGATCTGTTGCGTGAAGCCTCCATTGATCCGCAGGTGCGCTCCATTAAAATGACCTTTTACCGCGCCGCCAGCGACTCCAATGTGATGCGTGCACTGATGAATGCCGCCCACAACGGCAAATATGTAACCGTCTTTCTGGAGCTGCAGGCACGGTTTGACGAAGAGGCCAACATTTACTGGGCCGAAGCCTTGCAAAAAACCGGCGTGAAGATACTGCCGACAATTCCCGGTTTGAAAGTACACAGTAAGCTGATCCTTATCCGCCGTAAAGAGAACATGAAAAATGTTTACTATGCCAACATCAGCACGGGGAATTTCAACGAATCCACGGCAAAGGTTTATGCCGACGACAGCCTGCTTACTTCCAATCAGGACATTGCTTACGATGTTTACAAAGTGTTCCAGCTTTTCGAATCCCGTTATTTCATTCCCAAATTCAAAGAGCTGGTGGTTTCGCCTTTCAACATGCGCAGTTTTTTTATTCGCAAGATCAACCGCGAAATACGCAATGCCAAAGCCGGCAAGGATGCATGGATCATCATCAAGCTCAACAGCCTGGTGGATAAAAAGGTCACACGTAAACTTTATGAAGCCAGCAATGCCGGTGTAAAAATCAAGATCATCGTCCGGGGTATTTGTGTTCTGATTCCGGGGATCAAGGGCGTCAGCGAAAACATCGAAGCCTTCAGCATCGTGGACAAGTTTCTGGAACATTCGCGGGTTTACATTTTTTGCAACGATAACAACAACGAATATTTCACCTCTTCGGCCGACTGGATGCAACGCAATTTCGACCACCGTATCGAAGTGGCCGTTCCAATTTACGATAAACAAATCCAAAAGGAGCTGATGAGAATGATACAAATCCAACTGAAGGACAATTGCAAAGCCCGCATCATCAGCAAAGACAATGTAAATCAATACCGCCGGACGGAAGAAACTCCCAAAATCCGTTCACAGGCTGAAATTTATAAGTATTTTCAGAAGCAGGAGCAGATGGAAGAGTAAGGTGTATTTTTGGAGGGAAGAGAGGGAGACAGAAGTCGGAAGTCGGAAGTCAGAAGTCGGAAGTCGGAAGTCGGAAGTGGGAAGTCGGAAGTGGGAAGTCGGAAGTCGGAAGTGGGAAGAATGAGGGGGGTGAGTGGAAGAATGATAGAACGGCTGAAGAGGCTAAAGCGAC
>JAOZMX010000027.1:21268-25350 GCA_029934065.1 Bacteroidales bacterium
TCTTTTGCAGGCTCGGCAACAGCTTCCTCATTTTTAACTTCCTCGGTAGTTTTTGCCGGCTCTTCGGCTTTCGGTTCCTCCTTTTTTTCGGGGGCTTTTTCAGCTTCCGGTTTTTCTACGGCATCTTCTGCTTTTTCATCCTCTTTTTTGGCAGCGGCTTTGCTCTTCTTCTCTTCCTGCTTTTTGGCATAGGTTTCGAGTTTCTGCCGTGCCTCCTGCTCCATCTCACTTTTCAATTCAGCCAGTCCGCCGATGTCTCCCAGCGTTGTTTTTTCAAGATTATCCTTGATTTTCTTAACGGCTTTCTGGGTTGTGCGTTGTTCGGCTTTGTGTTCTTTATCCGATTTTGCTCTTTCGGCATACTGGGCATCCTGGAAAATACGGGAATGTGAAAGGATGATCTTTTTGTTCTCTTTCGAAAATTCGATCACTTTAAAGTCAACCGTTTCGTCAACCTTCACCATGCTGCCGTCTTCTTTCTGAAGATGACGTGTTGGTGCAAAACCTTCCACACCGTAAGGCAACGTTACCACCATGCCTTTATCGTTGGCGCTGGCAACCGTACCTTTGTGGATGGAACCCACGGTGAATACACTTTCGAATACATCCCACGGATTTTCTTCCAGTTGTTTATGCCCAAGGCTGAGTCTGCGGTTTTCTTCATCCACGTCGAGTACCACCACTTCGATCTCCTCACCGATCTTGGTAAATTCAGCAGGATGTTTGATCTTTTTCGACCATGACAGGTCGGAAATGTGGATCAATCCGTCAACACCTTCTTCGAGTTCAACAAAGATCCCGAAGTTGGTAAAGTTGCGAACCGTTGCAGTATGTTTCGATCCCACGGGATACTTTTCTTTGATGCCTTTCCACGGGTCGGGAATGAGTTGTTTCATACCCAGCGACATTTTGCGCTCTTCACGGTCGAGGGTGAGAATCACAGCCTCCACTTCGCTGCCCACCTTAAGGAAATCCTGTGCGGTGCGCAAATGCTGCGACCACGACATTTCGGATACGTGGATCAGACCTTCAACACCGGGTGCTACTTCAACGAATGCACCGTAATCGGCAATCACAACAACCTTTCCGGTTACTTTATCCCCGACTTTGAGGTTCGGGTCAAGCGCATCCCACGGATGTGGTGTCAGTTGTTTCAGGCCAAGGGCAATCCGTTTTTTGCTGTCGTCAAAGTCGAGAATAACAACTTTGATCTTCTGGTCGAGTTCGACAATCTCTTCGGGATGATTGATACGTCCCCATGAGAGGTCGGTGATATGGATCAAACCGTCAACACCGCCAAGGTCAACAAACGCACCGTATGAGGTGATGTTCTTGACCGTACCTTCCAGCACTTGTCCTTTTTCGAGTTTCGAGATGATCTCTGCTTTTTGCTGTTCCAGTTCACGCTCGATGAGTGCTTTGTGAGAAACAACAACATTCTTGTATTCGTGGTTGATCTTTACGATCTTGAATTCCATCACTTTGTCAACAAAAATATCATAATCCCTGATGGGTTTCACATCGATCTGTGATCCCGGAAGGAAAGCCTCAATGCCGAAAACATCCACGATCAAACCGCCTTTTGTACGGCTCTTTACATAACCCGTGATCACTTCTTCATTCTCGTAGGCCAGATTAACTCTTTCCCATGATTTCAGAATACGGGCTTTTTTGTGAGAGAGCAACAACTGACCGGTTTGGTCTTCCTGGCTGTCAACATAAACTTCAATCTTGTCGCCGACCTTAAAATCAGGGTTGTACCTGAGCTCGGCACGGGGGATCACACCGTCGGATTTAAAGTTGATGTTCACCACCACTTCGCGGTCGTTGATGGCCACTATATTTCCTTCTACCACTTCATGCTCGACAACAGAACTAAATGTTTTGTTGTAAAGGTCCTCAAGTTTTTCACGTTCTTCAGGAGTATAGTTTTCCTGTTTTTTACCAATTGCATCCCAATCGAATTCTTCGGGTTGTTGAACTTCTGCTTTGGGCTTTTCCGTTTCTGCAGGTTGTTCAGGAGCAGCTTCCGGCTCTTTTTCTTCCACAACTTCAGCAGGCTTCTCAGCAACGGGAGCTTCTGCGGGTGCTGTTTCAGGTTTTTCTTCTTCTGTTACGGCTTTCTCTTCGGCAGCTTCAACGGCCGGTGTTTCCGTATTTTCCTGTTCCGTTTCAGCTTCAACTTCAGCTTTCACCTCCTCCGGTTTTTTCTCTTCGGTTTCATCAGCGGCTTCTACAACAGCCTCTTCTTTTGTTGTTTCCTGAACGGTTTCGGCAACGGCCTCCTCTTTTTTCTCCTCTACTTTCTCCTCAATGGGTTGTGTTGCTTCCTGATTCTTTTCGTTGGTTTCAACTGGTTGGTTTTCGGGTTCCTGGTTGACTTTGTCTTGTTCGTTAGTCATTCAAAAATTGTTTGTGGATGCCGCCTTTACACCCGGGTGATTAAAAATTTACTCTAATTTTTGCAAGTACATGATTTTTAGGCGATAAAATCATTACCTGCAAATTCAGGGGGGCAAAAGTAGTTATTTTCTATAATATAAATGGCAAGTGATGTAAAATATCCGAAATTTTTCAAAAACAGGAATTAGCCGAATTTATTTACTTTTGTGCATCAACCGTAAAATACGGTGTTTTTCAGTAAATTTATAATGAAAAAACAACAGACGGAACAAAGATGATGAAACATACAAAACGATTGTTTTTTTTAGGCCTGATGGCCGTTATGGCGTTGGGATGTCAGGAAAATACAAATAAAAAAACCGGTAAGATGGAGATGAAAAAAATCAATTACGGCGAAACGGATGGGAAAACAATTTATCAATACACACTTGCCAACGGAAACGGGATGGTCGTAAAATTGATCAACTTCGGAGGAATCGTCACGAACCTGTTTGTGCCGGATGAAAACGGAAAACCTGTGGATGTGGTGCTGGGCTACGACAGTTTGCAGCAATACATTGAAGATTCGTCCTATTTCGGGGCCATTGTGGGAAGATACGGCAACCGCATTGCCAAAGGACAATTCACACTGGACGGGCAGACCTTCAATCTGGCCGTTAACAACGGGCCCAATCATCTGCACGGGGGCATCAAAGGTTTTAACAAGGTGGTGTGGGATTCCGATCCTTTTATCTTTCCGGAGAAAGTTGGTGTGGTGCTGACCTATTTGAGCAAAAACGGTGAAGAAGGTTACCCCGGAAATTTAAAGGTGAAAGTGACTTATACTTTGACAAACGACAACGAGTTGAAAATAGATTATGAAGCCACCACCGACAAGCCCACAGTCATCAACCTGACACACCACAGCTATTTCAACCTGAAAGGGGCGGGCAACGGCGACATTCTTGACCATCAATTGCAGATCATGGCCGACGATTACCTGCCTGTTGATCCGACACTGATCCCGACAGGTGAGTTGCGCGCCGTGAAACAGTCGGCAATGGATTTTACAACACCCCATTCCATCGGCTCACGTATCAAACAGGTTGAAGGCGGATACGACCACACATGGGTTTTGAACGATTACAACGGCAAGATGCGTCTTGGAGCTAAAGTTACGGAACCTGCCTCCGGAATAACCATGAAGGTTTTTACCGACCAGCCCGGCATACAGTTTTATTCGGGGAATTTCCTCGACGGAACAGTGACCGGGAAAAATGGGAAAAGGTATTTCAAGCATTTCGGCTTCTGCCTCGAAACACAACATTATCCCGATTCGCCCAATCATCCGGAATTTCCGCCGGTGGTACTGAAACCGGGCGAGAAATATGAAACACATACCGTATATCAATTTTCATCCGGAAACAATACAAAAGCAAAGTGAGGCAATCAAGAAAAACCATTGGTGATGAACAACCGCCGACCTTTTGCATCAGCAATTATTGTGAATGCTGAAGTCCTTTCAATTTTTGTTAATCGGATTGCACGGATTTGATTTTTACCGGATTGCTCCGATGCAGGAAGTTTGTTGGAAACATCCGGGGATGGGGAAAAAGATTGCTTCGCTTCGCTCGCAAAGTCGTGACTTCGGAAAAATCAGAAAGGTACCGGCGTTGCGTTTTTGCAAAAAGCCAAACTGA
>JAOZMX010000165.1 GCA_029934065.1 Bacteroidales bacterium
TTGGAATTGTTTTTCGATCCCTGGAAAAATCCTTGCGATCCCTCATGGGGTGGTATCTGGTACAAAATGCGTATGCCAATGACCCACTGCGACATCGGATTTGTAACACACAGTCATTTCGATCACAATGCTTACGAAATGCTTGATGCGGGTATGATCATCAGAGGTTTGGCAGGCACTTACACCTTTGCCGATGTTAAAGTAACCGGCCTTGCCGACAAGCATATTGTTGAAACGCAAAGCCCCGTTTACACCAAAGAGGTGCTTGATACACTTTATCCGTTCCCCAATGTTGACAAAGAAGATGTTGACAACACCATTTATTTGATCGAAACAGGCGGTTTGAGAATCGTTCACTGGGGCGACAACCGTCAGAACCCGCCGCAGGATATCTGGGATCAACTGACGGATATCGACATCGTAATACTTCCTGTTACTGACGACGGTCGTATGCTTACACCCGAATGGGCTGATAAAATTGCAGCAAAAATGAATGCAAAGATCATCATCCCAACACATTATTTCATGGATGGAATAAACATCGAAGGCGCCGGTTGGGACAAAACAGCCGAAGAATATGCAAAATCTCATAAAAACACATTCCTCGATACACACACTATCCATTTGAATCCGGATAAAGTAAAAGATTACAATAATCATGTATTCTATTTCGGAAATAATGTCGATTTCGATTTGGTTCAGCTTGACCTGGCTCAAAACGGTGAAGTTGCTGAACTCCCCGAGGTTAAACCCGTATGGGAACAGCATAAATAAATTTAATGACAAACTAAAAAAAATATAATTATGGATATGACAAAATTGCCCAACCCCGCAACATGGTTGGTACCCGTAATAGGAGATAATACCTTTTATCAAGGTGTGAAAAACGACAGAATTATTGCCGCACAGAAAAACGGCGGAATTACGAAAGACACAGGCAAAGTAACCATCAGTTACTACGGAATGATTTCCTATAAAGTGACTACTCCTCAAGGACTGGAAATTTTGATCGACCCCTTCAGAAATGCTCCCGATCTGGATTTGGGCGGCATCTGGTTCCTTTCACAATTTCCCGAGATCAATGCCGATGTGGTTATTTCAACGCATGCTCACGGCGACCACGACGGTATGATGCGCGTAAAAGCTCCCATGATGCTCGACCGCCTTGCCGGAACAGTGGAAATCGGCGACGCCAAGATCACAGGTTTCCCCGACAAGCACGTGAGTAACCCTCAAAACGAGATTTACGACGGAATTATCCTTGAGAAAGCTTTCGGTAAACATAACTATCCGCCGGGAGAAAACATGGAGTGGGACAACTCGATGATCTTAATTGAAACAGGTGGAATGCGCATCCTTCACTGGGGCGACAACCGTCAGAATCCGCCGCAGGAAATGTTCGACCAAATCGGCGATATCGACATTTACATCTCGGCAATCAGCGACGACGGACATATCACCACACCAAGATGGGGAGCGAAAATCGGAAAAGAAAAACTGCATGCAAAAGCTGTATTCCCGGGACATTACAATGTTGAAGGAATTAACCACCCCTACGCTTCGGGAATTATTGATGCCACGCAGTTTACCCGTACGCATGAGCATACTTTCATTAAAGACCGTTCGATCTCCTTCACAAAAGAAGATTTGGATAAACTTAATTTCCATGTCTTCTACTTTGGTGAAAATGTGGATTGGGACGTGCTGAAATGGCCTCATAAATACCCTTATGAATATCCTGTTTCCGATTTGGATGTCTGGCCCGGTGACCACAGAGAGTGGGAGCGGTACAAGCCCAAAAACGGAGATAAATACTAAATGATTCCGGTTAACAATCAAACTGCGTCTTCGGTTCATTTCAATCCTGAAGGCACATTGGTTTGCTACCGGCATTCGCCATTGTAATTTTTATCCTTAGACCCTCAATTCATTGAGGGTCTAAGGTGTTTTATAAATCAAATTTTTAAGATAATGGATAAGGATAAAATGCAAAGACGTGATTTTGTTAAAACGGCATCCCTTGGTGCGGCAGCCCTGGCAACAACAATCCCGGGTATGGCTCTGTCGAACACCCAAACGGGAGAGGAACCGGAAGCTGAAGGCCCGAACGGTAAAAAATATAAAGTGATTGATTACCGGTGCCGTCCGCCATTGAAACAATTCGGAGGGCTTTATCAGTTGCGGCTTGGATACATCGCCCAGCGTCCCAATGTGCTTGCAAACCCTGCCACTCACGGAAGGGTGCCAAAAGCCGTAAAAATGTTTGGGGATGGCGATGCCGGTGCTTTTGACGAATGGTGGAAAGAGATTGACGATGCCGGCATTGAGGCCGTTGTGGTTGCCGGACGGTTTATGCTCGGTCAGCCTGAGATGAGTATGGGCACTGAAGAGCTCCTGAATTATGAGAAAAAATACAAAGGCCGGTTTTACGGAATTGCACCCATCAACATCGATCAGGCTACTCCAAAAGCAGTAGATGATTTGGAAAAAGCAATTGACGCCGGGATCAGAGGAGCCACCATCGAACCCGGATACCGTACTGTGGGCGGCCCTACAACTATTGACGATATTGCTTTTTATCCACTTTATGAGTTGCTGCAGGATAAAGGAATTCTTTTGCAAGTACAAACAGGTGCCTTTGCCGACCCCAACAATTTCGATCTGCCAAACGAAATATGGCGGATGGACAGCGTGATGAAACAGTTTCCCAAAATGCGTTTAGTCCTAGGCCACGGCGGCTATCCCCGAATTACCGAAGCATTGGGTTTGGCTTTGAAATGGCCCACTGTTACCATCAGTTCCGACGTTTATACCTTCTGGCCCGGCGGGCAACTTTATCAGCAGAATATCGAATTGCTGCAAGACCAGTTTGTTTACGGTTCTGCGTATCCGTTCGGTAATTTCAAGGAAACACTGGAACAAACATTGGCTTTGCCATTGAGCGAACAGGTAATGGAGAAATATCTATACACCAATGCAAGAAAACTGTTAAACCTGGAATAATGAAAGCATACAGGTTATTTGAATGGAAGCAACCGGCGAGGCTTGTTGATATTCCCGTTCCCGAACCGGAAGCGGGTCAGGTGCGGTTGAAAGTGGCCGGCAACGGCATTTGTGCCTCCGATCTGCATTTAATGCACGAATGGGACAAAAGCCCTTCGCATATTAAAGTGGAGTTACCCATGACCATCGGACACGAAGTCGGGGGCTGGGTGGATAAACTCGGTCAGGGTGTCAGCGGTTTTGAAACCGGACAACCTGTAATCGTTACCATTGCCGGCTGCGGCCATTGCCGCTACTGTGCCATGGGGATGAACCAGTATTGCCTGAACAAAGGAAAACAAGTAGGCATGGGCCTTGACGGCGGCATTGCCGAATACGTTAATGCTCCCGTAGGTGCCGTGGTTCCGGTCAGCGACATTCACCCCGCCGATGCGGCGCCCTTCACCGATGCCGGATTAAGCTCGTATCACGCCGTGAAACGGGTGGCTCCCCTGCTTACAGGCGGAACCACCGTGGCTGTGATCGGCGTTGGCGGACTGGGACATCTGGCCGTGCAGGAACTCAAAGCCATTACCCCTGCAAAAGTCATCGCTTACGACCTGAACGATGCTTCGCTGGAACTGGCCAAAGAGTCGGGTGCCGATGTTTGCCTGAAATCGGCTGATGAGAACATTGAAAAAATGAGTGTTGAAGCGGTGCTCGATTTTGTCGGCGCAGGTGCCACCATTGCCCAGGCAGCCAAAATGATACGCCCCTTAGGCCACATTGTAGCCGTTGGCCGCGGTCCGGGTATTTTTGAGTTTAAACACAACGCCATGCCCTACGGCGCCATGATCAGCACCACCTTCGGAGGAACAAAAGCAGAGTTGATGGAATTAATTGGCCTGGCCGAAGCCGGATATATTAAACCTCACATCACTAAATTCGGTATTGATGAGGTTGACAAAGCATACCAATTGCTTGCACAGGGAAAAATTCAGGGAAGAGGTGTGATTATTCCATAGCTTTGTGCCCTAAACAATTGTCTTTTTAATTTAGTAATTCAAGTATGAAGAATATTTTTACCAAAAAAATCGCCGCAGTTCTGGTTTGTTCATTTGTCTTGTTGTTTCAGTCAAATGTTTTTGCGCAGGAGGCACAGCCGGTAAACAGCAATTATCTTATTGAGAATGGCATTTCGCCAAGGGTGTTGGATGCGGCAGTAAGTTCGTACATGCAGGATGGAAGTTTTACCGAAGATGTTGTCATCAAAGTAAACAAGGGCGGTGATGAAAGAACGTTTCATGTAATACTGATTTACGACCCGTCGTACAACGAAGGCATGGACATTCGTATAATAAATAAGTCAAATAAACTCAGCAAAAAAGAGCTTAAAGCGCTTAAAAAGTACATCGAAAAAAGTCATTTTCTGAGCCGGATGTCGGAACACTATCTTTACAATGAAAAAAGCTTGAAAGTCATTAAAAATGAAGGTGACAATCTGGTTTTGGAATATTATTATCAAAAAAACGATATTGATCCGCACCTCAAATACATCAAAAGGATCAAAGGGGAGATTTATATCCGTAACGGAGAATTGAAGAATGTTGTTCTGACAAATTTCAAGCCTTTGCAAAATAATGTGGTTGATTACCGTAAAGAGGTCTATTTTATAAAAACAAATGAAGGCGGCCATATTATTTCTTCCATTAGCGAAAAAATAGTTTCTGAAAAATCGGGTAAAAAAGAGGAAGTGGAGATTATTACAAATACCCTTGATTATAAAGACATGAGTGGCAATAGTTTGAGTTGGGCCGGTCAGAAAAAAACAACGGTTGAATATGATAAAAAAGATTTGATTACCGTAGGTTTGGGAGGAACACTGCCGTTTCTCGGGAAAGCGGCAACCAAAATGGGCTATAAACTTCCGCGTCCCGTCGGGGTGGATGTATTTGTTTATGCCCACGATCAGCAAATGGATTTTACCGCCCTGCAGGTTGGTTTCGACGGTGGCGACATGGTCAATCTTGAAAACCTTTTCGCCCTGAACGAATCAACCGTGAGCCAGTCAACGTTTATGCCTCTGGCCAAAGCCGATGTGTGGATTTTTCCTTTCCTGAACGTGATGGCCATTGTCGGCGGCGGACAAAACAGACTGGACGGCGAACTGGTCATCAATGAAGATCTACGCGATTTTATCAATGGTTTGCCCGGATTTATTGTCGATATCCCCAATGTACCCCATTCCATACCCATCAAAACAGACATCACCTCCGAAGTTTACGGTGGAGGAGTAACACTGGCGGGAGGTATCGCCAATGTCAATCTTTCGGTAAACTACCAGCTGATGTTCACCAAGATTGTGGAAGCCAACACCACAAACATGGTTAATGTGGTAACACCCATGCTGGGATATATGTCTCCTTTCGGCGTCAACTTTATGGCCGGAGCTCAGGGGCAGTTTTACAACACGAACATTTCGGGTTTTATCGAACTGACCGATAAAGACGGAAACATGCACAAGCTGGATTATCAGGTTGATTTCAAACCCATACAGTGGAATGCCGTCGTCGGGATGTATAAGAATTTTGCAAAACACTGGGAAATGTCGTTTCAGGCAGGATTTGGCCAGCGAACCTCCGTTACTGCGATTTTCGGATACAGATTTTAAAAACACCGACAGATCAGACAAACCATTCAAATTGAATTGATATGACAGAAATACTGCAAATAGTTTTTAAGGTATCGTTGCTTGTTTTTATTGTAAGCAGCATGATGTCGATGGGACTGGGACTGACGGTCCGCCAGATATTGGAGCCGTTGAAAAACGTGAAACTTGTGGCCATATCGTTGATCATTAATTTTCTTCTGGTTCCGCTTCTGGTTTATGCCATCATCAGTTTTATCCCTCTGAACGAGGGGGAAAGAACAGCCATGTTGTTGATATCCATCGCGGCAGGCGCTCCGTTTATCCCTAAACTGGCAGATATTGCAAAAGGAAACATTCCGTTTTCCATCGGGCTGATGTTGTTGCTGATGGTGGTAACCATTTTCTTTATGCCGCTGGTGGTGCCCTATCTGTTTAGCGGTGCCGAAGTCAGTTCATGGGAAATTGCCAAATCGCTGGTGGTAACCATGCTCTTACCCTTGATCATCGCATTGATAATAAGAGCCTACCGGGAGAAAGTCGCAAAACCAATGAAGGGAATTTTCGAGAAACTGACCAACATTGCCATGTTGCTTTTAATCATCTCATTGGTTATTCTGAATACAAATCACCTGTTGGACAAGGTGGGGTATCCCTTGCTGGCAATTTTAATATTACTGATAGTTGCAATGATTATCGGTTATTATCTGGGAGGAAAAGAAAAAGAAATACGTGTGGTGTCTGCTTTGGGAGCCGGACAAAGAAATATTTCGGCAGCTCTGCTGGTGGGAACCCAGAATTTCGACAATCCGGATATTACAATAATGCTGGTCGCAGTATCTATTTTCGGCTTGCTTGTTATGATGCCCTACGCCAAAAAGATGGCAATGTACTTATCGAAAAAACAATAAATTAAAAAATTAAAAACAGATGGAAAATGTAATAATAACAGGTGGCTCGGGACTTCTCGGAGCTACAGTAGTACACGAATTGGTAAAAGACGGGAAATACAAACCCGTTGTGATGGATATCGTTGACGACCCGAAGCGGCTAAAGGATATCATTGACAAAGTTGAATATGTGCAGGGGGATATTTCAAACCCGGAATTGCTTAACGATACTTTTGCAAAATATAAACCGGTTAAAATATTTCACCTGGCGGTTTTTCCCGGTGATATGTGCGAAAAAGACCACATGACGGCAGTAAAAATAAATGTCAACGGGTTCATGTACCTGATGGAAGCTGCCCGGAATAACGGCGTAAAGCAAGTGCTGTTTTCAAGCTCGGGCACAACCTACGGCGAAGACCTGAAACCGGGCGAAATGTTAACGGATAAAACTTTGCAGCGCCCCGCCTCTTTTTACGGCATAACAAAAGTATTTGCAGAAAGTGTCGGGCGGTGGTATCGCAGGAAATTCGATTTCGATTTCAGGGCCATTCACTATCCTGCCATTGTAGGCCCCGGTTTGCGTGCTGCCGGAGTAGTTACTTATGTTTCTGCGATGATAGAAAAGCCTGCAAAAGGAGAACCTTATGCAATCCCGGTGGGAAAAGACATCAGATTGTCGTTGGTTTATGTTGAAGACGGAGCCCGTGCATTAATTCAGCTTGGCGAAGCACCAAAAGAGAATATAAAAACCATCAATTATTTTATCAACGGCGTTAAGAATCCGTTGCCGAGTTCAGGCGAAATGGCCGAAATGGTGAAAAAGCATATTCCGGGAGCGCAGATCACGTTCGATGTCAATCCCGAATGGGAAAAGCTGCTTAAATCGGCTTCGCATCCTGTGGACGACAGCAGTGCCGTTGCCGAATGGAACTGGCAACCCAAATATAACACATGGGACAAAATCATTGATAAGTATTTGGAAGATTTGAAGTAAAATAAGGAACAGAGAAAAGATTTGGTATAAGTATTCCGCCAAGGGAAAGGGTAATCAATGCTCTTTCCCTTTTTTTTACAATTGCTGCCGGAGTAAATCCCAACTAACTGTTGTTCCCATCGCATTTTTTGATCGTTCCGCAAAAAGCTTTATTTTTGACGGAAAAACACGTTTTTAATGAAATTAACCAAAACATACGGGGATTTTCAGACAACTTGTCCCGATTTATCGGGAGACTGTCGTTGTGGGCAAGCAAAGGAGAGTCAAAAACATGTTGAGTATAAGGGGGAAATAAAAATATGAGTAAAGAAAAAATTTCCATACGTTTTTTTAACGACAGGGAAGTTCGTGCAATTTGGGACGAAAAAAACTCAAAGTGGTGGTTTTCAGTTTTGGATATTGTTGCTG
>JAOZMX010000166.1 GCA_029934065.1 Bacteroidales bacterium
CTCCTGAAACAGGTGGACAAAGAGATCACCGACAAATATGGCGACGCCCTGAACAAACTCACCATTAGCCAAGGAAAGATATTGATCAAGCTGATTGACAGGGAAACAAAAAATACTTCGTACGATCTGGTGAAAGATTTACGCGGCGGATTTGTGGCATTCTTCTATCAGTCGTTTGCACGGCTTTTCGGATATAATCTCAAAACACAATACGATCCCGACGGCGAGGACCGAAACATCGAAGTGATTGTACGAATGATCGAAAACGGTGTGATTTGACAGGATGATCACGAAAAGTGATCTTTTCTTAAAAAGTAAAACAAGAGCATCAAAAATAAAAAAACAGATGGCAAAACAAGTACTCATCATCAACGCCAATCCCAATCAAAACAGTTTTTCATCGGCATTGGCACAACATTATTTCACAGGGGCAAAAGATGCCGGAGCGGAGGTAAAACTCGTCAACCTGACCGACCTTGACTTCGATCCGGTTTATCATCCCGGAACGGATCAGGTGATGGAAGCCGACTTGCTTGAGATGCAAAAAGCCATACTAAAAGCCGAACACCTTGTTTTTGTTTATCCCAACTGGTGGGGCACCTATCCGGCACTTTTCAAAGGGTTTATCGACCGGGTGTTCATCCACGATTTTGCATTTCGATATAAAAAGAACTCGCCCCTTCCCGAGCCTCTTTTAAAAGGAAAATCGGCCAGAGCGATCGTTACCATGGACACACCGTTCTGGTACTACACACTGGTTTATCGCAAGTCGGGGCATCATTCAATGAAAAATTCCATTTTGCACTTTTGCGGCATCAAACCGGTACGATTCACTGTTTTCACTCCCATTCGACATTCCGATGAAAAAACAAGGATTAGCTGGCTGGAAAAGGTTGAACAACTGGGCAGAAAATTAAAGTGATACCGATCACTTTTTTTAATACGGTCCGGATTTCGCTACCGTTTGTTCGTGTTGTTTCATGGTATAACCCGTAACCCATGACGATCGACACAGCAGCCTGTACCATAACTCTATAACTTTCCCCATACAGAGCAAGAACAATTTTGGCAGGATATCAAAAAGACGTTTATTTTGCTTGAGGCCTCCGGATCAACCACAATCCGGCATAGGTAAGCAAACCGTTCAGGATGAGTAATTCAAAGCCAAACCGGTACCCGTTGAACCATTGGGCGGAATGATAGCTGATGACAAAACAAATAACCGGCGAGAGAACAGCTATCAGGGGGACCAACCGGTCGTTGACGCTGATCTTATTGAAAAGTCCGAAAGCAAACAAGCCGAGTAACGGCCCGTAAGTATAACCGGCAATGGTAAACAACTCCGAGATCACTGCCTCATTGTTGAGGGCTTTGAACAAAATAATGACAAGAATGAGGAACAAAGCAACGCCGAAATGGGAAATGTATCTGATGTGTATTTTTTTCTTTTCCGACAGGTTTGCTTTTTTATCCATTTCCAGAAAATCAACGGTAAAAGAGGTGGTCAATGCCGTAAGCGCACTGTCGGCGCTGGAATAGGCAGCAGAGATCAGGCCGATGATGAAAGCTATTCCAGCCACAGGCCCGAGGTATTTCAGTGCCACGGTGGGGAAGATCATATCGCTGGTTCCGTCAACAACAATGCCCTGTGCATTAACATAAATAAGCAATACGGCACCAAGCGACAGGAACAACAGATTGACGGGAACCAGTATCCAGCTTAATGTGATGATATTTTTTTTGGCATCTTTCAGGTTCCTGCAACTCAAATTCTTCTGCATCATATCCTGATCAAGGCCGGTCATCACAATGGCAAGAAAAGCGCCTGAAAAAAGCTCTTTCAAAAAGAAATGCCGGCTTTGCCAATCCGTCACCACCATCCGCGAATAACCTCCATCGGTTATACTCTGAACAAGCCCGCCCAGGGAGAGCGACAATTCATCTTTAATGAAATAAAAAGTAAGGAGCACCGACACCAGCATAAAGGTTGTCTGCAGCGTATCGGTCCAAACGATGGTCTTGATGCCGCCTTTGAAGGTGTACAAATTGATGAGCAGCATAAAAATAACGGCGGTAGCCCAAAAGGGAATCCCGAAGTTTCCGAAAACAAAATATTGCAAAACACTGATCACCAAAAACATCCTGAATGAAGCCCCGATCACCCGGGAAAGCAAAAAATAAAAAGCACCGGTTTTATAGGCCCAAAACCCGAATCTTTGTTCAAGGTATGTGTAGATGGAAGTAAGCCGCAGCCTGTAATAAACCGGCAGGAGCACCTGTGCGATGACAAAATAGCCGAGCAAATAGCCGAACACGACCATCATGTATGAGAATTGCGTTTCGGACACCCATCCGGGCACCGAAATAAAAGTGACACCCGACAACGAAGCCCCGATCATTCCGTATGCCACAACATACCACGGCGAATTCCGGTTTCCCACAAAATAGGATTCGTTGTTGCTTTTGCGCGATGTGATGAAACTAACGGCAAAAAGCATCAATGTATAGACTAAAAAAACGATCAGTATGGTCTGGGCAGTCATGGTGAAAATCAGCTTCTCGGTTCGGTTAATCTATAAAAACTCTTTTTTAAGGACACGGGCAAATGTAATCAGCGAATCAAATCGGTAGTCGGTAAGCAGAGGATGCCTGCGGGCAATAAGAAGGCTTTTGTCAATCAAAACGGTTTTCATCCCCAGGCGTTTGCCAAATTCCAGGTCGGAGACGGAATCGCCGGCCATCAACGACTTTTTGAAACGGATGTCCGGAAAATCTTTTTTGGCACGAAGTCCCATTCCCACTTGCGGCTTACGGCAAAAGCTCCCTGAATCTTTCAGGTCGGGGCAAAAATAGACGCTGTCGATGCGTCCGCCGGCATGAGCAATCTCCTGCACCATTCTTTGGTGGATACCCATCAGTGTTTCCTTTGTCATCAGGCCGCGGCCTATACCGCGCTGATTGGTAACCACAATGATCTTCCCGAAAATTTCCGAAAAGATCCGAAGCGCTTCGGGAACGCCTTCCAGAAACTCAAACTCATCCCATGATTTCACGTAATCATCCACCAACCGCCGGTTGATCACCCCGTCGCGGTCCAAAAACAGCGTCCATGCTTTAGAGATGTTCAAATTCTTTAAAATCATCCTGTGCTTTTGCAAAATCTTCCGGTATGCCGATGTCAATAAAATACTGCCGGCATAAAATACCGTAAAACGGATATTGTTGATAATATTTTTCAAAAAGGTCTTTTTCGATCGAAAATTTACCGGGAAGATGAAAACTTTCAAAAAAAGCCTTGTTGATCAGATAAACACCGCCGTTGATCAAGCCCGGCCCCGAGGCGCTTCCCTTTTCGGTAAAGCCCGTGATGCGGCCGTCGTCATCAATTTCGATGCATCCGTACCGGCTGACATCATCCACCTCACGCAATACGATGCTCAGTTTTGAATTTTTACTCCGGTGGATATTCAGAAATTTATGATAATTGATTCGAAACAAGGTGTCGCCGTTCATCACAAAAGCCGACGCACCTTCCACTTTTTGCATGGCAAGTTTCACTCCTCCTCCGGTACCCATGGGCTCCTCCTCCACCGCATAGTTGATCCTGATATTTTTATAGGTGTGGCCGTAATGGCCCATGATCAGCTCCCGTTTGTAGCCCACCGAGAGAACAACATGCTCCACCCCCATCCTGTCGAGGTAATCGAGCTGGTAATCCAAAAACGGTTTTCCATTAATGAGTGCCATTGCCTTGGGCCTGTCGGCGACTACCGTCTGCAGGCGGGTGCCCAATCCTCCGGCCAGTATGACAGCCTCTTTTATCATTTCCTTCCGAATAATTCCGCTTCAACGATCTCGCAAATGATATGGCCGAGCATGATGTGTGCTTCCTGAATACGCGGTGTGTCGGTGCTGGGCACATTGAGCAGATAATTGCATTCGGTCTTCATTTTGCCGCCTTTTTCCCCGGTAAGCCCAACGGTGATCATACCATGATCGTTGGCCACCTGAATGGCTTTGAGTATGTTTTCGGAATTGCCGGATGTTGACAATGCAAACAGCATGTCTCCCTTGCGTCCTTTTGCCTTGACAAGGCGCGCAAAAATCTCGTCGTACGAATAGTCGTTGGCCACTGCCGTGATATATGAAGTATTCACGTGCAACGCTTCGGCAAACAACGGCGGACGATCGAAATAGAACTTTCCGGAAAGCTCGGCGGCAAGATGCTGGGCATCCGCAGCACTCCCTCCGTTGCCACAAAACAAGACTTTGCCATCACGTTCGAACAAACCGACCATTTCATCCGCCACATCCCGGAGTATTTTTAGCAATGTTTTGCTTTTCAATATTTTCCGCTTTACATCAACGGAATGTTTTATTGCTTTTTCAATCATAAATCCCGACTTAAATTTTGCGGGCAAAGATAGAGTTTTTTTTACACGAAGATGTTACACCACATCTTCCGTCCAATTTTGTACTTTTGCTGCATATTTTAAATCAATTCACCAAAATTTTAATCCAATGAAAAAATTCTTTGTTATCATGCTCCCGTTGGCAATGCTGATATTTGCCTCGTGCGGGCAACCGGAAAAATCCCCCAAACAGAATACCGAAAATATCATCGACAAGCCTGACCTGAAACTCACAAGCGACAGAATGACACCGGAGGTTTTGTGGGCTTTCGGCCGCGTGAGTGACCCGCAGGTGTCGCCCGACGGCAAGACCATCGTTTACGGCGTCTCCTATTACAGTATCGAACAAAACAAGGGCAACCGCGACCTGTACACTGTTGACACCGACGGAAAAAATCAAAAAAGGATCACGCGAACGGCAAAAAGCGAATACAATGCCATCTGGCGTCCCGACGGAAAAAAGATCGGATTTCTGACCTCGGAGAGCGGCTCGGTACAAATGTGGGAGATGAACCCCGACGGCACCGGCCGCCGGCAAATCACCAACATCGACGGCGGGATCACGGGATTCAAATATTCGCCCGATCAAAAAAAGATCGTCTATACCAAAGAAGTACCCGTAAACAATAAGTTTAAAAAAATATATGAAGGATTGCCAAAGGCATCGGGCAGGTTGATCGACGATTTGATGTACCGCCACTGGGATACATGGACCGACTCGTGGAGCCATGTCTTCATTGCCGATTACGACGGCACCAAAGTTTGGAACGACAAGGATATCCTTGAAGGAGAAGAATGGGATGCCCCCATGAAACCCTGGGGAGGCATGGAACAGATCAACTGGAGCCCCGACAGCAAAAAACTGGCCTACACCAGCAAGAAAATGAAAGGCAAACAATACTCGCTGTCAACCAATTCGGAGAATTACATTTATGATCTTGAAACGGGAAAAACAGTGAATTTCACCAAAGGAATAATGGGATTCGACATCGCTCCGGTATATTCGCCCGACGGAAAATACATTGCATGGGAAAGCATGGAACGCGACGGATACGAATCGGACAAGAACCGCTTGTTTGTGATGAATACCGAAACAGGTGAAAAAACTTATGCCACCAAAGATTTCGATCAAAACGTGGGAAGCCTGCAATGGTCGGCCGACAGCAAGTCGATCTACTTTACAAGCGATGTGAAAGGAACTTTCCAGATCTATCAATATACCATGAACGACGGCAAGATCAGAAAGATCACCGAAGGGCTGCATGACTACCGCACGGTAACACCGGCAGGCGATAAGCTGATCGCCACCAAGCAAACCATGGCGTTGCCCACCGAGTTGTTTGCCGTTGACCCGGCCACGGGTAAGGCACAGCAAATTACCTTTACCAATAAAGACCTGCTCGCTAAAATAGAGATGGGCAAAACCGAAGGCCGCTGGATGAAGACCAAAGACGGAAAAGATATGCTTACCTGGATCATCTACCCGCCGCACTTCGATCCCGGTAAAAAATATCCGACTTTGCTTTACTGCAAAGGTGGCCCGCAGGGTCCTTTGAGCCAGAGTTTCCACTACCGCTGGAATTATCAGATGATGGTAGCTAACGATTATATCGTTGTCGCCCCCAACAGAAGAGGTGTTTCGGGATTCGGACAAGCATGGCAGGAGGAGATCAGCGGCGACTATTACGGCAAAAGCATGCAGGATTACCTCACCGCCATTGATGAAATGGCAAAAGAGCCTTATGTGGACGAGGATCATCTCGGGGCCATCGGCGCCAGTGCCGGCGGTTATGCCGTCTATTATCTCGCCGGCATCCACAACGGCCGATTCAAAGCCTTTATCGCCCACGACGGTATCTTTAACGAAGAAGCCCAATACCTCGAAACCGAAGAGATGTGGTTTGAAAACTGGGACAAAGGCGGTGCTTTCTGGGAATTCGACAACAAAACCGCCATGGAATCCTACAAACATTCACCTCACAAACTGGTTCAGAACTGGGATACTCCCATCCTGATCATTCACGGCGAAAAAGATTACCGCGTGGTTTATACACAGGGCATGACCGCTTTTAATGCGGCAGTACTACTGGACGTTCCGGCCGAATTTCTCTATTTCCCGGACGAAAACCACTGGGTACTTCAACCGCAAAATGCCATTTTGTGGCAACGCACCTTCTTCGACTGGCTCGACCGCTGGCTGAAATAAACGATCATACTGTTCACATCCCGTACTCCGGAAATTTCATTTGGATATACCGGCATTGCTGCCCGGTGTGCATATTATGGAGGTGAAGGGAGCGGATTTTGTTACTCGGAAAAAACTTATTGTGAAATAGGGGCTTTCAAAACATTCCAACCATAGGCCCGACAATGCACCGGCAAAGACCTGTGGAAAGCATCCGCATAGGCTGAAACTACGGAGAACAAAGGGATGCGGCGAGGTGTGATGCATGCTCCGGGCCTGTCCACTCTTTTCATAAGGAATTGCCTACTCGAAGTAAAAGCGGACTCTTCGGCGCCCGCAAAACCGTTGTAAGAAGGACTTCTTGCAAAAACCCTCTCCAAAACTGTATCTGACTGAATTTACAGATTTTTTTTCACCACATTCTACATGCCAAAGTTTACATAAGCCGCTATTTCAAAGATGACAGGGATTTTGGAAATGTAATTACCGGTTCAAGCAATTTTTCAGAATCCGGTTTGGTTGCCAACTATGAATTTAATGTACAGCTCAAAAACAGCAATGATATAATATATGCACTGCAGAAATTTGAATCACTTTGGGACGAAGCTGTTGACATTTCAGATTATTGTGTTGAAACCGTTCAGACAAAAACACACTTATTTGATAAAATAAAAGACATGAACGATTTCAGAAACCTTCTTTCAACCATACAGCAACTCCACCTCACGCTTCAGCATTCGGCTGTAAATGCCGTAAACCAAATGCTTACAGCAAGAAACTGGTTGATTGGGTTTTACATTGTAGAATTCGAACATGGTGATATCGGCCAGTTAAACACATACCTTAATTACTTCAAAGCTGAAATTTGCGAACCGGACGACAACCAACCGGTAGGGATTCTGCTGGTTGCCGAAAAAGATCATGCTCTGGTGAAATACGCAACTGCCGGAATGGACAAAAACCTTTTTGTACAGAAGTATATGCTACAACTGCCGGATACCGTATTACTGAAACAATACGTTGAAAAAGAATTCAAGGAAAAGATACCGTACCGGTAGGTTTCACATGGAAAAATCTCTCGAATGGCACTTTTCGTTTATAAAAGTTTAGCCTCGAAATGAAAGAAACGTATGATTTAAAAAATATTTGCACGGGTAAAACAGGTTTATTATCTTTGTATGTGAAAATAAAAAATGTGATTTATGAATACAAAATTAACATTAACCATTGAAAAATCCATTATCGAAAAAGCAAAATCATATGCCAAGGATAAGGGACGGAGCCTATCGGATATTATTGAAAATTACCTGAAAGA